>NZ_FJUR01000002.1:0-300000 GCF_900067135.1 Rhizobium sp. 9140 | reverse complement strand
CGTCGTCTTCACCGCAGAGGCGGGAGAACTCGCGATAGCAGACCGATCCGGCAACGCTTTCCCAGGGCGAGAAGTGCTTGTGCTCGGTGATGCGGGTATAGGGAACATCCGGATCGCCGTAGTTCATCACCGCGCAGCCCTGATAGTCTCCTTCATAGGTGAAACGCTCGAAATCGAGCGTTCGATATCCCAGCCGACCGAACTCATAGTTGAAATAGCCATCGAGCGGGCCGGAATAGAAGACGTGATCGTAGGCATCGTTCTGCGACTTGTCGAAGCGCGTGCCGAGGTGGACGGTGATGCCGGTATGATCGAGAATGCCGGCCACCATGTCCGTATAGCCATTCTCGGGCATGCCCTGGAAACGATGGAAGAAGTAGTTGTCGTCATAGTTGAAGCGCACCGGCAGGCGCTTGAGGATGGACGCCGGAAGCTGGGTCGGCGAACAACCCCACTGCTTCTCGGTGTAGCCCTTGAAGAACGCCTCATAGAGCTCGCGGCCGACGAAACGCAGTGCCTGCTCCTCGAACGTCTGCGGATCCGCGATGGTCTTGTCGGCCTTCTCCTCGATAAAGGCCCGGGCCTCGTCGGGCCGGAAGGTCTTGCCGAAGAACTGATTGATCGTGTGCAGGTTCACCGGCAGCGAGAAGACCTGCTCGTCCACCGTCGTCTTCACGCGATTCTTATAAGGCATGAAGGTTTGGAAGCGGTTGACGTAGTTCCAGACCTCTTCGTCATCGGTATGGAAGATATGCGGTCCGTAGATGTGGACCATCACGCCGGTATCGGCATCCCGCTCGCTGTAGCAATTGCCGGCGATGTGGTCGCGGACGTCGAAGATCTCGACGCTATAGCCTGCAAGCGCCAGTTCGCGCCCGATGACGGCACCCGAAAGGCCGGCGCCGACCACCGCAATTTTCCCGTTCCCGCCCATGTCGCTTCCTCGTCTTTTATCGTTCTTGACCCATGCCGATCCGGCACGGATATGTCGTTACGTCAGGGCATATGAACCCCTGTCCGCCGGAATTGCTCTAGGCCGCCGCAAGGTTGGTGCGCATCAGCGCGTCGTAGCCGTCGATCAGTCGCTCGAGCGCCAGGCCGTTTTCCTGCGGCCCGAAGCTTAAGTGGCTCACCGTGAAGTCGGAATAGATGGCCGTCGGGCGATTCAGGTAGTTGGGCAGATCGACCGTCAGCGCATATTCGTCATCGCACTTCGGTAGCGCCATATGGACGAGGTCCTTCCCAAGCCAGGCGATGAAGTTGATCGACTGGCGCTCGTGCCAGTCGATGACGGGGCTCGGCAAGGGTAGCGACTTCTCGGTCTTGCCGAGGAAGTAGTCGTGCAGCCGGGTGGCGCGCTCTGCGCTCTGCCACAGACTGCCGCCGAAGCCGCCTGGCGGGCGCTCGAATTGGCCGAGCGTGGCGGGCAGGGAGCCCGCTTCCTGCTGCCAGTAGGCGCAGACGCCATTGTTGACCACGTTCGCCGACACGATGAAGTAGTGCGGATTGTCACGGCGAAACGCAATGAACTTGCTGAGATTGTCGAGATCGAGATAGACGACGTCGTCGTCGCATTTCAGGAAAACGGCGTCCGTGAACGCGCTGAGGCGCTTGGTGTAATAGCTGTAGGCCTGCCAGTAGGGCGTGCTCTCGTTCTCGTTGCCGACATAGCGGCGAACCGGGCTCTGGACGTCGCAGAGCTCGAGGTCGGAGCCCCAGCCGCCGCGAACCATGATCGACGCGCCGCCCGGCAGGTGGATGTCGGGCCAAGTGCCGACCATCACGCCATTGACGTGGAGGGTCGGAACGCCTGTTTCATCCAGGTTCAGAACGACGTGATTGGCCAGACCGGGGGACAGAACGCCGGGTGTCGAGCGAGTCCAGATCAACGGATGCGTGTCGCGCGAGAAGCTGGTGAGATCGGTCTCGGTGATGCGGCGAAGGGCAGAGTGGGTGTTGTTCCAGCCGCCGATAACGAGTTCGTAGGCATCGCTCGTCTTGTCATTCGGAACGATCGCGATGTGCAGGTCGCTCTGGATCTTTGCGGTGGTGCGGAACGACGAGAGACGGCTGAGCGAGCCCTTGTGCTGGTAGGA
This sequence comes from Rhizobium sp. 9140, assembly GCF_900067135.1. Classification (NCBI taxonomy): domain Bacteria; kingdom Pseudomonadati; phylum Pseudomonadota; class Alphaproteobacteria; order Hyphomicrobiales; family Rhizobiaceae; genus Rhizobium; species Rhizobium sp. 9140. The sequence continues at coordinate 297,904 of NZ_FJUR01000002.1, read as the reverse complement.
GGCGTTCGGACCCATGAAGCGTACCGGACCAAATTCCTTCGTAACCCAGGCACGGTCCTCGGCCGAACGGGTGAAATCCCAGATATGCCATTCGTCGATGATCCCGGCTTCCAGCGCCTTCCTTATATACTGGGTCAGGATCTCCATCCGCTGCTGGCGGCCGGCAAAAGTGACCAAAATCACGGGGTTCATATCGTCCTGCCCTCTTGTCGATGTCGTCGTTCGTCTGTTTGCGGCAAAGTGCCGGAAGGTCTCGCTTACCGTTGCCTGCATCTGCCCCCCGGCAGCACGCTGGATCAGTCGATATGGGTCCAGAAGCGGGTGTCCCTGGCGATCGGCGCGTAAGCGTGCCGCTGCGCGAGTTCCTGGCGGTAACGCTCCCGGTAGCTCGCATCGGTCTCGAACTCGACTGGGTCGGACAGGAAATCGACCCCGACCTCGTAGTAGATGCCGAGATTGTCGAGGCGCGGCACGGGAATCTCGCCGCGCTCGCCTTCGCCCTGCATCTGCCAGTAAAGCTCTTCGAGACGGCGCACCAGAGCCGGGATGTCGCGCAGCGCGCAGGTCTCCCGCTGCGCCTGCAGCGAATGGCGCACGGCCCGCAGGCTCTCCGGGTCGCGGGCATAGGCGATGGCCTTGGCGACATAGGCATCCGGCGTTTCGCAGATCATCTCGGGAATACCGGCGGCATGCAGGATGCTGCTGCAGAAGCGGGACGCAAACCCCTTGCCGCGAAGCGTCAGGACCGGCAGCCCCATGGTCACGGCGTCGGCAGCCGTCGAATGCGCCCCATAGGGGAACGTGTCGAGGAAGAGATCCGCCACGCCGATCCGGGCGAGGTGGAAGGCGTTGGGAGCCTTGGGCGCGAAGATCAGGCGATCCGGCTCGACGCCGTGGTCGATCGCCATCTGCCGAAGCCGCTGGTTGACGGGCTCCGAGGCGCCGAGCAGCCAGAGCACGCTGCCGGGAACGGCGGCAAGGATGGTCATCCAGCGTGTGAAGCAGGCAGCGGTCGTCTTCTGCGAGCCATTGAAGCAGGCAAACACGAAGGCATCTTCCGGCAGGCCGGCTGCCGCACGTGTCGGCCTGGCCGCGATCTGGCGTTTCCGGTCGACCGGCTGGTTGCAGGGTATGCGCAGGACCTTTTCGGTGTAGTAAAGTTCGTTTTCCGGCGGGATGATCTGTTCGTCGGCGATGATATATTGATGGACCGGGCTCGCCATCGTTCCGGGATAGCCACAGAAGTTCACGATCACAGGCGCCGGGCGGTAGGCGAAGATCCTGGTGCGAGCATGCTTGGTGTAGCCGTTAACGTCCACGAGGATGTCGATCTCGTCGGCGCGAATCTGTCTGGCGGCATCGAGATCGCTGAGGGCGGCGATGTCATGCCAGTGGTCGACAGCCGCCTGGATACGGGTCTGGGTGGCGTCGTTGGTACGGGGCTCGCCGCAATAGTAGGCGAAGACCTCGACGCTCGTCTTGTCGTGCAACTCCAGCACTTCGCTGAGCGCGAAGCCGACGGCGTGGTCGCGGAGGTCCGAGGAGACGTAGCCGATCCGCAGGCGTTCCGTTGTGCCGGCCTTCTTGGCGGGCGCCGGGCGCAGCATGTCGCGGGCATCGATGCGGCCGACGAGATGCTTGTTGTAGCGATAGGCCTTTGCCATCTGGAAGATCGGGTCGTCCGTGTAGCAGGCGAGGGGCAGCGGCGAAAAGGCTTCCAGCAGTTGGCGGCTCGTCACATATTCCGACGTGGTGATGATCGGCCACTTGCACTGGTGCTGGCGCGTCGACAGCCAATGCTGCGCCGCCTCGGTGCGGTCTGGACGAAGCTCGATCGCCTGCCACAGAATGGCTTCGGCGTCCTCAAGTAGGCCGACACCTTCCATGACTCGGCCGATATGCTGAAGGGCCATCAGGCGATAGCCGATCTTTTCCGGCGTAATATCCTGCGTCGCGGCGACATATTGCTGCCACTGCTGCACGGCTTGAGCGTTCAGGCCGCTATCCTCGAAGGTGCGGCCCAGATTGATGCGTGCCTGACCCATCAGCGGCGAGATCTTGAGGCTGGCCTGGAGCGCATTGATGGCGCCGGGCATATCGTCCAGACCCCGCAATGTGACCGAGTAGTTGAAGTAGGCGAGATGCAGGACCGGGCTGTTGTCGTTGAATGCGATCCAGGTGTTGTACAGCTTTGCGGCCGCGGCCTTCTGGTTGCTCGCGTTCAGCTCCTCGGCGATCTGGAACAGCTCCAGAAGGGAGAGTTGCTGTTGGCGAGCACGTTCCAGGGCGGCAGCAAGCATCGATTGGTGTGCTGAGGCAAAGGTATTATGAATAACCATGGACATCACATTGATCGTGGGCCTGAAGGCCGCATTGGGAAGACGGTACTGCCTCGACCCTTAGCGGCGTTGCCTTGCCTTGAGCTTGCGACCGCAGCGCACAACGACGCGGAAGCAGCTTAACCGGCCAAATGTTCTTGCTTCTGAGGCGCGTGTCGGAAGACCGACCTGTATCGGCTTGAAAAGCGCCACCCCCGCGCAAGTTACCCGATGTAACGAGGGGACGGAGGTTTAAACTATTTCTTTAGGTTGCGTTTTAACCGAAAATTAGAAGGTGACGCGGTACAAATTGGGACGTGGACAGATCGGTATCCCCGTTCGTGGGATATGGGGGCGTCCGCAGGGGAATTCATAGACTTCGAATTTTTTATACTTCCAGGTGTGGGAAGCAGAGTCTCTAACTCTGCATGCATGATGCCGCCCCCACGTCAGGCTCCTATGAGCCATGTTCCAGATATTCTTTCCGCTCGAATAAGCGCCACCCTGTGCCTTGCCCGATGGAGCAGGCAGCAGCCATGGCGATCGTTTGAAGATGCCCGGCGCATCATAGGCTCTGTGACGCGAGGCTACGCCTTCCGCCGCAGGCATCGGAGAGGAAAGAATATTAATCCTTGAACGATGAAGGCGCGCACCCATGACCTCGATTGTATCTTCTCTCAGCGTTAAACAGATTCAGTCTCTGAATACCTCCACGATCGCGTCGTTCACGACCAGCGATGTCGGTGCTCTGACGTCGCTGCAGATTGCTGCATTTTCCTCGAATCAAATTGCGGCTTTCGCCACGGAAGACCTGGCAGCGTTCAACTCGACACAGCTTCGCGCGGTTTCCGCTGCAGCTGTAACGGGTCTGACGGCCGGGCAGCTCGCCGTTCTCGACAGCAGCAAGCTTGCAACGCTGGTGTCCAGCCAGGTCGCGGCATTGTCATCCGCTCAGGTTGCCTCTCTTTCCTCCGGCCAGCTTGATGGCCTGACGACGGCTCAGCTCGGCGCACTGAGCGCCGGCGCACTTGCCGGCTTTGCAACCGAAGACATGGCGACCATCTCGTCGACGGAAATCTCCGCCCTCAGCGCACGGTCGATTGCAACGCTCTCCACCTCGAACTTCGCGGCTCTGACGTCCACCCAGCTGAGCGGCCTGACGACCGCACAGGCCGGCGCGCTCGGCACAGCCCAGATCAAGGTGCTTTCGACGGCACAGATCGACGGTCTGACGACGGCACAGGTCAAGGTCCTGACGGCAGCACAGGTCGGTGCGCTCACCACGGACGGTCTGGCCTCGCTCTCCACCGATCAGGTCGCCGCCCTGAGCACGACCGTGATCGCCTCCCTGTCCTCGACCCAGATCGGCGCTTTGAGCAGCGTGCAGCTTGGTGCCTTCGACACCAAGCAGCTGGCGGCTCTGCAGCCTGCAGCAGCAGCCGGCCTTGAAACCGCCGACATGGCGGCGATCTCGTCGACGGAAATCTCGGCCCTGAATGCCAGAGTTCTGTCGAACCTCTCGACGGCGAACATCGCGGCCCTGACGTCCACCCAGCTCGGCGGTCTGACGACTGCACAGGCCGGTGCCCTCGGCACGGCCCAGATCAAGGTGCTTTCGACAGCCCAGATCGACGGTCTGACGACGGCACAGGTCAAGGTCCTGACGGCAGTCCAGGTCGGCGCTCTCTCCACGGACGGTCTGGCCTCGCTCTCGACCGATCAGGTCGCAGTGCTGAGCACGGCGGCCGTCGCCTCCCTGACCTCCACGCAGCTCGGTGCTCTGAGCAGCGAGCAGCTCGGTGCTTTCGACACCAAGCAGCTTGCAGCCTTGTCGGCTGCAGCCGTCGCCGGCCTTGAAACGGCCGACATGGCAACGATCTCGTCGACGGAAATCTCGGCCCTCAGCGCCAAGGTCCTGTCGAGCCTCTCGACGGCGAACATCGCAGTCCTGACGTCCACGCAGATCGGCGGTCTGACGACCGCACAGGCCGGCGCGCTCAGCACGGCCCAGATCAAGGTGCTCTCGACGGCCCAGATCGACGGCCTGACGACGGCGCAGGTCAAGGTCCTGACGGCGGCCCAGGTCGGCGCGCTCACCACGGATGGTGTCGCCTCGCTCTCGACCGATCAGGTCGCAGCGTTGGACGTCAAGACGATTGCCGCCCTCTCGACGGCCCAGCTGAGCGCCATGAGCTCCGCCCAGATCGGCGCGCTCAATGCGGCACAGATCGCGCAACTCGGCTCCGAAGATCTGGCAGTCCTTGCATCCGAAGACCTCGAGGCCTTCTCGACCAGCGAGATTGCCGTGCTCAGCGCCAAGGCCGTTACCGGCCTGTCGTCGAGCGTCATTGCAACGCTTGCCACCGACAAGGTTGCCGCGCTCAGCTCGGCCGCCATTGGTGCGCTGAGCTCCACCCAGATCGCTGCGCTGACGACGACCCAGATCGGTGCCCTGGACACCAGGCAGCTGGCAGCCCTGACGTCCACGGCCGTTGCCGGCCTGGAAACCGCCGACATCGCGGCCATCTCCTCGACCGAGATTTCCGCCCTCAACACCAAGACGCTCGCCAGCCTGTCCACGGCGAACTTCGCTGCCCTGGCATCCACCCAGCTGGCCGGCCTGACGACGGCACAGGCCGGCGCCTTGACCGCTGCCCAGATGCGCACCCTCAGCACCGCGCAGATCGACGGCCTGACGACGGCACAGGTCAAGGTCCTGACGGCGGCTCAGGTCGGCGCTCTGACAACGGACGGCCTGGCTTCGCTCTCGACCGATCAGGTCGCAGTGCTGAGCACGGCCGCGATCGCCTCCCTGACCTCGACGCAGATCGGCGCTCTGACCAGCGTGCAGATCGATGCCTTCGACACCAAGCAGCTGGCGGCGCTGTCGCCGGCAGCCGTCGCCGGCCTTGAAACGGCCGACATGGCGGCAATCTCTTCGACGGAAATCTCGGCCCTCAACGCCAATGTGTTGTCGAAGCTCTCGACGGCGAACATCGCGGCACTGACGTCGACCCAGCTTGGCGGTCTGACGACCGCACAGGCCGGCGCACTCGGTACGGCTCAGATCAAGGTGCTTTCGACGGCCCAGATCGACGGCTTGACGACAGCACAGGTCAAGGTTCTGACGGCGGCACAGGTCGGCGCTTTCTCCACGGACGGCCTCGCTTCGCTCTCGACCGATCAGGTCGCAGTGCTGAGCACCACGGCAATTGCCTCCCTGACCTCCACGCAGATCGGCGCTCTGACCAGCGTGCAGCTCGATGCCTTCGACACCAAGCAGCTGGCGGCCCTGTCGGCCGCAGCCGTCGCTGGCCTTGAAACGGCCGACATGGCAACGATCTCGTCGACGGAAATCTCCGCTCTCAGCGCCAAGGTTCTGTCGAGCCTCTCCACGACGACCTTCGCGGCTCTGACCTCCACACAGATCGGCGGTCTGACGACCGCACAGGCCGGTGCGCTCAGCACGGCCCAGATCAAGGTGCTCTCGACGGCCCAGATCGACGGCCTGACGACGGCACAGGTCAAGGTTCTGACGGCAGCACAGGTCGGTGCGCTTTCCACGGACGGTCTGGCTTCGCTTTCGACCGATCAGGTCGCAGTTCTGAGCACGGCCGCGATCGCCTCCCTGACATCCACGCAGATCGGTGCTCTGACCAGCGTGCAGCTCGATGCCTTCGACACCAAGCAGCTGGCGGCCCTGTCGGCCGCAGCCGTCGCTGGCCTTGAAACGGCCGACATGGCAACGATCTCGTCGACGGAAATCTCGGCTCTCAATGCCAGAGTGTTGTCGAGCCTCTCGACGGCGAACTTCGCGGCCCTGACATCGACCCAGCTGAGTGGTTTGACGACCGCACAGGCCGGCGCGCTCGGCACAGCCCAGATCAAGGTGCTTTCGACGGCACAGATCGACGGTCTGACGACGGCACAGGTCAAGGTCCTGACGGCAGCACAGGTCGGTGCGCTCACCACGGACGGTCTGGCCTCGCTCTCCACCGATCAGGTCGCCGCCCTGAGCACGACCGTGATCGCCTCCCTGTCCTCGACCCAGATCGGCGCTTTGAGCAGCGTGCAGCTTGGTGCCTTCGACACCAAGCAGCTGGCGGCTCTGCAGCCTGCAGCAGCAGCCGGCCTTGAAACCGCCGACATGGCGGCGATCTCGTCGACGGAAATCTCGGCCCTGAATGCCAGAGTTCTGTCGAACCTCTCGACGGCGAACATCGCGGCCCTGACGTCCACCCAGCTCGGCGGTCTGACGACTGCACAGGCCGGTGCCCTCGGCACGGCCCAGATCAAGGTGCTTTCGACAGCCCAGATCGACGGTCTGACGACGGCACAGGTCAAGGTCCTGACGGCAGTCCAGGTCGGCGCTCTCTCCACGGACGGTCTGGCCTCGCTCTCGACCGATCAGGTCGCAGTGCTGAGCACGGCGGCCGTCGCCTCCCTGACCTCCACGCAGCTCGGTGCTCTGAGCAGCGAGCAGCTCGGTGCTTTCGACACCAAGCAGCTTGCAGCCCTGTCGGCTGCAGCCGTCGCCGGCCTTGAAACGGCCGATATGGCAACGATCTCGTCGACGGAAATCTCGGCCCTCAGCGCCAAGGTCCTGTCGAGCCTCTCGACGGCGAACATCGCAGCCCTGACGTCCACCCAGATCGGCGGTCTGACGACCGCACAGGCCGGTGCGCTCAGCACGGCCCAGATCAAGGTGCTCTCGACGGCCCAGATCGACGGCCTGACGACGGCGCAGGTCAAGGTCCTGACGGCGGCCCAGGTCGGCGCGCTCACCACGGATGGTGTCGCCTCGCTCTCGACCGATCAGGTCGCAGCGTTGGACGTCAAGACGATTGCCGCCCTCTCGACGGCCCAGCTGAGCGCCATGAGCTCCGCCCAGATCGGCGCGCTCAATGCGGCACAGATCGCGCAACTCGGCTCCGAAGATCTGGCAGTCCTTGCATCCGAAGACCTCGAGGCCTTCTCGACCAGCGAGATTGCCGTGCTCAGCGCCAAGGCCGTTACCGGCCTGTCGTCGAGCGTCATTGCAACGCTTGCCACCGACAAGGTTGCCGCGCTCAGCTCGGCCGCCATTGGTGCGCTGAGCTCCACCCAGATCGCTGCGCTGACGACGACCCAGATCGGTGCCCTGGACACCAGGCAGCTGGCAGCCCTGACGTCCACGGCCGTTGCCGGCCTGGAAACCGCCGACATCGCGGCCATCTCCTCGACCGAGATTTCCGCCCTCAACACCAAGACGCTCGCCAGCCTGTCCACGGCGAACTTCGCTGCCCTGGCATCCACCCAGCTGGCCGGCCTGACGACGGCACAGGCCGGCGCCTTGACCGCTGCCCAGATGCGCACCCTCAGCACCGCGCAGATCGACGGCCTGACGACGGCACAGGTCAAGGTCCTGACGGCGGCTCAGGTCGGCGCTCTGACAACGGACGGCCTGGCTTCGCTCTCGACCGATCAGGTCGCAGTGCTGAGCACGGCCGCGATCGCCTCCCTGACCTCGACGCAGATCGGCGCTCTGACCAGCGTGCAGATCGATGCCTTCGACACCAAGCAGCTGGCGGCGCTGTCGCCGGCAGCCGTCGCCGGCCTTGAAACGGCCGACATGGCGGCAATCTCTTCGACGGAAATCTCGGCCCTCAACGCCAATGTGTTGTCGAAGCTCTCGACGGCGAACATCGCGGCCCTGACGTCGACCCAGCTTGGCGGTCTGACGACCGCACAGGCCGGCGCACTCGGTACGGCTCAGATCAAGGTGCTTTCGACGGCACAGATCGACGGCTTGACGACAGCACAGGTCAAGGTTCTGACGGCGGCACAGGTCGGCGCTTTCTCCACGGACGGCCTGGCTTCGCTCTCGACCGATCAGGTCGCAGTGCTGAGCACCGCCGTGGTCGCAGCGTTGTCCTCCACGCAGATCGGCGCTCTGACCAGCGTGCAGCTTGGTGCCTTCGATACCAAGCAACTGGCGGCCCTGCAGCCTGCAGCAGCAGCCGGCCTTGAAACCGCCGACATAGCAACGATCTCGTCGACGGAAATCTCCGCTCTGAACGCGAAGGTGCTGTCGAACCTCTCGACGGCGAACATCGCGGCTCTGACGTCGACCCAGCTCGGCGGTCTGACGACCGCACAGGCGGGTGCCCTCGGGACGGCTCAGATCAAGGTGCTCTCGACGGCACAGATCGACGGCCTGACGACGGCACAGGTCAAGGTCCTGACGGCGGCTCAGGTCGGCGCTCTGACAACGGACGGCCTGGCTTCGCTCTCGACCGATCAGGTCGCAGTGCTGAGCACGGCCGCGATCGCCTCCCTGACATCCACGCAGATCGGTGCTCTGAGCAGCGTTCAGCTCGATGCCTTCGACACCAAGCAGCTGGCGGCGCTTTCGTCGGCAGCGGCTGCAGGCCTTGAAACCGTCGACATGGCAACGATCTCGTCGACGGAAATCTCGGCTCTCAGCGCCAGAGTGTTGTCGAGCCTCTCGACGGCGAACATCGCGGCCCTGACATCGACCCAGCTGAGTGGTTTGACGACGGCACAGGCCAGCGCTCTCGGCACGGCCCAGATCAAGGTGCTCTCGACGGCCCAGATCGATGGTCTGACGACAGCACAGGTCAAGGTCCTGACGGCGGCCCAAGTTGGCGCGCTCACCACAGACGGTCTGGCCTCGCTTTCGACCGATCAGGTCGCAGCCTTGGGCACCGGCGCTGTTGCCGCGCTCTCGACCGCGCAGCTGGATGCCATGTCATCCGAACAGATCGGTGCGCTGACAGCTACCCAGGTGTCTGTGCTTGGCTCGGCAGCGATCGCTGCTCTGTCCTCGCAGGACCTCCTGGCCTTCTCGACGAGCGATATCGCTGCCATCAACCTCCGGGCACTGGCAGGGCTCTCGACGGCGGATATCGGTAACCTGTCGACCACGCAGGTACGGGCCTTCACGATGACCCAGGTCGCCGCGTTCGACACGGAGCAGATGAACGCTATCGTCATCGCCTACCAGCAGATCTAAGACACACACCGCCATCCGGGCTTGTTCCGGATGGCGGTGAACCTTCCAATATCGAGATCCCGCCGGCTGATGCACATGCGTCAGCCGGCGAACGGCGTTCTGGAGAACGGTGGCCTAAAGCCGGCTCCGCGCACCCCTTAGGTCAGCGCCAGCGCTCCGACGAGGACGGCACCCTTGATGACGTCCTGCGTGCAGGAAAGGGCGTGAAGCGATCTCATTGCCGCCCGTGACGAACAGGACGCGACCGAAGCGGGTCTTTCCGGTGAAGACGGTGGCGAGCGCGGCCATGATGACGACCGGAATGGGGACGTTTCCCAAAGACTGGATCGGCCAATCGGAAGGAAAGAAGGATCGACCCGCTGGGCGGCCGTCGTGCCGTCCGGAAGGATAAGGCCGGACGAGATCGAGCGGCCTGCGGCCGGGATCAGTTGCAACCGGTGAGAAGGAGCATCAAGGTGATCGACTTCGACGTCATTCCGAAGAACCCGCAGGCAGAGCAATCCGACCACCGCCTCGCCGAATTCGCTCTCGACAAACCAGCAAGTACAATGGGACGGCCTTCAAGGCGGGCTACGTCTATGTCGCAGACTTCGTGCCGCTCGACCGCCGCAACGGTGTCTGGGAAAGGTGAGGGCGGCAATTCCCGGTATCGAACATAAGGTGCATTTCGGCGGTGTCAGCGATACCACCGCTGCGACAACCGCAGATCAGGCCAAGGCGGCGCTTCAGGCAAACCCGATATTGCCGTGATCTTTAGGCCCTGTGACGTGTTCGCGCGCGGCGTGAAGCTGGCGCTTGCCGATCTCGGGTGGTCTGACGCGGTGAAGATCGACCGGGCGGATTTCTCCACCGCAGATATCCAGGAGATCACCGAGGCCGGCAGCCCTGGGTGGCGATGGCTGCGACCAATCCGCCATAACCACCGACTGGATCCTCGCCGCGGCATTCCGAGCCGCAGTTGGGAGAGTGCGGAAAAGCAACTTCGCCGGAGAAACGAAATGGCAGGAGTAAGACAGGTCCTGCGGCTGGAAAGCCTGCGCGATGATCTGGAGGCCCGCTTGTTTCTCCACGAGGAGCGACGTCGATGACGGTCGGTGGCAGGACGTGAAAGTCCGGATCCGTGATCTCTCGTGGGAGATCGGCGCCTTGCGCCATTGCGCGAGTTGCTGCCGCGAGGCGGCATTTGTCCCCTGTCGGACGTCGGCAGGGGGCCGAGATCAGAAGCCCTCGAGCACGATCTTGCCGCGCGCCTTGCCGCTTTCGATCACGGCATGCGCTTGTTTCAGGTTCTCGGCATTGATCGGTCGCAGTACCTCCGTCACGGTGGTGCGGATCTTGCCGGCGTCGATCAGCGCGGCAACCTCTGTGAGCAGCTTGCCCTGCTCGTCCATATCGGGCGTTTCGAAGATCGAGCGGGTGAACATCAACTCCCAGTGGATAGATACGGCCTTGCGCTTGAAGCCGATGACATCAAGGCTTTCCGGATCATCGATCAGGCCGAAGCGGCCTTGCGGGGCGATCAGGCTGACGATCTCCGCGAGATGACGGTGCGTTTCCGTGGTAGAGAACACGAAGGCCGGGGCGCCGATGCCGAGCGCGGTTATCTGGTCTGCGAGCGGCTTGCTGTGGTCGATGAAGTGATGCGCGCCGAGCGCACTGACCCAATCCCGCGTTTCCGGGCGGGACGCCGTCGCAATGACGGTCAGGCCCGTGAGGGCACGCACGAGCTGGATGGCGATCGATCCGACACCGCCGGCGCCGCCAATGATGAGAATGGCGTCTGCCGCGCCCGCGACTGGCTTGCGCACGTCGAGACGGTCGAACAGCATTTCCCACGCAGTGATGGCTGTGAGCGGCAAAGCGGCGGCTTCGGCATTCGATAGAGACGACGGCTTCCGGCCCACCAGCCGCTCATCGACCAGATGGAATTCGCTGTTTGCACCCGGGCGCAGCAGAGAACCGGCATAGTAGACCGCATCGCCGGGCTTGAACGCTACGACGGCGGCGCCCACCTCCACGACCCGACCGACCGCATCCCAGCCGAGCACTTTCTGCGCGCCAGCTTCGGGCGACACGTTTTTCCGGATCTTCGTATCCACCGGGTTCACGGAGATCGCGTCGACTGCGACCAGTAGATCGCGGGACCCGGGCGTGGGCTTGGAGATTTCGACATCGATGAGCGCGTCGTTGCGTTCGATGGTGCCGGCCTTGGTGTAGGCGACTGCTCTCATGATCGGATTCCTCGTCCTGTTGCGCCGGTCGATCCGGTTGCTTCGAGCATAATATGTGCATACATTCGGAGGAATGAAATACGCACAACGAGCGTACATAGTGTCGAAAAGGATACCGTCATGGCGAAGGTTCGGCATTCCCGGTTCGATTGCAGTCCGGGCTGCTCGGTGGAAGCGGCCATCGGGCTGATCGACGGCAAATGGAAATCGGTCATCCTTTTCCATTTGCTGTCGGGTACGCTGCGTTTCAACGAGATCCGCAAGACCATCCCCAACGCGACGCAGCGCATGCTGACCAACCAGCTGCGCGAGATGGAAGAGGACGGCCTGATCTCGCGCAAGGTCTATGCACAGGTTCCGCCGAAGGTGGAGTACAGCCTGTCGCCGCTCGGCCGATCGATGGAGCCCGTGCTGCTGACGCTGAAGCAGTGGGGAGATGCCAATCTCGGCCTCTACGGCAAGCCGAAGGTCGCAAACGCCGATGAACCGGCCTCCGCCGACAGCGCGGCGGCGTGAAGAGCGCTTTCAATACCGGTTGAGATCGGGGGGCGAAGCGTCTATCTGATGGGCTCGCGCAAGCGCAAACATCCCGACAGAACAAGGCATCCGGCATGACCCCTATCTATCTCGTCACCCATTCCGGTGGCTTCCATGCGGATGAACTTCTCTCGAGCGTCATCCTGACACGACTTTATCCCGAGGCGCGGATCGTTCGCAGCCGGGCGCCGGAGTGGATCACGACGGGCGCGGACAGGATCGTCTACGATGTCGGCGGCGCCTATGACGCTGAGACGCGCATCTTCGACCATCACCAGCGTGGGGCGCCGGTGCGGGACGATGGCCAGCCCTACAGTTCCTTCGGCCTGGTCTGGCGGCATTTCGGACAGGACTATCTCCGTGCGTCCGGCGTTCCCGAGGCGCATGTCGCGGTAATCCATGCCGCCTTCGACGGCAGCTTCGTTTTGCCGGTCGATCTGGTCGATAACGGCGCGCTCAGCCCTTCGACGGCAGGCGTTCTCGCAGGCCTAACGCTTCCGGCCCTGCTGGAAACGCTGAAGCCCGTCTTCGACGAGACCGATCCGGACGCGGAAACCCGGAATTTTCACGCAGCGCTCGCTATCGCGCGCAGTTTCGTGGAGGCCAGCATTGGCAAGTCTGCAGCCAAGCTGCGGGCGGAGGCGCTGGTCATGAGCGCGATCGAGGCGGCAGGGCAGGGGCATATTCTGGAGCTTCCGCTCGGCATGCCGTTCCGTTCGGCGGTGGTGAAGGCTGGAGCCGATCAGCTGCTCTTCGTCGTGCACCCGCGCGACAAGGACTGGTGTGTCACGGGCATTCGCCGCGCGGATGAGGGTTTCGAGCTTCGTGCCGACCTGCCTGTCGCCTGGGCCGGGCTGACGAATACCGATCTTGAAGCGGCCAGCGGCGTGGCCGGCGCGAGCTTCTGCCACAAGGGCCGCTTCATCGCGGCCGCCCGCACGCGCGAGGCCGCCCTGGCTCTGGCGGAGATCGCCGTCGCCGAGGCGCTGGCCGAGCGGGCAGACGTCGCGGCTGTCGCCTGATCGCGGCGTAATGCAGGGAGGTCTGGAATGAGTGTCGCCTTTACCAAGGAGGAAAGCTTCGAGACCGCATCGGAAACGCTCGTTCCCGACCGTCCGATCTCGGCGCATCCGAACCTCGTGACGCAACAGGGTTTCGCGGCGCTGGAGGCGCAGCTGGAGCAGGCGCGGACCGCCTATACCGCGGCGAACCTGATCGAAGACGTCAACGAGAAACGCCGGCAGACGGCAACGCCGCTGCGGGACCTGCGCTATCTCCAGGCTCGCATCCGCTCCGCGCAGGTCATGCCGGAACCGACGTCCTCGGCCGCCGTGGCCTTTGGCAGCACCGTCACGTTTTCCCGCGATGACGGCCGCGTTCAGACCTACCGGATCGTCGGCGAGGATGAGGCGGATCCAAAGGGCGGGACGATTTCGCATGTCTCGCCGGTGGCGGCCCTTTTGATGGGCAAGGCCGTAGGCGATGTTTTCAGCGTCAATGGTCATGAGCTGGAGATCGTTGCCATTGCGTGAAGAGGCGCGATCAGTCTCTGCCATGGATGAACAGCATGGCGGAGCGGACATACGGTAAAAATCGCCGATGCCGACGCGCAAACGAGTAAATATTTACTGACAGCCGGTTGGCAATGAGGCAAGTTGCTTCGTCCCGTCACCGGCTTTCAGCATCGAGCTTCAGCATCTCATGGTCACCATCAAGGAAATTGCGAAAGCTGTCGGCGTGTCCTCCGCGACGGTGTCCCGCGTCCTGAACTACGATCCCGCTCTCTCGATTTCCGCCGCCAAGCGGCAGGCGATCATCGAGACGGCAGAGGCGCTGAATTACGCCACCCCCCGCAACCGCGCCCGTCAGAGCGAGGCTTTGCAGCAGGAGGCGGCGCAGAACGGCGCTGGTCATTATGGCGGCACGGAGCGAAGCATCCTTCAGAGGCTTGCCATCGTTCATTTTCTCGAGCCGTCCGACGAGGTGGCCGACCCCTATTATGTCGGCGTTCGCCTCGGCATCGAGAACCGGTGTCGCGAGTTGCGCACCGATATCGTCAAGGTCTTTCACTCCGATACCCTGCCGGACGCAGCGCTTCTGGCGGACGTTGCCGGTGTGATCGTGATCGGCAAGCACTCGGACAATGAAATCGCCTGGCTCGACGAACATTGTCGCCATGTTGTGTTCGCCGATTTCGTGCCATCGTCTGATCGCTTCGACTGCGTGCATAGCGATCTCGTTGCCGCGACGCACAAGGTATTGGATACGCTTCATCATCTCGACTATGAGCGGATCGCCTTCATTGGCAGCTACGAGCACCTGAACGGGGAAACCCAGCAGTTTGGCGAGCGGCGCTGCAAGGCCTATATCGACTGGCAGACGGCGCGTGGCACCTTCGACGCAGAGCTGCTGGTGCTTGGCGAGAGCTGCGATTCCGGGCAGAATCTGCGGCTCGAAACCGGCTACGAACTCGCGCGCCAGCTCCTGTCCCGGCGCCCGCTTCCCGATATTATCCTGACTGCGAACGACAATATGGCGATCGGCACCTACCGTGCCGCGCGCGAGGCTGGCCTGTCGATCCCCGACGACGTGGCGATCGTTTCCTTCAACGATATTCCCGTGGCGCAGTTCCTGACGCCGCCGCTGTCGACTGTGAAGATCCACGGGGAGCATATCGGCGAGACCGCAGTCAACCTGCTGCTCGAGCGGTTGGGCGGTCGCAGCTATGCCAAGATGGTGACGATCCCGACCGAGACGATCTGGCGTGGCAGCTGTCGGACTCCGGAAGGTCCGTGACCGCAGTCGCAGCAGAACACTTTTGCAGTGCGATAAATATTTACTAAATTTCTGTTGCTCTTGGGCAAAGTTTAGGAAATACTCCCTCACAAGACAGGTGGAGCTGTCTCAGCCATCGGGACTTCAGGGAGGAAGACCATGCATTTTCAGCGTATTTCCAGGACCTTCGCAGCCGTTGCTCTGGCGGGCACGAGCTTCTTCGCCACTACCGCGGCCTTTGCCGGCGAGATCACCGTGTGGTGCTGGGACCCCAATTTCAATGTCGCAATCATGAAGGAAGCCGGTGCGCGCTATACGGCGAAGCACCCGGAGACCACGTTCAACATCGTTGACTTCGCCAAGGCCGATGTCGAGCAGAAGCTACAGACGGCGCTGACGTCCGGCACGACCGATGCGCTTCCCGATATCGTTCTGATTGAGGATTACGGCGCGCAGAAATACCTTCAGTCCTTCCCCGGGGCCTTTGCGCCGATGTCCGGTACGGTCGATTATTCCAGCTTCGCGCCCTACAAGGTGAAGCTGATGACGGTGGACGATCAGGTCTACGGCATGCCGTTCGACAGTGGCGTGACGGGCCTCTACTACCGCAAGGATTATCTGGAGCAAGCCGGCTTCAAGCCGTCCGACATGCAGGATATCACCTGGGATCGCTTCATCGAGATCGGCAAGGTGGTCGAGGAAAAGACCGGCAAGAAGATGCTCGGTCTCGATATCACCGATGCCGGCTTCACGCGCATCCTCATGCAGTCGGCGGGCCAGTGGTATTTCGATGCCGAGGGCAATCTGAGCATCGAGAACAACACGGCGCTGAAGGCGGCGCTGGAGACGCAGCAGAAAATCCTCAAGGCGAACATCCACAAGCCAGCCGCTGGCTGGACGGACTGGGTCGGCACGTTCACATCAGGCGATGTCGCGACGGTCACGACCGGCGTCTGGATCACCGGGACGGTCAAGGCTCAGGCCGACCAGTCGGGGAAATGGGGCGTCGCACCACTGCCAAGCCTCGGTATCGAGGGGGCGACCCACGCTTCCAACCTCGGCGGCTCGAGCTGGTATGTCATCGAAAGCTCGCCCGAGAAAAAAGAAGCCATCGACTTCCTCAACGCGATCTATGCGAAGGATATCTCGTTCTATCAGGACATCCTGACGACGCGCGGCGCTGTGGGTTCGCTGATGGCGGCCCGTACGGGCGATGCCTACATGTTGGCGGACCCGTTTTTCGGCGGCGAGAAGGTGTGGCAGAATTTCTCGGACTGGCTCTCGAAGGTGCCGCCGGTCAATTACGGCATCTTTACCAACGAGGTCGACACCGCCGTGACGGCGCACCTGCCGTCGCTGGCCCAAGGTGCCGACATTCCCACGGTGCTGAAGGAAATCCAGTCTCAGGCCGAAGGCCAGATCCAGTAAGCGGTTCCTCCCGACCGCGCTGCGGTGTCGCGCCTCCCTCCCGGCGCGGCACCGGCTTATCCCCCGACCCGGTGGGCCGGGGCTGAAGCGCACTCTTCACCCAACAGGGACCGGTCGAAACCATGGCTCACGCGAAAACAGGCGGCGCGCGAACACGCGGGCTGAAGCGCTATTACGACGTCAACGGCTGGCTGTTCATCGCGCCCGCCATCGGCCTGATCGGCCTGTTCCTCATCTACCCCATCTTCCGCTCGCTCTATCTCTCGTTCTTCTCGGGCCGGGGAATGATGATGAAGTTCGCGGGCTTTGGAAACATCACGCGGCTGAGTGGCGATCCGGTGTTCCTGAAGGCGCTGACCAACACGACGATCTTCTTCGTCGTGCAGGTGCCGATCATGATCGTGCTCGCGCTGATGCTCGCCTCGCTTTTGAACACCGACCGACTGAAGTTCGCGGGCGTCTTCCGCACGGCCATTTTCTTGCCCTGCGTCGCATCGCTGGTTGCCTATTCCATCCTGTTCAAGAGCATGTTTTCGATCGATGGCGTCATCAACCAGGCGCTTCTCGCGGTCGGCATCATCGGCAAGCCTATCGGCTGGCTGACGGAGCCCTTCTGGGCGAAGGTACTCGTCATCCTCGCCATCACCTGGCGGTGGACCGGTTACAACATGATCTTCTACCTTGCCGCCCTGCAGAACATCGACCGCTCGATCTACGAGGCCGCCCGGATCGACGGCGTGCCGGCCTGGGCGCGGTTCGTGCACCTGACCATTCCCATGCTGAAACCGGTGATCCTGTTCACCACCATCATTTCCACCATCGGCACGATCCAGCTCTTCGACGAGGTTTATAACCTGACCGAAGGCAAGGGCGGGCCGGCAGATGCGACGATCACCCTGTCGCTCTACATCTACAATCTCACCTTCCGCTACATGCCGAGCTTCGGCTATGCCGCGACGATCTCCTATGTGATCGTCGTCATGGTGGCGGTGCTGTCCTTCCTGCAATTCTATGCCGCAAGGGAGCGCTCATGACTGCCATCCCCGTCTCCCGTGCCCTGCCACGTGCCGCGACCTATGTCGCCCTGTCGGTCGCAGCCTTCGTCTCGGTCTTCCCCTTCCTCTGGATGGTGATTTCCTCCACCAACACTTCGATCGACATCATCAAGGGCAAGGCGACGTTCGGCCGCGCTTTTTCCAACAATGTCGCGAACTTCTTCGCGCAGGTCGATGTGCCGCTCGTGTTCTGGAGTTCGGCCAAGGTGGCGATCCTCGCCACGCTGCTGACGATCGCGGTGTCGTCCCTTGCCGGATACGGCTTCGAGATGTTCCGCTCGAAGATGCGCGACCGTCTCTATTCGCTGGTGCTGTTGACGCTGATGGTGCCGTTTGCGGCCCTGATGATCCCGCTGTTCATGATGATGGGCAAGGCGGGGCTGATCAACACGCACATCGCGATCCTGCTGCCGACGGTCGCCTCCGCTTTCATCATCTTCTACTTCCGTCAGGCGACGAAGGCCTTTCCGACCGAACTCAGGGACGCCGCCAAGGTCGATGGTCTGAAGGAATGGCAGATCTTCCTCTACATTTACGTTCCCGTGATGCGGTCCACCTATGCCGCCGCCTTCGTCATCGTCTTCATGATGAACTGGAACAATTATCTGTGGCCGCTGATCGTTCTCCAGTCGAACGATACGAAGACGATCACCCTCGTCGTCTCGTCGCTGGCCTCGGCCTATTACCCCGATTTCGGCGTGGTCATGATCGGCACGATCCTCGCCACGCTTCCAACCCTTCTCGTCTTCTTCGTCATGCAGCGCCAGTTCGTGGCCGGCATGCTCGGTTCTGTGAAATAGGATGTCGACAATGCGTATGTATGAAAGCTTCAACGGCAACTGGATCTTCAGCGAGGGGTTCGACGCCGCCAAAGCCGGCCAGCCCCTCCGCGGCGAGACGGTGCGCCTGCCGCATACCGCCGTGGAACTGCCCTACAACTACTTCGACGAGACGAGCTACCAGAAGGCCTTCACCTACCAGAAGGTCATTGCGTGGGATAAAGGCTTCGAAGGCCGCGAAGTGTCTCTCGTTTTCGATGGCGCGATGGCCGATAGCGAGGTCTATCTGAACGGCGAGAAGATCGCCTCCCACCGCGACGGCTATACGCCGTTCGAAGCCCGGCTGACCGACGGGCTGAAGCCGGGCGACAACCTCGTCACCGTCAAGATCGACGGTTCCGAGAACCCGGACATTCCTCCTTTTGGCGGTATGATCGACTACCTCTGCTATGCCGGCATCTATCGCGATGTCTGGCTCAAGGTCGCAAGCCCGATCTCGATCCGCAACATGAAGATCGAAACACCCGAGGCGCTCTCGGCGAGCACGGTCACGGTTCGCGTCGATCTTGCCAATCCACGGAGCCTGCCCACAACAGGCACCATCCGCGTCTCCATCGCCGACAAGGCAGGTGCTGTGGTCGGCAAGGCCACGGCGGATGTCGCGGGAGAGAGCACGACGCTCACGATCGCCGGGCTCACAGGCCTCGCCCTCTGGGATATCGACAATCCCGTGCTCTACACACTGACAGCGGAACTGGAGACTGCCGCCGGGGCCGATGCTCTGTCGTCCCGCTTCGGCTTCCGCACCGCGGAGTTCACGCCGGACGGGTTCCGGCTCAATGGCAAGCCGCTGAAGCTGCGCGGGCTTAACCGGCATCAGGCCTGGCCCTATTCCGGCTATGCCATGGGCCGACGGGCGCAGGAAAAGGATGCGGACATCCTGAAATTCGACCTTCGCTGCAACATCGTACGCACCTCGCACTATCCGCAGGCGAAGAGCTTCATCGAGCGTTGCGACGATATCGGCCTTCTTGTGTTCGAGGAAATTCCCGGCTGGCAGCATATCGGCGGCGAGGCCTGGAAGAGGGAGTCCGTCGAGAACGTTCGCCGGATGATCGAGCGCGACTGGAACCATCCCTCCATCATCATCTGGGGCGTTCGCATCAACGAGAGCCAGGACGACCACGATTTCTACGCCGAGACCAACCGGCTGGCGCGCGAACTCGACACCACCCGCCAGACCGGCGGCGTGCGGTTCATCACCAATTCGGAATTGCTGGAAGACGTCTACACCATGAACGACTTCATCCTCGGTCAGGAGGAGATGCCGGGCAACAATCGTGGCCGCGTGGTGCTGCGCGACCGGGTGGAAACGACGGGCATCACCAGGCCTATCCCCTATATGATCACCGAATATAACGGCCACATGTATCCGACCAAGCGCTTCGACCAGGAGCAGCGGCAGGCCGAGCACGTCACGCGCCACCTGCTCATCCTCGATGCGGTCGCCGGTCGTGACGATATCTCGGGGTCCACGGGCTGGTGCATGTTCGACTACAACACCCACAAGGATTTCGGCTCCGGCGACCGCGTCTGCTATCACGGGGTACTCGACATCTTCCGCGAGCCGAAGCTTGCGGCCTATGCCTATTCGTCCCAAGGCGATCCGGAAGGCGGCGTGGTGTTGCAGCCGGTAACCTACTGGGCGCGCGGTGAGCGCAATATCGGCGGCGTCCTGCCGCTGATCATCCTGACGAACTGCGACTATCTCGAGATCACATTCGGCGACTTCGAGCCGAAGCGCATCGAGCCCGACCGCGAAACCTATCCGCACCTTGCACATCCCCCCGTCATTCTCGACATGCGCAACGTCACGCCGTCCGAATTCGGCACCTGGGGCCGCATCTGGCGGGATGGCGTTATCACCGGTTATGTCGGCGGCAAGGCTGTGAAGACCGTGGTTCTGCCCGCCGATCCGCTGCCGACGACGCTGGAGATTGCGCCCGACGACACGGCGCTGCGGGCCGGCGAGAAGGATGCCGTCCGCGTCATCGCCCGCGTGCGCGATCAGGGCGGCAATATCCTGCCCTTCTTCGAGGAGCCGATCCGCTTTGCTGTGGACGGCCCCGGCCGCATCATCGGCCCGTCATTGCAGAGCTTCAAGGGCGGCGTGACCGGCTTCTGGCTGGAGGCGGGCGACGAGGCCGGCACGATCACGCTTTCGGCGGAGTGCGGCCTGTTCGCAGGCCAGACCGTCACCTTCACCGTCAGCGCATAGGAGCCGGCATGGCCGACGTCACCCTCAAGGACATCCGCAAGACATTCGGCGCGCTCGACGTCATCAAGGGCGTCGATCTCGACATCAAATCAGGCGAGTTCGTCGTCTTCGTCGGACCGTCGGGTTGTGGCAAGTCCACGCTGCTGCGCATGATTGCGGGCCTCGAAGACATTACCTCGGGCATGCTGGAGATCGGCGGGCAGGTGATGAACGACGTCGATCCCTCGAAACGCGGGATCGCCATGGTCTTCCAGTCCTATGCGCTCTACCCGCATATGACGGTGCGGGAGAACATGGGTTTCGCACTGCGTTTCGCGGGCCAGGACAAGGCGGAGATCGCCCGCCGGGTCGATGCGGCCGCAAAGATCCTCGAGCTCGGACCCTTGATGGACCGCAAGCCGAAGGCGCTCTCGGGCGGGCAGCGCCAGCGCGTCGCCATCGGCCGCGCCATCGTGCGCGAGCCCGACGTGTTCCTGTTCGACGAGCCGCTGTCGAACCTCGATGCGGAGCTTCGCGTCCACATGCGGGTGGAGATCGCCCGCCTGCACAAGGAACTCAACGCCACCATCGTCTACGTCACGCACGATCAGGTGGAGGCCATGACGCTCGCCGACAAGATCGTGGTGCTGCGCGCCGGCATTGTCGAGCAGGTCGGAGCGCCGCTCGATCTCTATGACGATCCCGCCAACCTCTTCGTCGCCGGCTTCATCGGCTCGCCGCGCATGAACGTCTTTGCCGGCCGGGTGATCGGCGCCAGCGGCACCTCGGCCCTCGTCACGCTCGACGGCTTTGCCAACAAGGAGATCGCCGTACCCCTGCAAGGTGCCGTGCCCTCCGCCGGCACGCCGATCCGCCTCGGCATCCGGCCGGAGCATTTCACCGATGCAGGCGAAGACAGCCTGTCGATCACCATCGATATGTTCGAGCATCTGGGCGGCGAAACCTTCGCCTATGGCCGCTCGACCTCCGGCGAAACCATCGTTGTCACCACCCGCAACGGCCGCGGCCTTTCGGCCGGCCACGTGCTGAAGGCGGGCTTCGACCCGACACGGGCGCTGCTGTTTGCGGAAGACGGCAAGCGGATTCGATAGCGATCACGGACGTCGAATGTCGAGGCGCCGGAACCCTTGCAAGGTTCCGGCGCTTTTTCTTTGGGCCAGAGGCGGTTGTCAGCGGCCTCTCCATGAAATCAACGGACCGGATGGGCAAGGCGTGCCATCCGGTCCGTCAGCGCGGCGGCGACGGTGTCGTCTCGACCCGGGAGGAGGTCGCGCGCTATCTCTATCCGGTCAGGCGGCGCGGACCTTCTTTTCGATGCGCGCCCACTGCGGAATCCACTCGTTGTGCGCGATCAGCAGATCGTCCACCAAAGACCAGATCTGATCGAGATCGAGCTCGGCTGCGGTATGCGGATCCATCATGGCGGCGTGGTAGAGATGCTCGCGGTTCTCCGTCATCAGGGCCTGAACGGTGAGTTCCTGAACGTTGATGTTCGTGCGCATCAGGGCCGTCAGCTGCGGTGGCAATGCGCCGACGAAGGTCGGCTGGATACCGCTTTCGTCGACGAGGCACGGCACTTCGGCAGCGCAATTGTCCGGAAGCGAAGTGATGCAGCCATTGTTGCGCTGGTTGCCGTAGATGACCGAGGGTTCGCCGGTCCAGACCGAGTTGACGATCGAGGAGGCGTACTCCTTCGATTTCTTCACCTCGATCTTTTCGGCGGACATATAGGCCGCTGCCTGTCCCTTCCAGCGTTCGATCTGCTCGACGCAACGCTTGGGATATTCGTCGAGTGGGATTCCGAATTTCTCGATCAGGTCTTCGCGGCCCTCCTTGATGAAGTAGGGGGTGTATTCGGCAAAGTGTTCCGAGCTTTCGGTGACGAAGTAGCCGAGACGCGTCAGCATTTCGTAGCGCACCTTGTTCGGGCAACGCGGGTTCCAGGTCGCCTTCGGCGCGCGGCCTTCGCGGTAGCCGCGCAGGAGATCCGGGTAGAGATCCCTGTACGATCCGTCGGGCTGGCGATGCTCGAATTTCAGGTAGAAGGCCATGTGGTTGATGCCGGCCGACTTGTAGCGGATTTCCTCGTAGGGGATATCGAGATCCTCGGCGAGTTCCATCGCGGTTCCCTGCACGGAGTGGCAGAGACCGACCTGCTTGATCTTGGGGTACTTCTCGGCGATCGCCCAGGTGTTGATGGCCATCGGGTTGACATATTGCAGCAGGATCGCCTCCGGGCAGACCTGCATCATATCCTCGCAGATCGACCAGAGATGCGGCACGGTGCGTAAGCCCCGCATGATGCCGCCGACGCCGAGCGTATCGGCAATCGTCTGGCGCAGGCCGTATTTTTTCGGTACCTCGAAGTCGGTGACCGTGCAGGGCTCGAAGCCGCCGATCTGGAAGGCGACGACGACGAAGTTCGCGCCATCGAGCGCTCGCTTCTGGCTGGAATGCATCTCGATGGTGGCCTTTGCACCAAGGGACGAGATGAGCTTGCGGACGATGACTTCGCTTTCTGCCAAGCGCTCCGCATTGATATCCATCAGCGCGATCTTGGCACCGGAGAGGGCCGGGCGCTGGAGGATGTCGCCGATGATGTTCTTCATGAACGTGGTCGATCCCGCGCCGATGAAAGTGATCTTGGGTTGTCTGGTCATTGGGGGCCTCTTTCTGCTCAGGCTGCAACGTTGAAGGCGGCTCGGACAAGCCGCTCGGTGTAGTCGGTCTTGGGGTTGGACAGGACGTCGGCGACGGGACCTTCCTCGACAATCTTCCCCCGCTGCATCACCGCAACGCGGTGGCAGAGCGCGCGCACCACCTTGAGGTCGTGGGAGATGAAGAGATAGGAGAGGCCCCGCTCTTCCTGCAGCTTGCGCAGCAGATCGATGATCTGGGCCTGCACCGAAAGATCGAGCGCCGAGGTCGGTTCGTCGAGAAGGATGAATTCCGGCTCCAGCGCGATGGCACGGGCAATTGCGATGCGCTGCCTCTGGCCGCCGGAGAATTCATGCGGGAAACGGCTGAGGATATTTCCGGGCATACCGGCGCTTGCCAGGGCGTCGTAAATCCGCCCCAGCCGCTCCTCGCGCGTCGCACCGAGGCGGTTGACGATCAGCCCTTCCTCGATGATCTGCCCGACCGACATGCGCGGGTTGAGCGAGGAGAATGGGTCCTGAAAGACGATCTGCATGCGGGCGCGCAGCGGGCGCATCTCGGTCCGGCCGTAGGACTGGATCGCCTCTCCGTCGAATGTGATTTCGCCACTTTCCGGGTTCAACAGCCGGATAAGCGCCTGTCCGAACGTCGTCTTGCCGGAGCCGCTTTCGCCGACGATGCCGAGTGTCTCGCCGCGCTTCAGCGTGAGGCTCAGATCGTTGACGGCAAGAAGCTCGCTGAAGACGGGTTTGAAGAAGCCTCCCGATTTCAGCGTGAAGGCGACGCGGACATTGCGACCTTCGAGGATCACCGGCGCCGTATCCGCGATCGGCTTCACTGTGCCGCGTGGCTCGGATGCCAGAAGCTTCGCGGTGTAGGGATGGCGCGGATTGGAAAACAGCGCCTCGGTGGTGTTGTGCTCGCGGACCTGGCCAGTGCTCATCACGTAGACGTAGTCCGAAAACTGCCGCACGACGGTGAGGTCGTGGGTGATCAGGATCACGGCCATGTTCATCTCGCGTTGCAGCGAGCGGATGAGGTTGAGGATCTGCGCCTGCACCGTCACGTCCAGCGCCGTCGTCGGCTCGTCGGCGATCAGCACGTCCGGCTTGTTGGAAAGCGCCATGGCGATCATGACGCGCTGGCGCTGGCCGCCCGAAAGCTGGTGCGGATACTGGTTAAGGCGCGCCTCCGGCTCGGGGATCTGGACGTGGCGCAGAAGATCGAGCGCTTCCGCCATGGCCGCCTTCCGGCTCATGCGGCGGTGGACGAGAATGGCTTCGGCGATCTGCGCGCCGATCGTATAGACCGGATTGAGCGAGCTCATCGGCTCCTGGAAGATCATCGAGATCCGGTCGCCGCGCAGCTTTCGCCGCCGGTTTTCCGAGAACTTGAGCACGTCCTCGCCCTTGTAGGCGATGGTCGAGCGGGGGCTGGTCACGGCGCGTTTGGAGAGCAGCCCCATGATGGTGCGGGCGGTCACGGATTTGCCAGACCCGCTCTCCCCGACGATGGCGATCGTTTCGCCGCGGTAAAGCTGGAAGGACACGTCCTTCACGGCGCTGACCATGCCGTGCTCAACCTTGAAATCGACCGCCACGTTGCGGGCGTCGATGATCGGCGCGTCGGTGTGCTGCGCAAGGTCGCAGCGCTCGTCCGGGGCCGTGACGGAGACGTCTGATGTCGTCATGGGCTCGCTCCTCTCAATAGGGGTCGATGGCATCGCGCAGTCCATCGCCGAGCGCGTTGAACGCGAAGACGGTGATCAGAACGATGCCGACGGGCGACAGGATCCAGGGATAGGATCCGATGACGGAATAGGTGGAGGTATCCTGAAGCATCAGTCCCCAGGAGATCAGCGGCGGCTTGACCGCGAAGCCGAGGAACCCGAGGAAGGATTCGAGGAGCACCACACTGGGGATCGCCAGCGTCACCGCGACGATCACGTGGCTCATGACGTTCGGGAAGATGTGCTGGAGGATGATGCGCCGGTCGCTGGCACCCACCGCGATGGCGGCACGGACATAGTCGATCCGGGCGAGTGCCAGCGTCTTGCCGCGCACCTCCCGCGACATCTGCGCCCAGCCGAGCGCCGACATGACGCCGACTACGAAGACGAGGAACACATGCGTGGGTGCGGTGACCGGGATCAGCGAGGTCAGCGCGAGGTAGAGCGGCAGCTGCGGAAAGGCGAGGACGAGTTCCACGAAGCGCTGCGTCCAGGCATCGAAGCGGCCGCCGAAATAGCCAGAGACCATGCCGACCGTGGTGCCGACGACGGTGACGATGAACACCACCGTCAGCGCGATCGACAGCGAGATGCGCGAGCCGTAGAGCATGCGGGAGAGAACGTCCCGCCCGAATTTGTCGGTTCCGAGGAAATGGATGGGCGAACCGTCCTGCGTGCCGATCAGGTGACGATCCAGCGGAATGACGCCGAGCAGCCGATAGGGCGCGCCCTTGACGAAGAGCCCGATGACCTGCGGATTGTCGTAATCGGGGCCGATGATGGGCTGGAACGTGACGGGATCGAGCTCGTCGGTTTCCCGCACCGGGTAAACCCGTGGAGGGAAGACGAAGTTGCCGTTCTTGTCGGTGAAGCTCGGCAGTTGCGGCGGCGAGAAGCCTACATTCGTCGCCTTGGGATCGACCGGCGACAGGAAATCCGCAAAAACGGCCGAGAAAAGAAGCAGGCAGACGAGGATCAGCCCGAGCATGCCGCTCCAGGATTTCCTCAGCCGCCGCCAGACGAGCGACATATAGCTCTCGTTGCGATGACGCTCGCCCGCCTGAGGTGCGGCCTCGTGCTGCTCTGTGTTGGAGGTTGCAATCGGCAGTGTGGCCTGTGTTTCAAAGCTCATGCGGTGGCCCCTCCCATCTGGCGGACGCGGGGGTCGATGGCTGCGAGCAGCATATCGGCGATGATGTTGCCGACGATCAGGGTCGCCGAGAGCACCAGCATGAAGGTGGCGGTGACATAGACGTCACCCACGGCCATGGAGCCGACGATGGCGGGGCCAACGGTCGGCAGGGCGAAGATGATGGCCGTCTCGATCTCCCCGGTCAGCATGTAGGGGAGGACGACGCCCTGGTACATCACCAGCGGATGCAGCGCATTGGGCACCGCATGGCGCATGATCACTTTGCGTTCCGACAGACCCTTGGCGCGGGCGGTTTCGACATATTGCGCGTTCAACGTGTCGAGCAGATTGCCGCGCATGACGCGCATATTATAGGCGAGGCCTCCGAAGGTCGCGATGGCGATGACGGGCCAGACATGCTTCAGAAGGTCTACGAACTTGTCCCAGGACCACGGTGCTCCGCCGTAGCGGGCCGACTGGAACGAGCCGATCTCGCTGACATTGAAATGAAACACCATGATGTAGACGATGATCAGCGCCATCAGGAAGCGCGGCACCGTCATGCCAAGGAACGAGATTCCCGAAAGCAGCGTATCCACCCAGGTATATTGTCGCGTGGCCGCGAGAATGCCGAAGGTGATGCCGATGACGGAGGCAAGGATGTGGCAGACGAGGGCCAGCGCCAGCGTGCGCGGCAGGCGTTCGCCGACCACTTCCGAGACCGGCTTGTTGTAGAACAGGCTGTGGCCGAAATCGCCGCGCGTGACAATGCCCGTGATCCAGTTGACGTATTGGACGGGCAGCGGCTTATCGAGGCCGTTTGCAATCTTGTAGGCCTGCGCCTGTGCATCAGCTTCTTCGAAGGAGGCGCCGCCCTGGTTGATCGCCTGCGAGCGGATATAGTCGCTATAGTCGCCAGGTGGCGCCTGGATGATGGTGAAGGTGACGACGCTCAGGACGAAGAGCACCGGCAGCGCGGAGGCGATCCGCACAAGCAAAAACCTGAGCATGTCGTATCCTTTAGGAAACGGGCCGCCGGACGCGACGCTGCCATGCGCCCGTGCGGTCATTTTTCTCTGCCGCCGGAATGCCCGGCGGCGGTGATGTCAACGGGCTGGGCTCCGATCAGTTGATCGGACCGGCGTCTCCAGGCTTGCCGGGCAGCTGCTGCTTGAACAGCTCGTAATCGCCCTGCTTATCGGCGCTGACGAAGACCCGTTCGCGCAGGATCGTGTCCTCGGCCCAGTTGAACATGTAGATCGGTGCGCCCGGGGGAATGTTGGAGAAGCGCTTGTTGATGATGAGCGCGCCCGGATACTCCGTCAGGCCGACCGTATCGACGTTCTCGGTCGCGATCTTCTGATACCTCTTCATCAGATCCTGCCGTTCGGCATTGTCGTTGGACGCGATGAAGCTGTTGACGGTCGCCACCATTTCCTTCTCGAACGGCATCAGGTCCATCGTGCCGTCAGGACCGGCGCGGTGGTGCCAGCTGGTGCGCGGTCCGGTCGGGGCCAGCTGCGGCGTGTTCTGCACGACGGAGGAAATCTCCGAATTATGCCGCAGCAGGGTCCAGTCGAACCGCCCGGCATCACGCGCCGCATCGCGTTTCACGCCGTCGAGCGAGTTGAGCGTCACTTTGATGCCCAGCTGCTCCATCTGCCCGATCACGCCTTCGGCCAGATTGCGATCCGTGCCGTAGTCGGAGGTCGAGAGAAGCACGATCTGCACGTCGTTGCCGCCGGCCGTTCCCGCTGGGAAATTAACGAAGCCGTTGCCGTCCGTGTCCTTCAGGCCGATCTTCTCCAGGAGCGCCTTGGCGCCCTCTAGATCGAACGGATAGTAGACGGTCGACTGGCGGTCGTAGAAGCTCGTGCCGGAGGAGATGCCGCCCGGATAGATCGAGGTGAATGGCCCCTTCACGAGGCTGTCGCCGATCTTCTTGCGATCGACCGCCATGGTGATCGCCTTGCGGAAATCGGGATTGCGGTTGAGCTCGCGCACCGCCTGGGTCCGCTCGTCCGGGTCGCCCCAGCCATTAGCCGAGAAGTTCATGTGCAGGTTATAGCCGATGAGGCGCGCGCCGAAGGCGAGACGGGCAGGGGCGCTTTCCTGCGCTGCACGCTTCAGGCTCTCGACGAAGTTCTCCGGCTGCTCGAGGTTGGAGAAATCGCCGGAGCCGGCAATCGCCTGGACGTCCCGGTCGGCCCAGGTCGAGAGCTTGTAGTGCAGCTCGTTGACATAAGGCAGCTGGTGGCCGGCTTCGTCCACCTTCCAGTAATAGGGATTGCGACGCAGCACGATCATGTCGTCCGGCCTGTAGGACACGGGGACCCAGGCACCCATGACCGGGATGTTCATGTACTGGGCGGGAAAGCCGTTCTTGTACTGGTCGTAGGTGAAGTCCTTGTTGTACTTCGGATGCTTGGTTTTCAGGATATGGGCAGGGCCGGGGCAGAAGGTGCCATAGGCCATGGCGAACAGATGCTGGCGCGGGAAGGCGTCCTTGAACGTCCACTCCACGGTAAAGGCATCGATGGCTTTCAATGTCGTACCCTCGCCGAACGTCTCGGGCGAAGCACCGTTGAGCGGGGTCACGTTGGGATCGACCACATTGTCGTTCCAATAAAACATGAGGTCGTCGGAGGTGAATTCGACGCCGTCGGACCATTTCGCACCCTCGACCAGATGCATGGTCAGCTTGTGGCCGTCCTGCGACCACTCCCAGCTTCGCGCGAGGTTCGGCAGCGGCTCGACGTCGGTCGCTTCGACCTGAAACAGCGGTGCGGTGCGCGTCAGGCACTCCGACATGGCAATGTCGATGCCGCCCCAGCCCTGTGTCTGGCCCGCCGAATAGTTCCAGCCTTCCGGCCGGCCGCCGATGACGTGGCGCAGCGTATCGCCATAGACGCCGATGCCGTCCGGCATATTGCCGGTCTTATAGACCAGCGGCTCCTTCGGCAGGCGCTGTTCGACCGGCGGCAGCTTGCCGGTCGCAACGAACTTTTCCGTCACCCAGTCCGGCTCGCTGTACTTCGGCAGCGCCTTGAACTCGAGGATCGAGTCGCGCGGCACATAGGTGATCTTGCCTTGCCCGGGAAAGGGCGGTGCTTCCGGCGCGACGGTCGGCTCGGAGGCCGAGGCGGTCATTGCGAAGGCGGATACGCCGAGCATCAGCGCGGCGACGGCCCTCAAATAGCGGTTCGATGTCATGGTTTTGTCTCTCCCT
Organism: Rhizobium sp. 9140; assembly: GCF_900067135.1. Taxonomy (NCBI): domain Bacteria; kingdom Pseudomonadati; phylum Pseudomonadota; class Alphaproteobacteria; order Hyphomicrobiales; family Rhizobiaceae; genus Rhizobium; species Rhizobium sp. 9140. The sequence continues at coordinate 268,740 of NZ_FJUR01000002.1, read as the reverse complement.
CAATCTCTGCCGGTCCGGTTTCCCCGGCTGCGGCACTCCTCCGGAACAAGCCGGTCCGCCTCTCCTCCAGAAGCGGGCCGTCTCATGGCTCAAGCCGTTCTCAGCTCGCGGCCCGCAATTCGGCCTTCTCGGCCCTCAACTCCTCGATGGAGCGGACCTCACGGCGGGCGACGCCCTTCCAGTCGCGGGTCTTCACCGTAGCATGCTTGAGGCGTTCGCGAGCTTCCGGAACGGCGTGCGCATATTGCGGCAGCCATTCGGCCTGGGCGACGACCATCTCGTCCACCATCTGCCAGACCTCGTCCGGCGTGCAGATCGCGCCGACCAGCGGATCGTGCAGCACGGCGAGTTTCAGGAGATCGATATCCCCGGAGACGGCGGCATGGACGGACATACGCTGAACGTTGATCGAGGCGATGCAGGTTGCCGCGCAGGCTTCCGGAAGCGTGATGCCGGCAACCATATTGATGCCGAAGCGATCGACGAAGCCGGGCGATTCGATGATGGCATCGGCCGGAAGATTGGTGATGACGCCATTGTTCTTGACGTTGAAGTGGCCGCGATAGACCCGCCCCGTTTCCAGCGCCTCGAGAATGTGGCTCGCATGCTCGTTGGATCGCTTGCCCGGATCGAGCGGCTTGCCGGCACTTTCCAGGAATTGCGGAAATTCGGTTTCGAACCAGTTGCGTGTTTCCGTGGAGTAGCGGAGATAGCCGCCAGTCTCGCCGTGGATCCAGTCCGACATGTCGATCCAGCGGGTGATTTCTTCCGGCCGCTTGCGATACCAGGGCAGGTATTCCGACAGATGGCCGTTGCTCTCGGTGGAGTAGACGCCGAAGCGCTTGAGGACGTCGATGCGCAGCTTTTCCTGCTGCGAGAAGATCGGATGCGCTTCGAAGGCGGCGACCAATTCGTCCTTGCCGATCTTGCGGCCCTTCAGGCGAACATCCGTGAACCAGGTCTGGTGGTTGATGCCCGAGCAGATGAAGTCGAGTTCGCCGTCCTTGGCGCCGAGGATCTCGGCGATCTGCTCGCCGCCATGCTGGACGCCGTGGCAGAGACCGATCGTGTCAACCTTGCCGTATTCGATCGCCGCCCAGGTGTTCATGGCCATGGGGTTGGCGTAATTCAGGAACTTCGCGCCGGGCTCGGCAAGCTCGCGGATGTCCTTGCAGAAGTCGAGGATGACGGGAATGTTGCGCTGGCCGTAGAGGATGCCACCGGCGCAGATCGTATCGCCGACGCACTGGTCGACGCCGTATTTCAGGGGAATGCGGATATCGTCGGCATAAGCGCCGAGCCCGCCGACGCGGACGCAGCTAATCACATAGCGCGCACCTTCGATGGCTTTGCGGCGATCCGTCGTCGCCGTTACCTTTGTCGGCAGGCGGTTGGCTTCAACGATGCGGTCGAGGATCGTCTTGATCATCGAAAGATTCTGCTCGCTGATGTCGGTCAGCGCGACCTCGATCTCGGCGAATTCTGGTACGGACAGGATGTCCGTGAAGAGCTTCTTGGTGAAGCCGACGCTGCCTGCGCCGATGATGGCGATCTTGAAGCTACTCATGGCGGTCTCTATCCTCCGAATGGGTCTTGTCGTTCAGCCGGGTAAAATCGCGCGGTGCAAGCCAAGCGTAAAGCCGTTCAGGCCTCCCGTTCGGCTGTCATTTGGCGCTCTGTACTCTCCCGGTATTGCTCCCTTGGGCGGCATTATGCGTATAATATCGAAGCGTGATAGAGAGGGATTGTGCTTTCATGGGTAATTCTATGCTGCAAAGATTGATGGCCAGCGGACCTTGCATGAGGACCGTTTCCCTGCCACGCGGGCGGCATCGGCTGCACACCATGCCGACGAGCACCGGTTACGAGATCCGCGAAAAACCCAACTACGACTGGGACGGGCGCAAACGCGGACAGACGCCGTTCACGGTTTTGCAACACACGATTTCCGGCGCCGGCAACCTGCGTTATGACGGGCGAGCCTACCGCGTGATACCGGGCGAAACCCTGCTGGTCACCGTGCCGGACAATCATCGCTATTGGCTGGAACCTGGTGGGCGGTGGGAGTTCTTCTGGATTTCCATGAATGGCGAAGAGGCGATGCGCCTGCACCAGGCCATCCTCTCGGCCAATGGGCCGATCCTCTTGCTCCAGCCGGAAACGATCGAGCATCTCGCCGATTGCAGCTACCGGCTGATCCATGACGGCGGGGAAATGCCAGGGCGGGCCTCGGCCATCGCCTATGAGGCAGCGATGGCGCTTTACGACGATGTCTTCGGGGCGCATCCGGTGTTCGGGCAGGAATATCGCACGATGCAGCATGTCCTGAACCATATCGCCGACAATCTGGAGAAGCCGTTGCCTGTGGAGGAACTCGCGCGCGTGTCCGGGCTCAGCCGCGCGCATTTCTCCCGCGTCTTCAGCGCCACCGAGGGCATGCCACCGGCGGAGTTCGTGATGCGCAAGCGACTGCAACGCGCTGCCAAGCTGTTGACGCAGGCGGCCAACCTTTCGGTCAAAGAGATCTCGCTGATGTCGGGCTTCGATGAGCCCAATTATTTCGCCAAGGTCTTCCGCCGGCATTTCGGTGCAAGCCCGACGGAATTTCGCACGACAGGCATGTATGCGAGCATTGCTGAGCCGCCGGGCGTGTCGGAGAAGGGCGCCTGACCGACCAGGGAGAACGCCGAGATCATACAAGTCTTATAAATTTCCTAACTCGGCAAATCTGAGGCATGCGGCTCTTGCATACGTCACCTGAGGCTTTCGCGCTGGTCGATGTTGCGGTGCACGCGTATAAAGATTCCAACACAGCGGAAGAGACGAAACAAGGGTTTCGCCAACGCTGGAGACCTTGGAAAGGGGATTATCATGAACGTAGCACGCTCCTTCAATAACTGGCGCAAGTATCGTCAGACGGTGACCGAGCTCGGCCGCATGTCGACGCGCGAACTCAACGACCTCGGCATCTCCCGCTCCGAGATCACAAGCGTCGCTCGCGCTGCGATCCGCTAAGTCCTTGATCAGTGTTTCCGCTTAAGCGGAAGCTGCACCGATCATCTTGTTTCACGCCCGCGATTGCCGCGGGCGTTTTGCGTTTTGCGCCGTTGTTAAGGGCTCGAAATGAGCTCCGGCCTTACGCATTGTGTGGAGCGATCTGCGCGACGATGAGGTTCGACAATGCATCGACCAGCGCTGCGTCGGCACCACGTCTCTGCACCAGCACGAATTCCACATCCGCAAGCGGCGGAAGACGATCTGCCGAGACCTCCCGCAGGCCGCTTGGCGCCATGCTGCGCGGCTGGACCAGAAATCCCATGCCGGCACGTGCCGCTGCGGTCAGCCCGCTCAGACTGCCGCAAGTGCAGACAATCCGCCACGGTACGCGTGCCGAGTCAAGCGCCTCCTGCGCGATGCGCCGCGTGATCGAGGGTGGGGGGAAGGCGATGAGAGGCAAGGCGTTTCCGCGCGACAGCAAGAGATCGGGGTCCTGTGCAAGCCAGACGAGAGGCTCGCGATAGAGCAGCCGCCCATGCGTTTCGCCGATGTGACGCTTGGCGAGCACCAGATCGAGATCGCCGGCATCCTGCATCTGGTTGAGCACGGCACTGAGGGCAACTGTCATTTCGAGATCCACCAGCGGATAGAGGCGGATGAAGTCCGCAAGGATCGCCGTCAGGCGGCTGGCCACAACATCCTCCGACACGCCCAGCCGCAATCGCCCGCGCAACCGGTTCTCACCGAAGAGTGCCGCGACTTTACCATTCAGATCGAGCATGCCGCGGGCGTGGCCAAGGAGCGCTTCTCCCTCCGCCGTCAGCCGTACCTGATGCGTATCGCGGAACACCAGTTGTCGCCCAAGCGTCTTTTCCAGCCTCTGGATATGCTGCGTGACCGTGGACTGACCGATTCCGAGACGGAGAGCCGTTTCCGTGAAGCTACCGGTTTGCTCGAGCATGACGAAACTGGCGAGATGGGTGAGGTTCAACACGGTTATCGGACTTTATAATGACTGTTAGTGTTTGCATCTTGAAACATGATAAGCGATGACGCGACGCAACTTCAAGGCAAGACCTGTCCCCAGAGCCATCAAGGGATCATCACCATGCGCCGCTACCTGCCCGATACCTTCACCGTCCTCCTCGTCTGCACCGTCATCCTCGCGTCGCTCCTGCCGATCCATGGCCGATATGCGGATGTCTTCGATATCGCGACGGACATTGCGATCGGGCTTCTGTTCTTCCTCCATGGCGCACGCCTGTCGCGTGATACCGTGGTGGCGGGGGCACTGCACTGGCGGCTGCACCTCACGATCCTCTTCACGACATTCTGCATCTTTCCGCTTCTGGGCCTCGCCATCGGCCTCATCCCGTCGTCGGTTCTCGCCGCCCCGCTCTATACCGGCATCCTCTTTCTCTGTGTCCTGCCCTCAACGGTTCAGTCATCGATCGCGTTTACATCGATGGCCGGCGGCAATGTGCCCGCAGCGATCGTGGCAGCCTCCGGGTCCAACATTTTCGGCATGTTCCTGACGCCACTGCTCACGGGCCTCGTCCTGTCCACCACGGGTGGCGGTGGGTTTTCCTGGGATGCGTTGCAGAGCATTCTCCTGCAGCTGATGCTGCCCTTCGTCGTCGGGCAGATCCTGCAACCGTGGATCGGGAACTGGATCCGTTCGCGCAAGAAACTCCTGATGCCCGTCGATCGCGGCTCCATCCTGATGGTCGTCTATCTCGCATTCTCGGAGGCCGTCATGGAAGGGCTGTGGCACACGTTCTCGGTGGGCGATATCGCCGCCGTCATCGTCGTCGATATGGTCCTTCTCGCCACTGTTCTCTGCATCACCATGTTCGGCAGCCGCCTTCTCGGCTTCTCCAAGGAAGACGAGATCACCATCACCTTCTGCGGATCGAAGAAGTCGCTCGCCAGCGGCGTGCCTATGGCCAATGCCATCTTCGGCAACGCCTCGTCCTCCGTCGGCGCCATCGTGCTGCCGCTGATGCTGTTCCATCAGATCCAGCTCATGGCCTGCGCCGTGATCGCTCAGAGATATGCAGCGCGATTAAAGGATAAGGCGGAGGTAAAGCCGCTCGCCGCCTGAGGTGGTTTTGAGAAGGTTATCTGTAAGCGACGATTCAGGATGAGGCGAAATATCTGTTCGCATCTGCGAATGGTGACGCGCATGTAAACCATCGTTTAAAATTCACGCCCTAAGGTGCCGCTATCCGTTGTTGCGTATGGCTTGAGGCATCTTGTGAAACACATTCCGATCATTGGCAAATTTTTGAGCCTGATGGGCGTCTTCGCGCTCTTCTCCCTCGGTGTTGCGTTCTACTCAGGCGATCGGATCATGAAAACCGATGACGCCTACTCCGCGCTGCTGACCCAGCAGTCAAAGGCCGCCACGGAGCTCGCTCTTGCCAACCAGGCCTTCCAGGCCGCGCGGGCCGCGGCCGGCACGTTGATGATCGTCACCACCGAGGCGGCGAAATCAGCGGCAACGGCCGAGCTTCAGGCCTCCAAGACCCAGTTTGCCACGGAAATGGACGCGGCACTGGCTGCGACACCCGAGAACGCAAGAATTACCGAACTGAAGACCAAGGGTCTGTCGATCCTCAACGAGGCCTGCGGCAATGCCTTTACGCGCGCGTCGAGCGCACGGGGTTCGCAGGAGCGCCTGAGCGCACAGGGCGCCTTCCTGCGGGAATGCGAGATGCAGTTCGCGCCCATGAGCCAGGCCATGGCCGAGGAAACCAACGAGCTTCTCGCCATCGCCAAGACGGGAGGCGACGTGCTGACGACCGGATCGATCCACACCTACTGGGTGACGATTGCCATGGTTGTCGTGGGAACGCTGGTCGTCATCCTCGCCGCGTTCTTTGCCATCCGCGCCTGGCTCGTCCAGCCAATCGATGCGCTGGGTAGCGTCATGCGGCGGCTGGCAACAGGCGAACTCGACGCCGATGTCGTCGGCACCGATCGCCGCGACGAAGTGGGTGGCATGGCGCGCGCCGTGGAAGTGTTCAAGGAAAACGGCCTTAAGGCGCGTGCGCTGGAAACGGAAGCCGTGCAGCAGCGGTCGCTGAGCGAAAGCGAGCGGCGCCGTCAGGCCGAACTGGAGCACGAGCGTGCCGAAGCGATGGCGCAGGCGACCAGCGGGCTCGCCAAGGGTCTGACGCATCTGGCCTCCGGCGACCTAAGCTTCCAGCTCACCGAGCGTTTTGCCGACGACTTCGAGACGTTGCGCACGGACTTCAACCGGGCCGTCGAGCAGCTTCGTGACACACTGAGCGCGGTTGCAGACGCCACGGGCTCGATCGACAGCGGCTCGCGCGAGATCAGCCAGAGTGCCGACGACCTGTCGCGCCGGACCGAACAGCAGGCAGCCTCGCTTGAGGAAACCGCAGCGGCTCTCGATGAAATCACCGCCAACGTCGCCAGTTCCTCCAAGCGCGCGGAAGAAGCCCGCTCGGTTGCCGTTCAGGCCAATGACAGCGCCCGTCAGTCCGGCGCCGTCGTCAACAGTGCGGTCGATGCGATGAGCAAGATCGAGCAGTCCTCCAACCAGATCTCCTCGATCATCGGCGTCATCGACGAAATCGCCTTCCAGACGAACCTGCTGGCCCTGAACGCCGGTGTGGAAGCCGCTCGTGCCGGCGAAGCCGGCAAGGGTTTCGCCGTGGTCGCGCAGGAAGTGCGGGAACTCGCTCAACGCTCGGCCAAGGCTGCTAAGGAAATCAAGGACCTGATCCGGAATTCCTCAGGCGAAGTGCAAAGCGGTGTCCAACTCGTCAGCCAGACGGGCGAAGCGTTGAAGACGATCGAGACCTACATCGTCACGATCAACCAGCACATGGATGCGATCGCCACGTCGTCACGCGAGCAGTCGGTCGGCCTTGCCGAAGTCAACACGGCCGTCAACCAGATGGATCAGGTGACGCAGCAGAATGCGGCGTTGGTGGAAGAGGCCAATGCGGCCGGTGCCACGCTCGCCACCGAAGCTGCACGGCTGAAGGATCTGGTCGCGCGCTTCCAGTTCGGCGGCGCATCCGCATCCTATGCGTCGGCAACGCCGTCGCAGCAGGTACCCCGTGTCAAGACACCGAGCCGGCCCGCGCTCGCGACAGCCACACGCGCCGTTCCCGTCGCTTCTCCGGCCCGCAAGATGGCGAACACGCTCGCACGTGCGTTCTCTGGCGGTTCCGCCAGTGCCGCACCGGCCGCAGCCGCAGCACAGGACAATTGGGAAGAGTTTTGATCGGCACGCGTGTCCTGCCCCACATCATCAAGAGAGGCCCTCGATGAAAACCGGGGGCCTTTTCTATGAAGAGGCCTCCATCGGCTTCATGCCGAGAACAAGGGTCGGCCAGAATTCGGATATGGTGGGATGGATCGGTACGGCCCAGCGGAGGTCGTCGTAGCGCGCGCCGACATTCATCATGTCGAGCACGCCATGAATGGCCTCGTCGCCACCCGTGCCGAGAACGGCAGCGCCCAGGATTTCGCGCGTGTCCGCATCGGCAATGATCTTCATCAGCCCCTGCGTCTCCCCTTTCTCGACGGCCCGTCCAACGCGCGCCATCGGCAGACGTCCGACGAGGATCCGCCTGCCGGAGGCGCGGGCCTCCCGTTCGCTCATTCCGACACGGCCGAGTGGCGGGTCGATGTAAAGCGCGTAACCGGGCAGGCGGTCGGAAACCCGGTGGGTCTCGCCATCCAGCAGGTTCGCCGCGATGATTTCAAAATCATTGTACGCCGTATGGGTGAAGGCGCCGCGGCCGTTGCAGTCGCCCATTGCCCAGATGCCGGGCGCGCTGGTGGCGAGCGCATCATCAACGATGATGTAGCCGCGTTCATCCAGAGCAACACCGGCGACGTCGAGCCCGAGATCATCCGTGTTGGGTTTGCGCCCCGTGGCGAGCAGAATGTCGGAGCCGCGAATGTCGGGCTCGCCCTTCATGCAACTCACACCGACGATGACGTCTTCGCCGTCGCGGGAAAAGCGGATGCACTCTGCCGCGGTTCGAACCACAATGCCTTCGTGCTCCAGCACTGTCTGGATTGCGTCCGATATCTCCTCGTCCTCCCGCGCAACCAGTCGAGGCCCCTTTTCGACAATGGTCACATCGGCTCCAAACCGACGGTACATCTGGGCGAACTCCAGACCAATATAGCTGCCACCGACGATAATGAGGTGTTTAGGCACACGCTCCAGCATGACGATGTCGCTGTTGGTCATGGAGGGAACATCGTGGATTCCGGGAAAATCCGGGATGGAGGCCCGGCCGCCGACATTGATGAAAATCTGCGGCGCGGACAGGCGCTCGTCGCCGACACGTAACGTCGTGCGATCCTCGAACCGCGCATGGCCACGGATCAGCGTGCCGTTTTCAAGCCCCTCCAGCCAGCGCTCGTTGCTGTGGCGGCTGTCGAGCGTGATCTTGTGCGACCGGCGGAACACGGAGGGCATATCGATCGTCACATCACCGCCAATGACAACCCCGAAATCCGCAGCGCGCCGGGCGATATGGGCGGCGTGCGCACTGGCGACGAGCGCCTTGGTCGGCTTGCACCCGGTGTTGATGCAGGTTCCGCCGACATGCTTGCGCTCGATAATGGCGACGGAGCGCCCTGCGCCGGACAGGCGAGCGGCGAGCGACGGGCCGGCCTGACCGGCGCCGATGATGATCGCGTCGAACGTCCTCATGCGGGGATCGGCATGGACGCCGAGACGGGCAGGGCGCTCATGATGAGAAACGCCCCGATGATGGCGATGGCATCCTCAATAAAGGCTGCCGGCGGATCGCGGCCGAAGCTTGCGGCGAGACGGCCCCGGAGAGCGGCCCCACCAAGGGTGCCGGCGATGGCGCCGAGGAGACCGGCAATGAGGCAGACCAGCCATCCGCCGGAGGGCGTTCCTATGACCGCACCGCAGAGCGCGCCGATCACGACGCGGGTGGCGAACTGTACCGGCACCTTACGGCTTGGCGTTGTCGGCAACTGGTCGGTGACGTATTCGCCGAGTGCAAGGACGGTGAGGATTCCGGCCGTCCAGATCGAGCTCATGAAAGACGCCCACGAGCCGGAAAGATCGATCCATCCGAGCGTAGCGGCCCAGGCAATGGCTGCCGGCGCGGTCATGGCGCGCAGACCGGCGATGACGCCGATCAGGAATGCGAGAAACAAGAGCATGAAACCTCCGAGGCCGGATCGGCATTCTCAATGCAATCACAGACTGACATTGTGAACAAGGGCGATGCGTGGCGACGCTGCCGACCGATGAAGCGACATAGCTATCGTGTCCTTCGATTTCTGCATAGCTGCACTGCAACATTGCCTCTCGTAAGAGCAGCCATCTCGGCGTAAATATTATTCCAACGAAGCGATGCACCTCCTCCCGCGTCCCTTCGTAGTTCGAACGCTCCCCTCCTCCTCCCAGGATCGTTCGACGGAATGGCGACATCCTCCTCCCAGTCGCCGTTCGGTTCTTATCGAAAAGCCTGCCGCACCTCCTCCCGCGGCAGGCTTTTTCGTTTTGAGCCTATCGCTCGCTTGCTGCTTCCCGGGCGCTGAGAGACTTACAGACCGAGATCGAGCTGCGATGCCTCGCTCGCTTCAGCACTTGCGCCCGCCGTCGTTAGCGATGACAGCGTTACGCCGAGAAGCCGCACAGGCCGGCGAAAGGGATGGACCGTCGCCAGCAACTGGTCGGCGACTTCAAGAACATCTTCGATACGGGCAAAGTTCGCCGCGAGCGTTCGCGCGCGCGTCGCCTGCGTGAAGTCTGCATATTTGATCTTCACCGTCACCGTCTTGCCGGCGATGTCGTGCGCCTCGCAGTACCGCCAGACCTTTTCCGCCAACGGGCGCAGTTCGGCCTCGGCGAGAGCGAGGTCGGATATGTCCTCGCTAAAGGTGTCCTCGGCGCCAACCGACTTGCGGATCCGGTCCGGGCGCACGCGCCGCTCGTCGATCCCCCGCGCGATCCCGTGGAAATAGGCGCCGGATTTGCCAAAATGCTGCTGGAGATAGGCGAGTGGCTTCATCTTGAGGTCGAGACCCGTCTCGATGCCGTGCTTCTTCATCCGCTCGGCCGTCGCCGGGCCGACGCCATGAAACTTCTTCACCGGGAGAGCCTCCACGAAGGCGGGGCCGTTCTTCGGCGTGATCACGAACTGACCGTTTGGCTTGCGCTGGTCGGACGCCATCTTGGCAAGAAATTTGTTGTAACTGATACCTGCCGAAGCCGTGAGACCGGTTGCCGCAAAGATCCGGGCACGGATCTCGGCGGCGATTTCGGTTGCGATCTCCATGCCCTTCAGGTTTTCCGTGACGTCAAGATAGGCCTCGTCCAGCGACAGCGGCTCGATCAGAGGTGTGTAGTCCGCAAAGATTTCCCGGATCTGCTGCGACACGGCGCGGTAGACCTCGAAGCGCGGTTTGACGAAGATCAAGTCCGGGCATTTGCGCTTGGCGGTGACGGACGCCATGGCGGAATGCACACCGAACACCCGCGCCTCATAGCTCGCTGCCGCCACGACGCCGCGTGCGGCCGATCCGCCGACGGCGACCGGCTTGCCGAGAAGCTCCGGGTTGTCCCGCTGCTCGACCGAGGCATAGAAGGCGTCCATATCGACATGGATGATCTTGCGCACCGGCGCATCCCGTCGCTCGACGCTTTCCCCCGGTGCAGCATCGGGGACAGGCGCGGCCAGCGCTTCCGCCAAATCCTGAGCCTCGCGGGCCGCCGCTCTTGCTGCCGTTTCCGCCCTATCGGAAGCGCCCGTCTGCACGGCCTAGCTCCACATGCCGCGCATGCGGGCGGCAACGTCGATGCGGATTTCCCGCGCGCTGCGTTCCGAGGCGGAGGCTGATATCAACGGCCAGGTCGTGCTTTCGAAGAACTGCAGCAGCGTTGCGGGAATGAAGCGGGTGCGCGCGGCATAGACATGCCGATCGCCTTGCGGGTTCTGCCCGTGGGTGAAAAAGCGTTGCGGCGTGATCAGCGACAGACTGTCTTTCGCGCGCGTCATGCCGACATAGAGAAGGCGGCGCTCCTCCTCGATTTCCTCCGTCGTTCCGGTTCCCAAATCGGACGGGATGCAGCCATCGACGACGTTCAGCATAAAGACGGATCGCCATTCCTGCCCCTTGGCGGAATGGATGGTCGAGAGGATGAGATAATCCTCGTCCAGCAGCGGTACGCCGGGCTGGTCGCTCGTGGCATCCGGCGGATCGAGCGTCAGTTCGGTTAGGAAGCGCTCGCGCGAGGCATAGCCGGTGGCGATCTGCTCCAGTTGGAGGAGGTCCGCCTTGCGCGTTTCCGCGTCCTCGTGGATGCGGTCGAGATGCGGCTCGTACCACATCCGTGCGAGACCGATCTCTGCCGGCCAGCCCGGGCCAGACTTTCTCAGGCTTTCCAGCATGGTGATGAAGCGGCTCCAGTCGTCGCCGGCGCGGGGCGGGGCGGGGATCTCGGCCAGGGTTGCGAGCGGCTCGGGATCGGCCGTAATCGCATCGAGAATTTTGCCCGCCGTTTGCGGGCCGACGCCCGGCAGCATCTGCAGCAGCCGGAAGCCTGCCACCCGGTCGCGCGGGTTCTGCGCGAACCGCAGCACGGCCAGCATGTCCTTCACATGCGCGCTGTCGAGAAATTTCAGGCCACCGAACTTCACGAAGGGAATGTTGCGCCGCGTCAGTTCGACTTCGAGCGGCCCGCTGTGATTGGAGGAGCGGAATAACACGGCCTGCTGCTTGAGCGTCATGCCGGTCTCGCGGTTGGCCAAAACCTGCTCGACGATGTAGGCGGCCTGATCCGTCTCGTCCTTCACCGTCACCAGCTTCGGTCGCTCTGCCGACTGGCGCTCCGTCCAAAGGTTCTTGGTGAACCGCTCCCGCGCGAGATCGATGACGCCATTGGCGGCAGCGAGAATGGTCTGGGTCGAACGGTAATTGCGGTCGAGCGTGATCACATCCGCCGCCGGGCTGAAGGAGCCGGGGAAATCCAGAATGTTACGAACGGTGGCGGCGCGAAAGGCGTAGATCGACTGTGCATCGTCGCCCACCACGGTCAGGCCGCGACCACCGGGCTTCAGCGCCATCAGCACCGAGGCCTGGAGCCGGTTCGTATCCTGATACTCGTCCACCATGACATGGTCGAAACGATTCCCGATATCCTGTGCGAGGCCGGGATCGGACACCATCTGCGCCCAATAGAGCAGGAGATCGTCGTAATCGAGCACGTTCTGGGCCTGCTTGGCGGCGACATAGGCGGCAAACAGGGTCTTCAGCTGTGCTTCCCACCCGGCGACCCAGGGAAAATGCAGGCGCAGCACGTCGGTCAGCGGCGTTTGCGAATTCACCACTCGGGAATAGATGGACAGGCAGGTGCCCTTGGTCGGAAACCGGCTTTCCATCTTGGAGAAGCCGAGTTCGTGACGCACGAGGTTCATGAGGTCGGCACTATCTTCACGGTCGTGAATCGTGAAATCGATGTCGAGGCCGATCTGCTCGGCGTACATCCGCAGCAGGCGGGCGCCGATGCCATGAAACGTGCCGGACCAGGCAAGGGCATCGGTCAGAACGCCCGCGTTAGCACCAAGAACCTTCCGGCAGATCCGCTCGACCCGCCGCGCCATCTCGGACGCGGCGCGGCGCGAAAAGGTCAGCAGAAGGATACGGCGGGGATCGGCACCGTGAACGATGAGATGGGCGACGCGGTGCGCGAGCGTATTGGTCTTGCCCGATCCGGCGCCGGCGATGATCAACAGCGGACCTGCGACGGTGTCGGATATTGTCCCGTTGGAGACGATGCCGTGCTCGACGGCCTGGCGTTGCCGCTCGTTCAACGTCTCCAGATAGGCTGCCGCCGCCATGTCGTCTTCCCCGTCCTGCCTGCATGTTCCGGAGCCAGACGCAGAATCGCCGCACCGAGGACTTGGGAACAAATAACGAACATATCAGCCGGGGAAAAGCTTGAACAGGGCCGTCGCGATTGCGTCAGGCTTATCTGCTCAAGGTCAGAGCTGGTTGACGCTCTTCTCGACAGCTCCAATGCGAAGACGCTGCCTGCGACGGTCGCGAGCCAGACAGGATCGCAGGGCATCAACGGGTGGTCGAAAGTTGCCATCATGCCTTTGGTGCTGGCCGGAATCCTTCTGGAGCGTTACATCGTCAAGGGCCTTACGGTCGGAGCCGTGAGGTGGGCATTCAGAGATCGCGGCGGAAGCCGCGACGAAGACGTAATGGGAGGTTTTCTTGCTGAAGAATATTCATCCGGCGCTTGGCGCCGACGTGCTGCACGCACTCCGCTCCATGGGGCATGGCGATACGCTCGTCATATCGGACACCAATTTTCCCACAGATAGCGTCGGGCGACAGACGGTCATCGGGCGGCCGCTGACGATGGCCAATCTGAGTGCACCGCAGGCGATCGCCACGATCCTCTCGGTGCTGCCGCTGGATACACCACTGCAGAACTCGGCGGGCCGCATGGAAGTCATGGGCGCACCGGACGAGGTGCCGGATGTGCAACGCGAGGTTCAGGCGGAGATCGACCACGCCGAGGGGAAGCCTTGCCCCATGTACGGGATCGAGCGCTTCGCCTTCTACGATCTGGCAAAGAAGGCCTATTGCGTCATCTCGACGGGGGAAACGCGGTTCTACGGCTGCTTCCTGTTCACCAAGGGTGTCATTCCCCCGGCCGGTGCGTAAATCGCTCTCCTTTCGGATCGCAATGACGCTGGCAGGCAGGCAACAGCATGGCCGCCCGGATATTGCTGAGACCGTCCTCGGCAATATCCGGAAGCTCGACGCGATTGCCGTCGCAGCTACCGGCGGGGCCATCGCTGATGGGTGACACAACCGTCAGTCTACGGCAGACATCCTTGGGTCGTGAGATATCGATGAGCAAAAAGCATAAAGCTTCCGACGGCAGCATCTTGACAAACCATCACAGCCATCTTCAATTGGCAGGATGTCAGACCAATCATTTTTGACCGAGTTCCTGTCGTGAGTGCGTCGCCCCGTTCACCGACGCGGATCGCGCCGTTGCCGCCGATGAACCGGGCGCAGCAGGTCGAGACGGCGCTGGCGCAGTATGTGGAGCATGCTGGCCTCAAGGCTGGGGACAGATTGCCAGCCGAGCGCGAATTGATGCTGGCGCTCAGTGTCGGCCGATCGACCATCCGCGAGGCGATCGGCAAGTTTCAGGCGCTGGGAGTCGTCGAGAGCCGCAAGGGCAGCGGCAACTACCTGCTGAAGCCAATTTCCGCCGGCACGGTCCATATGCCGCTCTCGTTCGAAACCGTCGGCCTTCGCGACGCGCTGTTGATGACGCTCGAAGTTCGCCGCGGCATCGAGGTGGAGGCCTCCATGGCTGCCGCCCGCCGCCGGACGGAGACGGACCTTGAGACCATCGAAGCCCGCCTCGACGAAATGGAGACCGTGCATCTTGCCGAGGGCACATCAGGCAAGGCCGATCTCGCATTCCACCTCTCGATCTACGACGCCACTCACAACCCGTTGTTTCGGCAATTGCTCGAACAGATGCGCGGCGGTTTCGAGCGCTTCTGGTCGAAGCCGTTCGACCGGCCGGATTTTGCGGCGCGCTCTTTTCCCTTCCACCGGACGCTCTTTGATGCGATCGCCGCAGGCGACGCCGAGGCTGCGCGGACGGAAACACTGAAGATCCTCGCCATCGTCGAGGAAGATATCAAGGACATGTCGAAATGACCCCAGGCCACGATCTCTTCGATCCCGCCTCGCTGATCGTCGCCCATGACGAGACCCATGCTTTCGAGGCCGTCGTGCCGCCGATCGTGCAGACCTCGCTTTTCACCTTTTCGAGCTATGACGAGATGGTCGCGACCTATCGGGGCGAGCGCAGCCGGCCGGTCTATACCCGTGGCCTGAACCCGACCGTCCGCCTGTTCGAGGAAATGCTGGCGAAGCTCGAAGGGGCGGAAGATGCGCTTGGTTTTGCGAGCGGCATGGCTGCGATCTCCTCGACGGTCTTGTCCTTCGTCGAGCCCGGGGACCGGATCGTCGCCGTCCGCCATCTCTACCCCGACGCCTTTCGCCTGTTCGGCACCTTCTTCAAGCGCATGAACATCGCTGTTACCTATGTCGACGGTCGCGACGAGGCGGCGGTCGAGGCGGCGATGCCGGGTGCAAAACTATTCTACATGGAAAGCCCGACGAGCTGGGTGATGGAGGCGCATGACGTGGGTGCGCTTGCGGGGATTGCCCGCCGTCACGGCGCTATTTCGGTCATCGATAATTCCTGGGCGAGCCCGATCTTCCAGCAGCCTTTGTCGCTCGGTTGCGATCTCGTGCTCCATTCGGCCTCAAAATATCTCGGGGGACATAGCGATGTCGTCGCCGGCGTCGTGGCAGGCCCAAAGGCGCTCATCGACCGTATTCGGGGCGAGGCCTATCCCTATCTCGGCGGCAAGCTCTCGCCGTTCGACGCCTGGCTGATCGTGCGGGGTCTGCGCACCTTGCCGATCCGCATGAAGCAGCATCAGGCATCCGCGCTGGAGATCGCGACGCGTCTTCAGGCGATGGATGCCGTGGAGACCGTGTGCCATCCCGGCCTTGCCAACCGCCTGCCGCCGGGGTTGAACGGCACGTCCGGCCTCTTCTCCTTCATCTTCCGCGAGGGTGTCGATGTCAGGGCTTTTGCCGACCGGCTTCGGCTCTTCAAGCTCGGCGTGTCCTGGGGCGGGCATGAAAGCCTGATCGTTCCCGGCGAGGTCGTACTGGAGCAGAAGGCGCAGCCAAATTCCGCACACACCTTCGGCATCAGCGCCCGTTCCGTCCGTCTGCATGTAGGGCTGGAGGGAACCGAAGCGCTCTGGGCCGATCTGGAGCCCGCCATCCACGCCGCGACATCAACCACTGCGGCCTGAGACTGTCATTCACACATTAAAAAAAGGGAGAACAGCATGAAACGCCTGATCGCAGCCACACTCTTCACAGCCCTCATGGCCGGCACGGCGCTGGCCGATACCACCCTGAAGCTCGTCGAGGTCATCACCAGCCCGGAGCGAACCGAGACGCTGAAAAGCATCGTTTCCAAGTTCGAAAGCGCCAATCCGGGTACCAAGGTCGAGATCGTCTCGCTGCCCTGGAGCGATGCCTTCCAGAAGTTCGCGACCATGGTCTCGGCCGGCGACGTGCCGGACGTCATCGAAATGCCGGACACATGGCTGTCGCTCTACGCCAATAACGGCATGCTGGAGAGCCTGGAGCCCTACTTGAAGGAGTGGGAATACACCAAGGACCTGAGCGCCCGCACGCTGGAACTCGGCCGCGATGTCAAGGACACGGCCTACATGCTGCCCTACGGTTTCTATCTCCGGGCGATGTTCTACAACAAGAAGCTGCTCGAACAGGCCGGCGTCACCGAGCCGCCGAAGACGCTGGAAGACTTCGCCGAGGCGTCCAAGAAGGTTTCGGCCATTCCCGGCAAGTACGGCTATTGCCTGCGCGGCGGCCCGGGCGGGTTGAACGGCTGGGTCATGTTCGGCGCCAGCATGGCCGGCTCCAATAGCTTCTTCAACGAGGACGGCACCTCGACTTTCGACAGCCCCGGTTGGATCAAGGGCCTCACCTATGTGGTCGATCTCTACAAGAATGGCTATGCTCCGAAGGACAGCGTCAACTGGGGCTTCAACGAGATCGTCGCCGGATTCTACTCCGGCACCTGCGCCTTCCTTGATCAGGATCCGGACGCCCTGATCGCGATTGCGCAGCGCATGAAGGCCGAGGACTTCGGCGTCATGACCATGCCGAAAGGCCCGGATGGCAAGACCTTCCCGACCATCGGTTTTGCAGGCTGGTCTATGATGGCCTCGTCTGCCAACAAGGATCTCTCCTGGAAGCTCATCTCGACGCTCGAAGGGCCGGAAGGCAATATCGAGTGGAACAAGAAGACCGGCGCCCTGCCGGCTCTGACGACCGCCGAGAAGGATCCGTTCTATCAAAGCGAACAGTTCAAGGGCTGGTTTGCGGAGCTTGCCGACACGAATGCCGTGCCGACGACCATGCCGACCTATCTCGAGGAATTCGCCTTCTTCAAGGACTCGCTGGTGATCAAGACCTCGCAGGAAGCGCTGCTCGGCGATATCACGCCGGAAGAGCTTGGCAAGCAGTGGGCGGACTACATGACGAAGGCGCAGAAGAAGTTCCTCGCCTCGAAGTAATTTTCCGTCGAGACGCCCGGCGCGCTTTCCAGGCGCGCCGGTTGCCGCCTTCACGACAGCACCGACCTCCAGGTGACGAGACCATGACCCCTTCCACGACCGGCAGCCGCCCGCGCCCGCGCAAGCCTTTCGCAAGCCGGCTTGCCGATGCCGCTGAGCCATGGCTCTACACGGCTCCCGTGCTCGTCCTCATCATCGCCGTCATGCTGGTGCCGCTGGTGCTCGGGCTCTCCTACGCGTTCCGCGATATCCAGCTGCTCAATCCGTTCTCGGGCGGGTTCGTCGGGCTCGATCATTTCCGCGAACTTTCGCAAGATACGGCATTTTATCGGGCGCTGCGCAACACGCTCTGGTGGACCGGCGCGTCCGTCTTCCTCCAGTTCTTCTTCGGCCTCATTCTGGCTCTGCTTCTTGACAAGCCGTTTGCAGGGCGCGGCCTTGCACAGGCGCTGGTCTTCCTGCCCTGGGCCGTTCCCACCTTCCTTGCCGGGCTCAACTGGGCGTGGATGTTCAATCCCGTCATCGGCCCTTTGCCGCATTGGATGGTCTCCCTCGGTATCCTGTCTGCGCCGAACAATATCCTCGCCGATCCGCAGCTCGCCATGTGGGGACCGATCATTGCCAATGTCTGGTGGGGCATTCCGTTCTTCGCGATCACGCTTCTCGCCGCACTTCAAGCCATTCCGCGCGATCTTTATGAGGCAGCTGCGATCGACGGCGCCAATCCGTTGCAGCGCTTCACCTCGATAACGCTGCCCTTCCTCGCGCCGACCATCGCCATCACGGTCCTCCTGCGAACGGTCTGGATCGCCAATTTCGCCGATCTCATCATCGTCATGACCAATGGCGGCCCGGCCGACCGCACCCAGATCGTCGCCAGCTACATCTTCACGCAGGCGTTCAAGCGGCTCGATTTCGGCTATGCCTCCGCCATCGCGCTGGTGCTGCTCGTGCTGCTGCTCGCCTATTCCATGGTGATCGTGGTCATCCGCCAGCGCCTGATCGAGAAGGATTGAGCATGGGCATGAGCATGAGCATCCTTCTCACCATCGCGCATCGCCTGGCCATTCTTGCCTATGTCGTCTTTGCGCTGTTCCCACTCTACTGGCTGCTCAAGGTGTCGGTGACGCCGAACGATCTGCTCTACAGCGAGGGCGTGCGAATGTGGCCATCGCATGCGACGCTCGAGCATTATCGCTACGTTCTCGAAAACAGCGCGTTCCCGGTCTTCTTCCGCAACAGCCTGATCGTTGCAGGATCCACGGCGCTGGCGGTCACGCTGATCTCGTCTCTGTCAGGCTATGCGCTCTCCCGCTTTACGTTCCGAGGCAAATATGCGGTCGTGGCCTTGATGCTGATCACCCAGATGTTTCCGCTGGTCATGCTGGTCGCGCCGATCTTCAAGATGCTCTCGCCACTCGGTCTCACAAACAGTCTCACCGGCCTGATCATCGTCTACACTGCCTTCAACGTGCCGTTTGCGACCTTTCTCATGCAGTCCTTCTTCGATGGCATTCCGAGGGATCTGGAGGATGCCGCGATGATCGACGGGGCAAGCCGGTTCACAGCCTTTCGCCAGATCATCCTGCCGCTGACATTGCCCGGCATCGCCGCCACGCTCGGCTTCGTCTTTACGGCCGCGTGGAGCGAACTGCTCTTCGCGCTCATGCTGATCTCGGGCAACGACAGCGCGACATTCCCGGTCGGGCTTCTCACCTTCGTGTCGAAATTCTCCGTCGATTTCGGGCAGATGATGGCGGCGGGCGTTATGGCGCTGGTGCCGGCCTGCCTCTTCTTCCTCCTGATCCAGCGGTATCTCGTGCAGGGCCTGACGGCCGGCGCGGTGAAAGGATAATCCATGGCCTCCATCGAAATGCGCGATATCGTCAAGACCTATGGAGACCACCCGGTACTCCACGGCGTCGATCTGTCGATCGAGGACGGTGAGTTCATCGTTCTCGTCGGCCCCTCCGGCTGCGGCAAATCGACCCTGCTGCGGATGATTGCGGGACTGGAATCGATCTCGTCCGGGACGATGTCGATCGACGAGCGCGAGGTCAACGACCTGAAACCCAAGGACCGCGACATCGCCATGGTGTTCCAGTCCTACGCGCTCTATCCGCACATGACCGTTGCCGACAATATGAGCTACAGCCTGCGCCTGCGCCGCACGCCGAAGGAGAAGATCGCCGCCGCCGTTGCCGCCGCATCCGCCAAGCTCGGCCTCGACCCCTTCCTCGGCCGTCGCCCGAAGGCGCTGTCCGGCGGCCAGCGCCAACGCGTCGCCATGGGTCGCGCCATCGTGCGCCAGCCAAAGGCCTTCCTGTTCGATGAACCATTGTCCAATCTCGATGCGCGCCTGCGCGAACAGATGCGGGCCGAGATCAAGCGCATGCATGCCGAATTCGGCGCGACGTCGGTCTACGTCACGCATGACCAGATCGAGGCGATGACGCTCGCATCGCGCATCGTCGCGATGAATGCCGGTTCGGTGCAGCAGATCGGGGCGCCGCTCGAACTCTACGACCGGCCTGCCAATCTCTTCGTCGCGGGCTTCATCGGCTCGCCGGGCATGAACATGCTGGAAGGCACGATGGCCTCTGATAACGGGACGAGCCTCGTGCGCCTGACCAACGGAACGACGATCTCGCTGGGGCAGACGGTGGACCTGGCCGAGGGAACGTCCGTCACGCTCGGCATCCGTCCCGAGCATGTCGCCATTCGCCCCGTGACCGGAGGCGTTGCGGCGTCCGTCGAACTGATCGAGCCGACCGGCCTGGGTATCATTCTCCACCTCACGGTGCATGGGCTGCCGTTCAAGATCTTCACCAGCGACCGGGCGCTTCTGGCACCGGGCACAGACCTGACGGTCGGCTTTCCCGCGGAGCGCTTGCATCTCTTCGGCCCGGATGGTCAGCGGACTGGACTCGGCCCGTTGGAAGGGAGCGTGGTCTCGTCGCTGACCGCGTCGTGATTGTCACACGCGGTCTCGTGATCGTCGAGCGACGTCTTTAGGGGAACCTATCGGGTGGTTTGCGTCTTCTCCAGGCTGCAGACTGCGCCGATCGTGGTCTGCGTCATTATCCCACAAGACGGAGTCACCATGACAAAGCGCAATATCTTCATCGCAACCGCGACCTTCACTCTCTTTGCTGGCGCCGGCGTCGCCTTTGCGCAGGCTCCTGCGACAGCATCGGTCGACGTGTCGGGAAAGACGATGATTCCGGGCTTCAACGTCACGGCGGACGATCTGGAAAGCATGAACGTCTACAACGCGGCCGGTGAAAAGATCGGCGAGATCGAAGACGTCGTGGGTAGCGACAAGACGACGCCGACCGGCGTGGCCATCGATTTCGAACGCAGCGCCAATCTCGGCCGCGAGGATCGGGTGATAACCCTCGACAAGGTCAGGCAGGACGGTCTGCGTCTGGTCGTTGATATTGATGCCGCCGCTGCTGCACAATTGCCTATCTACGACGATTGATCGGAACGAACGCAGGCGACCGGCTGCTTTCGCCTCGGAGATCGGAAACCGGCCCCTTCGCGCGGCCGGCTTAGCTTTGAGCAGGGCTCGACATCGTCGTGCTCTCTCGATCGTCCAAAGCGTCGTACGTAACATGATGTTTTCAGCTGCGCTCGATGGCTTTCGCGGCCGCATCCAGCGCCGAGGCGATCGCCTCGATGGTCTCGGCATCGACCGTTTTCTGCCCGGCCTCTCCTCAACGGCCTTGATCAACTCGTAGCCATGACTCGGACGGTCCGCGCAGCTGGTTACTGGGTCATTGGGAAAGCGGATGCCCATGAGACGTTCGTTTGAGAAGCGCGCGTAACACAAACGAAAACAGGCCCGGCGGAAGGCCGGACCTGTTTGGTCTCGTCGATCACACGTCGCCTAGAAGACGGCGAGATACTTCAGTAGCGAGATGATGCCGATGATGATGACGATGATCTGGACGATCTGCTTCGCACGTCCGTCGATCGGCAGGCGTGCGACGAGATAGAGAACCAGAACAACGACGAGAAACGTGATCAGGATGCTGATCAGTGCAGAACTTCCCATAACCCCAACTCCTTACATTCAAGGCCTCCGGGAAAAGCCTCCAGGACGCTGAAGGTTGAGATATAGCGGTTCCCTGTGAAGGGAAGGGCGTATCCGTCTGAAATCGATGGAAACTTCACGATCGCCGTCGATTCGCACACTCAGTCGCCGATCAGCCCGTCGAAGACTTCAAGCATCGCCTCGGAAATCGCCGTGCCCAGCGCTGCGGCGGTGGTGGCCAGAGCGTCGTCGTTCATGTCGCGCGCGGCAATCGCGAAGGCGGCGCCCTCGCTGGTGACGATCTCCTGTGCGCGCTGGATCGCCCAGAGCGCAAAGTCGCTGCGGCTGCCGATTTCGGTGGTTTCCACGGGCTTGCTCCTGACGTTGACCTGTCATCGGGTTATACTGATCTGAACGAGTCCCGATAGACTCAAAGGACGAGACGGGCATAAGAGGCGGCCGATGGCAGTGCAGTTCGATATGTTTGCGCATGAAGCGCGCGAGACGGCGCGACCGGCGACGCGACGCGCGCGACCGACGCTCTTGTCGTCCGGCCCGGCGGCGGAAGCGAACCTTGTCGAGCACTTGACCGGTACCGGACGCTACCGGATCCTGCGCAAGCTGGAGCCACGCGCGGTCACCACGGAGCCGAGGCCCGGCTTTCCGCTGCGCGGCGTCATTCTGGATACGGAAACGACCGGACTCGATCATCGCCGCAACGAGATCATCGAGATCGGCGCCATCGCGTTTACGTATCATTCGAATGGAGACATCGGGGACATCACCAGCGTCTTCGGTGGCTTGCGGCAACCTCTGGCACCTATTCCTCCGGAGATCACGCGTCTGACGGGGATCACGGACGAGATGGTCGAGGGGCAGCAGATCGACGTGGCGGCTCTGGAAGCCATGGTGGCTCCCGCCGACCTGATCATTGCCCATAACGCAGCCTTCGACCGGCCATTCTGCGAGACCTTCCACCCGGTCTTCGAACGCAAGGCATGGGCCTGCTCGAATGCGGAGATCGACTGGTCGGCACGCGGTTATGAGGGCACCAAGCTCGGTTATCTTATCGGTCAGGCCGGTTTCTTTCATGAGGGGCACCGGGCGGTGGACGATTGCTTCGCGCTTCTCGAAGTGCTGAACCGTGCGGTCGATGGCGTTCCCACGGCGTTTGCCGAACTGCAGGAGGCAAGCCACGCCAGCCGCGTGCGCATCTATGCCGAGCACAGCCCCTTCGACATGAAGGATCACCTGAAGGCACGCGGCTATCGCTGGGCGGACGGCAGCGACGGGCGACCGAAATCCTGGTGGATCGAGATCGCCGAAGAGGCGGTAGACGAGGAACTGCGGTTCCTGCGCAGCGAGATCTACCGCTATCCCGAAGCCGATCCGCCGATGCGGCGGCTAACGGCCTTCGACCGTTTTCGTGCCTGATCCGAACCCCTTTTTAGAGTCCTGCTTCTATTGCATGGCTGCACTGCAAAGACAGCTCTGGGATATCCCGACAGGATCCGTATATTACTCGTCAACGAAGCGATGCACCTCCTCCCGCAAAGCTTCGTTCCTCAGACGCTCCTCTCCTCCTCCCAGGGACGTCTGTTCGAACATCGGCACTCCTCCTCCCAGCCAATGTTCGGTTTTTTCGGAAAGCCTGCCGCACCTCCTCCCGCGGCAGGCTTTTCCGTTTCTGGAGGTCTCTCGTTTTTGTTGCTTGAGCGTGACCGTTTCGATCACCGGCTTCGGCGTCCATTACCTTTCCAAGCGTTTGGCGCATGCGAAAACGCCCTGCATCGCGAAATGCAGGGCGCGGGAATAGGTGACGATACGTGGTCGCTATCGGAAAACGGCCGGGAGCCAGAGGGAGAGCGCGGGAATGTAAGTGACGAGCAACAGCACCGCGACGCTCGCGCCGAAGAACGGCCAGATCGTCTTCATTGCTTCGCGGATCGAAATTCCCCCGACGGCGCAGCCGACGAAGAGCACCGTTCCCACGGGTGGGGTGTTCAGCCCGATGCCGGCATTCAGGATCATCACCACCCCGAAATGCACAGGATCGACACCGAACGCCTTGACGACGGGCAGAAGCACCGGCGTCGCTATGATCACCAGAGGTGCCATATCCATGAAGGTGCCGAGCAACAGCAGCAGGATGTTGATCACGAGCAGGACGATCAGCGGATTGTCGGAGATGGCGCTGATCGCGCCGATCATCAGGGTCTGCACCTGCAGGAAGGCCATGAGCCATCCGAACGAGGCCGCCGTGCCGATGACGAGCAGCACCATGGACGTCGTCCGCGCGGCACCCAGAACAGCTTCGATGAAACCGGCCCAATCGAGTTCGCGGTAGACGAGCGTGGCCACGAGGAAGGCGTAGAGCACGGCGATGCAGGAGCTTTCCGTGGCCGTGAAGACACCGGAGCGTACGCCGCCGAAGATGATGCCGATCAGGAGAAGGCCCGGGAAGGATGCAAGCAGGTAGTAGCCGAGTCGCGAGAAGCCGGGGAAAGGCTCCGACGGATAGCCGCGGCGGCGTGCGACGATATAGGCCGTGATCATGAGGGCGCCGGCCAGAAGCATGCCGGGGATGATGCCGGCCGTGAAGAGGTCGGCAACGGAAACGTTGCCGCCGGCCGCGATCGAATAGAGGATCATGTTGTGCGACGGGGGAATCATCAGCGCAATGATGGCGGCGTTGACGGTGACGTTGACGGCATAGCCGCGATCGTAGCCGCGCGCGGCCATCTGAGGAATCATCAGCCCGCCGACGGCGGAGGCATCAGCGACCGCCGACCCGGAGATGCCGCCGAAGAGGGTCGAGGCGACGATATTGACCTGCCCGAGGCCGCCCTTGAGGTGGCCGACGAGACCGGCCGCAAAGCGGATCAGCCGGGTGGCGATGCCACCGCGCACCATCAGGTCGCCCGCGAAGATGAAGAACGGGATCGCCATCATCGCGAAGACGTTCATGCCGGAATTCATTTGCTGGAATACGACGATCGGCGGCAAGCCCATGTAGAGCACCGTGGCGACCGATGCGATGCCGAGGCAGAAGGCGATCGGCATGCCGATGAACATCAGCGTGACGAAGGTTCCGAAGAGTACGGTATAGGCCATTACGCAACCTCCGTCAGCACGACAACGTCGGTGACTTCCTGACCGAGGGACACATCGACGAAGCGCTCCGCTGCAAACAGCGATATCAACGCGCCGCCGACGATCATGGGAATGAAATCCACTCCGCCGGGCCAGCCCAGAACAGGAATGCGCGCGGTCCATGTGCCGGCTGCCAAGAGGATGGCATAATAGGTCATGGCGATGCCGAAGAGCGTGATGAGGCCGAGGCTGACCTGATCCATCAGTTTCTGAACGGCGGGCGGGACCATGTGGTGCACGAGATCAAGGCCCAGATGCACGCTTTCGCGCACGCCGACGGCGGCACCCAGCAGGATGAACCAGGACATGAGGTGCAGCGACAGCGGCTCCGACCAGCTCGGCGTGTCGTTCAGCACATAGCGCGCGAAAACCTGCCAGCCGATGATCAGCGTCATCGCGATGATCCCGAGGCCGGCGAGATAGATCGCCGTCCGATTGAGTAGGGCCAGAACGCGCCTTACTGACGACATGAAATGCCGCATTGCAGAAACCTCCCAAAGAGCCGGTGGAAAGCCCCGGCCGGCATGCGAAAACAGGCCCCGGTCAGGGGCCTGTCGAAAGCGGTTTTACTGAACGGCCTGTACGCGCTCGAGCAGGTCCTTCATGGCAGGCTCGGTAACGAAGCGGTCGTAGACGGGCTTCATCGCATCGGCGAACTGCTTCTTGTCGACCTTGATGATGTTGTTGCCGGCGGCGCGAACCTTCTCTTCGGAAGCCTTCTCGCGCGCCAACCACAGTTCCCGCATCTTGCCGACGGAATCCTTGGCGGCCTGGCGCAGGAGCGTCTGGTCTTCCGGCGTCAGTTTGTCCCAGGATATCTTGGAAATGACGAGGATCTCGGGGTTCAGGGAGTGTTCGGTCAGCGTGTAGTTCTTGGCAACTTCGTAGTGGCGAGCGGACTCGTAGGAGGGCCAGTTGTTCTCGGCACCATCCACGACGCCGGTTTCAAGCGACGAGTAGACTTCGCCCATCGGCATGGGTGTCGGGTTGGCGCCGAAGGCCTGCATCATGGCAATCCAGAGGTCGGATTGCTGGACGCGGATCTTCATGCCCTTCAGATCGTCCAGTTTCTCGATCGGCTTCTTGGTGGTGTAGAACGAGCGGGCGCCGCTGTCATAGAAGGCAAGGCCGACGAGGCCGTGCGGCTCGAAAGCCTTGAGCACTTCATCGCCGATCGGTCCGTCCACCGTATGGTGCATATGCTCGGTGGAGCGGAACAGGAATGGCAGACCAAGAACCGTCGTTTCCGGTACGAGGTTGTTGAACGGCGCGGCGTTGACGCGGTTCATGTCGATCACGCCAAAGCGCGTCTGCTCGATCGTGTCCTTCTCGTTGCCGAGAACGGCATTGTTGGACACCTCGATCTTGATCCGGCCGTTCGACCGTTCCGAGAGCAACTGCCCCATATATTTGACCGCCTCGACGGTCGGATAGCCGTCGGGATGGATGTCCGCGGAACGCAGGGTAATTTCCTGCGCCTGTGCGGTCGATGCGGCGAGGGCGATGCCCAGCGCCATGATCAGCTTGCCTGCAATGTTCATGTGTTTCCTCCACCTTTTCAAGAAATCCGGCTCTCCTCTGCCGGGTCGCGTCAAACTCTCTTTTCGACCGCCTGCCATGCGGGAAGGCCGAACAGTTCCTCTGGATTATCGACCAGCGCCTGACGGATGGCCGCTTCGTCGCCGATCCAGCTCAGAACCGTGTCGGCCAGAGCAATGTCGTCGGGATAGGCATCCTGCGTCTTCGCCAGATTGTGCGGCCAGTTGCTGCCCCAGACGATGCGCTCCGGCGCGTGCACTGCCAGAACACGCGAAAAGCCGGCGACATCGACGTAATCAGGTGCACCGGACCGGGAGGACTCGTAGACGCCGGCGAATTTGAACCAGCACCGACCGCCATCCAGCAGCCCTCGCAGGGCAGTCACCTCGGCGCCATCCGGTGCGGCACCAGCAAAGAACTTGCCGTGATGATCGAACACCCAGCGCGATTTGAGCGCCTTCAGCCGGTCGACATGGTCGAGGATACGGTTGCCGTCGAACTGGACGGCGAGCATCCAGCCACGGCTTGCAGCCTTGGCATCGACCGCTTCCAGAGCATCGAGGCCGACGGCGCCGCCCGGGAGATCCATGATGCGCACACCGACGACGCCCGCAGCCGAGAGACGATCGAGTTCGCCTTCGCTCGTCTCGGCATCGATGACGGCAACGCCGCGGGCGACGTCGCCCATCTCCGTCAGGCAGGCGATGAGGTTGCCGTTGTCGCGCTGATGGGCATTGCCCTGTGTGATGATGACGCGATCGATGCCGAGCCAGCGCATGAAGGCGCGGTATTGATCGGCGTCGGGCAGGCTACCCGCCGGAAGATCAGGACCACCCGGCTGCGCTGGATATCCGGGCAGATACATATGCATTTGCGAATCGACGGAGCCTGCAGGGAAGGCGATTCTCGGTGCTGGCCCTGAAAGAGGTCTGACGAGCATTAGATGTCCTTTCCTGCGTCGGGCATGCGATATTCGGCCAGCGCATCGCGATCGACCTCGATGCCGAGGCCAGGGCCATTCGGGATCGTGACGACACCATCGACATGATCGATCGGTGTTTTCACCACGGCCTGCCGGAACGGGTTTTCCGTGCGGTCGAATTCGAGAATTGGCTCCACAGGATTGACGCGCACCGGGCTCGGCACTATCGCCGCCATGAACTGAAGGGCTGCGGCGATGTGCACCGCCGTTCCCCAGACATGCGGCACGACGCGCACGCCATGAAGCGCGGCAAGATCTGCGATTCTCCGGGCCTCCGTAAAGCCGCCGGTGCCCGCAAGATCGGGTTGGAGGATATCGACGGCGCGGGTTTCGATGGGTTCGCGCATGCCCCAGCGGCTGTGCCACGTCTCGCCGCCCGCAACGGGGATCGGCTGGCGATCGCGGACTTCGCGATAGGCGGCAAGCTGCTCGGGCACGACAGGTTCCTCGAACCAGTCGATATCGAGTTCGGCCGCAGCATTACCGAAGCGGATGGCGTCCAGCGCATCGTAGCCATGATTGGCATCGACCATGATGCGGAAGTCCGGGCCGACGGCATCGCGCACGGCCTGCACGATCGCCAGGTCTTCTGTTACGCCGAAGCCGATCTTGATTTTGCTGGCGTGGAAGCCTTCGCGCTGGTAGCGAGTGATGTCAGCGACATTGTCATCAAGGCGGTTGACGCCGTCGCGCTTGAAACTGCCCGTGGCATAGGCTTTGACGCTCTCGCGAAAGCGGCCGCCTAGCAGGGTGGAAACCGGCACGCCGAAATGCTTGCCCTTGATATCCCAGAGCGCGATGTCAATACCGGAGAGCGCCGTGATGGCAAGGCCGCGCTGGCCCTGATCGCGCAACGCATTGTAGAGCACGGCCCAGATCTTTTCTGTTTCCAGCGGATCGGCGCCGATCAGCCACTGGGTATAGGCCTTGACCACGGCCGCGTTGGGCCGGGCAGGGCCGAGGCATTCGCCCCAGCCGACGAGACCGTTGTCACAGACTACCTCCACCAGGATATGCGCCCGACGGTCGAACCGCATGGATGCACTTTCAAACGGCGTCGGCAGCCGGTATTCCAGCAGATGGGTGTGGACCGCAGCGATCTTCACCTCAACGCCTCCAGGGGTCGATCAACCTGTCGAGGATGCCCTCTTCCTCGGCTGTCAGGTCCGAGAGCGGCGAGCGAACCGCGCCGGCATCGAAGCCCTGCAGCCGCACGCCAGCCTTGACGGCGGCAACGGCATAGCCTTTGCGACGGCTGCGGAGCGCCATAAAGGGATAGAAGAAATCCTTCAGGATCGTTTCGCAGCGCGCACGGTTACCGCCACGCAGGGCGTCGTAGAATTCCACCGCGAGCTTCGGCACGAAGTTGAAGACGGCGGAGGAATAGGTGGTGAAGCCCGCCGCCAGATAGGCTTCCGCGAACAATTCTGCTGTCGGCATGCCGCCGAGATACGTCAGCCGGTCGCCCATGGTGGCGGAGATTTGGCGGATGAGACCGATATCGCCCGTGCCATCCTTGAAGCCGACGAGGTTGGGGCAGGCGTCGCAGAGCTTCTGCAGCGTATCGACCTGTATGACCGAATTGTCGCGGTTGTAGACCATGACGCCGACGCCGACCGACTGGCAGACGCGCCGGACATGCTCAAAGATGCCGTCCTGCGGTGCATCGATCAGGTAATGCGGCAGAAGCAGAATGCCATCGGCGCCTGCCTTCTCCGCGCTGCGCGCGATTTCAATCGCGATCTCGGTGCCATAGCCGCAGCCGGACACGATGGCGGTCTTGCCGGCCGCTTCCTTCGCGGCGCGGATGATGTCGGGAATTTCGCGTGGAGCGAGCGAGAAGAATTCGCCCGTCCCACCGGCTGCAAACAGAACGGGCGCCGGGAAACCGGCCAGCCACTCGACATGCCGACGATAGCTCTCGGCCTGGAAAATTCCGTTTCCATCAAAATGGGTCACGGGAAATGACAACAGGCCAGCGCCAAGCGCGACCTTTACGTCTTGCGGGTTCATCAGTATGTCCTCTTTGCCTCCTCCGGCATCCCGAGGTCTACAAGTTCGTCAGACGTGTGTCAATAACCTGTCATACAGCTTTTCTGTTCTCGCGCAGGAGCGAGCGATAGCGCGTCTGGCTCCCGCGCAAGTGACGGCGCATCGCCTCGCGCGCGCCGTCGTCGTCGCCGTTCGAAATCGCGAACACGATAGCGCGATGCTCCTCATCGATCAGCTTGAGATAGGCCGTCTGGTCGGTCTCCTCGTCACCTGTGCGCAAGGCCGCTCGCGGGATGACGTTGGAGCCGATCATCGAGAGGAAATCGCGGAAACGCGGATTGTTCGTGGCCTCTGCAATGGCGAGATGGAGTGCGAAATCTGCCTCCGAACTCGAGGTGCCTGCTTCGAGGCAGGCGCGAACCGCGTAATGCCGCTCCAGAATCACTTCCTCCTGCAGCGGAGAGCGCCGAAGGGCTGCAAGCCCAGCAGACTCGACCTCAACGGCTGTCCGAAGCTCCAGAACCTCGATCATGGAGGAGACGCGCGCCGGATCGATCGACTGCAAAGATAGAGCAGCCGGCACCAAGAGCTGCGGTGGCTCCAGCACGAAGACGCCGGCGCCCTGACGCGTATCGACCAGCCGGTCGGCGCGCAGGCTGGCGATGGCCTCGCGCACCACTGTACGGCTGACGCCATGCGATTTGCCCAGTTGCGCCTCGCTCGGAAGCTTGGTGCCGGGCGGAAAGCGACCGTCCACGATGGCTGTGCGCAGGCTTTCTCCGAGCCTTGCCGTCAGGGTGCCTCCCGTGGCGCGGGCCTTGTTCATTCTTCGCGTCTCCGACTGGTATTCAATGCAGTATACGTGCATCCGCTGCCACTGATATAGCCGATGTGTTGACGCGATACCAGCAGCCTGTATGATAAGTTTGGCAACACAGGAGGAATGACCGTTGAAACGACTGCTGGTAACCGGCGCTGCGGGCGGGTTGGGCCGCGCGATGCGCGAGCGCCTGGGCAAGATGGCCGACATCGTCAGACTGTCCGACATTGCCGACCTCGGAGACGCTGCGCCGAACGAAGAGCTGATGCCGTGCGACCTCGGCGATGCCGACGCCGTGATGGCGCTGGTCGAAGGGTGCGATGGCATTCTGCACCTTGGCGGCATCTCGGTGGAGGACACGTTCTCGAAAATCCTCAACGCCAACATCGCCGGCCTCTACAATCTATACGAGGCGGCACAGGCACACGGTCAGCCGCGCATTCTCTTTGCGAGCTCCAACCACACGATCGGCTTCTACCGGCAGGACGAGCACATCGACACGACATCACCAATGCGTCCTGATGGACTTTATGGCGTCTCCAAATGCTTCGGCGAAGCCCTGGCGCGGATGTACTACGAGAAATTCGGGCAGGAGACGGCACTGGTCCGCATCGGCAGCTGCTTCGAAAAGCCGCGGAACCACCGCATGCTCGCAACCTGGATGTCGTTCGACGATTTCGAAGCGCTGATCGGGCGGGTCTTTCATGCGCCGTTACTCGGCTGCCCGATCATCTGGGGTGTTTCGGACAACGACTGCTCGTGGTGGGACAACAGCGCGGCCGCCTATCTCGGATGGCGTCCGAAGGATAATGCAGAAACATTCCGGGCCGAACTCGACGCTGCGATACCCATGCCGCCGAAAGACGATCCCGCTTCGCTTTACCAGGGCGGGCCTTTTGTGGCAGAGCCGATCCATCGGGATCGCTAGGTCGGTCGGAAGCAGGCAAGCGAGAGAGACATGCGCATGGATTTGGCGGATATCCTGGCAGAGGCCATTCAAAACGGTGGAAGCGTCGACATCGACACCGTGCCGCAACCGGAGCTGGCTGAGGCCTATGCGATCCAGTCCGCGATACTGGGTCGCCTGCGCATCGAGCCAAAGGGGTACAAACTTTCCCTTCGAAGCGACGGTGTGCTGAGCGCGCCGTTGCTGTCCGTGACCGGAGCGGCAAGCTTTCCGTATCAGCCCGGGCTGAAGCTGGAGGTAGAGATTGCGCTCGTTCTTGGTCGAGATCTTCCGGTCCGCGCCGAGCCCTACGACCGGGAGGAGATCAGGGACGCCATCGCTGCCGTCCATATCGGAATCGAGTTGGTTCGCAGTCGCTATGCCGGCGGCCCTCAGGGGCGCACGGCACTTCTGGTTGCAGACCTCATGAGCAACGCAGGCTACCGCCTCGGGCCGTCGCTCAACGCCGATGTTTTGGATGAAGGCCGGGTGGACGACCTTCGCGTCACCGCAGGCGACCAACATCTTTTCGACGCCCCGGGTACGCACCCGGACAAAGATCCTCTGGCAGCGCTCGTCGCCTATACCAATGAGGCTGGGCGTGCCGCCGGGACACTACGGCAAGGCATTGTCGTCACCACGGGCTCCCTCTGCGGAGGCCTTACCATTCCATCACCGGCGACCGTTTCCATTTCGCTCGGGCGAACAACGTGGAGTCTGGTTATCGTCGAGTAGGTCTTCCAGACTCTAACGTGGATTAACTCTCCCAGTAGTTGTCTTTTCTGAAGATATTCGATAATCCTCCATCAGGTGAGGGTTATCGAATATGGTGGATATTGTTTTGCAGATAAAGCGCGCCTGTTTCGTTCTGGGGCTTTTTCTGATGTTTGGAAGTGCCCAGGCTGCGGCGGCTGGTTGCCAGCGTGCCGATGTCGTCGTTTACGGCGGAACACCGGGGGGCATCACCGCGGCGATACAGGCGGCGCGCCTGAAGAAATCCGTCATCCTCCTTGAGCCGACAGCCCATATCGGCGGCATGATGTCCAATGGACTGACCAAGACCGACGCTTCGCCGCGCAAGAATGTTTATGGCGGCATTACCGCCGAGTTTCTGGCCAAGGCGAAAGCCTATTACGGCACGCCGGACCCGATCCGCATTTATTTCGAGTCGAAATGGGCGGAATCGACCTTTAAATCCATGCTTGCCACTGCGAAGGTCAAGGTCGAGTTCCAGCAACGCATACTGAAGACCACGAAGGTCAACAAAGCAATCACTGAGATTGCGATGGTCTCCGGCAAGACCTATTGCGGAAGCGTGTTCATCGACGCCAGCTACGAAGGCGACCTGATGCTCAAAGCTTTCGTCGATACCATTGCTGGACGGGAAAGCCGTTCGAAGTATGGTGAAACGGCTGCTGGCGTCCAGAAGCTTGCGCGGCCGTATGTCAGCCGAAAGTCCATTATGGTCGACCCGTACGTCATTCCCGGAGATCGCAGCAGCGGGCTGCTTCCAGGCGTTATCGGAGTCGGCCAGAAGCCTTTGGGATCAGCCGATACCAGCATGATGGCATTTAACTACCGGCTCTGCGTGACGAATGACGCGAATAATCGTATTCCGTTTTCGAAGCCTCCCAATTACGATCCGTTGCGATACGAGACGACAGCCCGGTTCCTTGCCGCTCACAAGCCTGCGGGGATCGGCATCGATCAGGCTTATTTCATAGGCTACGGCAGTACGGTACGCGGGAAGCAGGATGTCAATTCAACACCCTTCTTTTCTACCAATGTCTGGCATATCGGGTACGACTATACGACTGGCAACGAAGCCAAACGTAGTGAAATCCGCAATATGGTGCGCAACCACATTGAGGGGTTACTATGGTTTGGGCAAACAGACCCGCGTGTCCCGCAATATGTGCGAGACTACACGTCCAAGTTCGGTTATTGCGCAGATGAATTTGTCGATAACGGCGGCTTTCCCCGTCAGATGTATGTCCGTCAAGCGAGACGTCTCGTTGGCCAATTTGTGTTGACACAAAGAAATTTGATGCAAAAAACCACTTTCTCCGACACGATCGGTCTCGGCTTCTATCCGATGGACGAGCACGGGATGATCCGAACGGTCCTGAATGGTTACATTGCCGATGAATCCCGCGATGGCATCGGCGTCGGTCCATACGAGATCCCATACCGCGCCATGCTGCCGAAAGCGGCGCAGGTGACCAACCTCATCGTTCCCGTCGCGATTTCCTCAAGCCACGCCGCCTTCACGTCCGTTCGCGTCGAACCGACATTCATGGTGCTGGGACAGGCGGCAGGAGCTGCGGCGGCGCTGGCGCCTTCCGGCAATGTCAACAAGGTCAACGTAACCGATCTTCGCAAGAAGCTGTCGTCTGCCGGGCAGATCCTGAAGTTCTGATCGCCCGCCAAAACGACCGGCGCCGCTTGGGGCAGGTCGTGGGGCAAGGTCAGTGAACGCGGACGCGATAGGCGATACGACATTTTTGCCGCGGTTTTCGCTGATCGTGCATCCACTGAGGTTTCTTCCTTCAGAAGATGCTTGAAATACTGGCGTTTGGCCGTATGTCTGAGCCGAACATCGCAGCCACCGGATTGTCCCTCTGGCGCGGGTCCGGGAAGATCGGCCGTATCAAGGTCGACAAGGTCAGGATGAACGCCGAAGAACTCGCCGCCCAACGCATCGCCGCGATCCGTCGCAGTGGACTTCTCGACAAGGCCGGAAATGAACAGTTCGGGCATCTGACCGAGCATGTCCGCGCGGCGCTCGATGTCCCCGTAGCCATCATCTCCATCGTCGATGAGCATCGTCAGGTCTTCGCCGGTCATTGCGGCCTGCCCGAACCGTGGGCCGCACGCGGCGAAACTCCCATCACACACTCGTTCTGCCAGCATGTCGTGGCCACGAATGACGTGCTGACGATCGAGGATGCGCGCCTGAACGACCTCGTGCGCGACAACATGGCGATCGATGATCTCGGCGTCGTCGCCTATCTCGGCGTTCCCATTCGCCTGCCGGATGGGCAACTCATCGGCGCCCTTGCGGCGATCGATACACAGCCGCATCTCTGGACGGCGCGCGACCGACTTACGCTGGAAACACTGGCAAAGGTCGTCGAGAAGCAGATCGAGGTCGGTGTCTCCGAACTCATGTATCGTTCGCTGTTCCGTGACATGCAGGAAGGCTACTATGTTGCGAGCGCCGTGCGTGATGCAACAGGTGACATCGTCGATATCCGCTTCGAGGATATCAATCCGGCCTTCCAGCGTTTGACGGGCATGATACCCGACACGGTGCTTGGCGCCACCCTGTCGCAGATTGCGCCCGACGTGCTCGATGACATGATGCCTGCTTATCGGTCGGTCTTCGATCTCGGCGAGCCGATCGTGCATTTGAACCAGGCAAACGAAATCGGCGGAAAGTGGTTCGAGAACCGCATTCGCCGGATCGGCGCGGATCGCATCGCGTCCGTCTTTTCCGACGTGACGGCGCGCAAGCTGGCGGAGGAGCGCCTGCAGAAGAGCGAG
This sequence comes from Rhizobium sp. 9140, assembly GCF_900067135.1. Classification (NCBI taxonomy): domain Bacteria; kingdom Pseudomonadati; phylum Pseudomonadota; class Alphaproteobacteria; order Hyphomicrobiales; family Rhizobiaceae; genus Rhizobium; species Rhizobium sp. 9140. Next base: position 234,516 of record NZ_FJUR01000002.1, on the reverse strand, counting down.
GCGCACTGGCGTGGCCTGTTCGAGCAGCTTGAAGAAGGTTTCATTCTCGGAGAGCTCATCCGCGATGCGGACGGTCACGTGATCGACTGGCGCTACATCGAGGTCAACCGCGCTTGGGGAGAGCTGGTCGGCATTGCCCCTTCCTCCGCCGTCGGGCGAACCGTTCACGAGGTTTTCCACGGCAGCGAAGACGCGTGGATCCCGGCATTTGCAGCTGTCGTCAGCTCCGACGAACCGCTCATCTTTGTGCGGGAGGTCGGGACGACAGGCCGTTGGTACGAGGGTCATGCCCAGCCGCTCGATGCGGAGCGTTTCGTCGTTCTCTTCGTTGAGGTGACCGCGCGCCTGAAGCTAGAAGCAGAATTGCGGGAACAGCAGCGGCAACTCTCGACCATCATCGATACCATGCCGGTCGGCGTGCTTCTTGCGGAAGCGCCGACGGGCCGGATCATCCTCCAGAATGAGCGATCGCAGCAGTTGCTGGGTCGCGACGCGACGGCCGCGCAGTCGGTGGATGAATATGATATCTTCGTCGCCACCCATCACGATGGATCGCCGTTCGATCCGCAGCATTATCCTTTGGCCCGCATCATGGCTCGCGAATGCGACAGCGCAACGGTAGAGGTGCTCTATCACAGGCCGGACGGCAGCAAGACCTGGATCTCGATCGTGGGCGAGGCGATAAAGGACCTTTCCGGAGATCTCTCGGGCGCGGTCGTCGCGGTCACCGACATCTCGGACCGCAAGATGGTCGAGGCGGAAAAGGAGCTCATCAACCGGGAAATGGCGCACCGGCTGAAGAATATGCTGGCCATGGTCCAAGCCATTGCAACACAGACGCTGCGTCCGGTGACCGAGCAGGCTCATGTGCGGACCTTTGAGAAGCGGCTCCATGCTCTCAGTCGGGCTCACGACGTCCTCTTGCACGACAATCACGATTCCGCACCGATCCAGGCGATCATGGCGACAACGCTCGAGAGTCTGGCACCTGCGGACCGGGTCGATCTGCGCGGCCCCCGGACGATCGTCGGCCCGAAGGGTGCCCTGTCGCTTGCCTTGTTGCTACATGAGCTTGGCACCAACGCGGTGAAGTACGGCGCCCTGTCGAACGAGCACGGTCGCGTTGCAATCGATTGGTTCATCGACGGAAAGGGCGTGGAGCGGGCGCTGCACATGACATGGCAGGAGACCGATGGTCCGATCGTTACGCCGCCGGAGCGCAAGGGTTTCGGCACGAAGCTGCTGCGCATGGGGCTGGCCGGCGCCGGTGGCGTCGATGTCGACTACGCACCAACGGGTCTCGTCGTGAAGATGACAGCTTTGCTGACGCAGCTGCAGCAGACGGAGTGAGCCGTCGCCCTGCGGCGGTAGTCGGTCCTTCAGGAAGAAAAAGCGCTAACGACTGAGATCGCGTCAGCTACGCGTTCGCAAAGTCTATGAAAATGCCTAAAAACACCAGGGCAACGACGTAGCCCAGCCCTGCCCAGCTTGAACCGCCACCTACCGACCGATGTGTGACCGCACTGCCCAGACTTCCAGTACGGCCGGTGCAGCAACAAAGCTCGACGGCTGGCTCGATGCCGGTGGCGGGTCTGCGATGCCTTCGCCGAGATAGTTGAGCGCCGACAGGAAGCCGCTCCGAGAGAAGGGCTTGGCTATGACACCGTGGGCTCCGGAAAAATCCGCAGGAATCTTCTTCGGGTTTGCCGTGACGAAGACGATTACAGCGGAAGGCCATCTATCCTGGATCAGCTTCGAGACGTCGAGGCCGTTCGTGCCCCGGGCAAGCTGCATATCGACCAGCGCGAGATCTGGCGCCGGCTCGGTTTCCATGGCCTCCACCTCGTAGAGAGAAGCAGCTTCGCCGACGACGGTGTGCCCGGCTTCTTCAACCATCATTTCCACATCCATGGCCAGCAACGGTTCGTCCTCGACGATGAGAACTTGCAGGGCCTTGAAGGCGGGAGGGGAGGGGGTCATGATGTCTGCTCCATTTCCGGTATGCGCAACGTCACGCGCGTGCCCGTCGGCAAACGGTCCCACGCGACAGTTGTGCCGCTTTGAGGCGACAGGCGTTTGATCAGGGCGTGACCGAGACCGCTGGATGCGGGGTTCATGATCAGTCCCACCCCGTCGTCTTCGATCGAAAGCTGAGCTTCCTCGTCATTACGGGTCGCAATGATCGATACGGATCCTGCACGGTTCTCGCGCAGGCCATGCTTGATGGCGTTGGTCAATACCTCGTTCAGGATCAGTCCGAGCGCCGATGCGTGCTCGGAGCGCACCTCTATCGGTTCGATATCGCATTTCAACCGGATATTACTGCGTCCGCTTGCGCCAATCACATCCGAGGCAAGGTTCGCAGCAAAGGCCGCGACGTCGAAACGCGTCACATCATCGGCCTGATAGAGCCGGCGGTGAACCGTCGCGAGCGCGTCGATCCGCTCCATCATCGTTTCGAGTTTTACCCGGATATCGGCATCGTCGATCGCCCGCACCTGCAGCCGCAAGAGAGCGCCGATCATGGTGAGGTTGTTCTTGACCCGGTGATCGACCTCGTGAAGCAGCAGTGTCTTGGCTTCCAGCGCTTTTTCCAGATCTGCCGTGCGACGCTTGACCTCTCTGTCGACGGCGGCCTTCTGCGCGGCAATCGTCTCGTGTGCCATCACGCGATCCGTCACATCGAGCTGTGACGCAAAGAAGAATTGAACATCTCCGCTCTCGCCGCGAACCGGGCTGAGGAACAGAGCATTCCAAAAGGTGGAGCCATCCTTCCGGTAGTTCAGCAGGTCGATGTGAATGCTCTCCTGCGCCTTTATGGCAGACCGGATTTTCGCAACGCTGTCTTTATCCGTATCGACACCCTGCAGGAACCTGCAATTACGACCGATGATATCTTCACGACTATATCTAGTGAGATTCTGGAAAGCTTCGTTGCAGAACACGATCGGGTTGTCTGGCTGCGAAGGATCCGTGATGACCATCGCCATGCGGGTTGCCCGCACAGCAGCAGCAAAGGGGTCACCCCGGCCATGCTCGTAATCGAGAATTTCCGTCAGGTGCCAATCATCTTTCTGGCTCATGCGTACTCCAGGCGCCGAAAGGATGCAATTACAACGGCCACTCATAATGCCACATAGCGCCGTTTGTTCCGGCCATCTGACACTCTGCGGAACTGCGAGCGAACGTGATCGACTATGATGGACAATACGCGGCAGGCATCCGGCTGGATGTGGCGGGTCTCGGACCATACCCTCTCTGCCGCTTCTGCCGTGCGACCTGCAGGAAGAGCATGACGGCTGCTGCCTCGTCCTCGAACAAGTGGATCTTCTCGTGCCCCGTCGTCCCGATCCGCCCCCATCGGCGGACGAGGGACGTCTTGCCGAACAAGGAAGGCTCGATCGACAGGGCGTAGAACCGGGCCATGTTTTTCGCCGGCTGGGTGCGTTCGATATAGAGATAATAGGGGTGCTGGTTCATGCGGCGAGAATCGCCCGTGGCGGAGAAAGCGTCCAACCAAACTTATGAATCGGTCAGGCACGTCCGATTCACGCGGGTGATACATCCGGGGCCTGAGGCACCTTCATGCGCAGGTCGATCGAGCGCAACAGATTGGAGCGTGCCGTCTTCAGGTGCTGGCGGCAGGCGCGATCGATGGCCTTGAGGTCGCGGCGCAGCAGCGCTTCGATATAAGCAAGGTGCTCGGTCAGCGCGGTGAAGGTGCGCTGCTTCTCATCTTCCGCATCCCACTGGGCATTGTAGTGGAAGAGCATCGAGATGATGTCGTAGAAATCCTTGATGAACCGGTTATCGGCAGTCTCGTGGACGGTGCGGTGCAGGCGTTCGTCCAAATCCGGAAACAGCCCGTAATCCGTGTCGATGTTTGCCAGCAGTGCCCGATGCTCCGCCTCGATCGTCCGCATGCGCCGCCATGACCCGGAATCGTCGGACAGATCGATGAAGCTACGCGCGGCGCGCAGCTCGAACATTTCACGGACCTCGTAGATCTCGTTTGCAAAGGCCGGCGTGACGCCCTTGAAGAGCCAGGCGCTATTCGGACGCCGCTCGATGAGGCCGAAATGCTGGAAATGCGGCAGGTGTTCACGGATGATCGTGGTCGATGTGCCGAACTGTCGCGCGAGTTCCGCAGCCGTCAGAAGATGACCCGGCCCGATATGGCCGTCCAATATCCATTCCAGAAAACGACGCTCGACGGTGGCGCTGGTCGACAGGGTCTGCGTATCGGGAAAGGCATCGTCTGGCGCAGGGTGGCGAGACAGCCGGCGTGCGCCGCCTTCGCGACGAAGGATGCCAGCCGCCTCAAGCCCGGTCATGACGGTGCGGATCGTGGTGCGGCTGACGGCAAGCGACTGCGAAAGTTCGTTCTCGGAGGGCATCTCGGCGCCGAGCGGCAGGCTCCCGCAGATTGCGAGGCAGCCGTTATAACTCCGCTTGTAGACCGCATTTCCCTTCATTCAAAACCCCTCCTCCGGTCCCCATGTCGGCATCTTCCTGTTTATTGCATAAAATAAACAAAATAAAGCTTTGCACGGCAGTTTGTTTTTTGTATATAAAACGCAAGGGAGAGCCTGAGGAGGATCTAACGCATGAACAGATTGAACATCAGCAGAACCGCGTGCAGCGCCATGTTCTTCACCTGTCGCGTGCCTTCAGGTTTTGCGACGTCAGAGCTTTGCCTATGAGCACGCGCATCATTCAGTTCGGAACCAGCCGGTTTCTTCAGGCGCATGTCGATCTCTTCGTTCACGAGGCGCGCGAGGCTGGTCAGGCGATCGGTCCGATCACCATCGTCCAGGTTTCGGGTTCCGCGGAACGCGCCGGCCGTGTGGCCGCCTTCGGACATCCGCAAGGCTATCCGGTCATTATCCGCGGCATCGAGGCCGGCCGGAAGGTCGGGCGCCGGATCTCCGTCACATCGGTCGATGGCGGCATCTCCGCGCTTGCCGATTGGGCAAAGCTGAAGGCACTCTTTGCGAACGACGCCGCTTTCGTCGTCTCCAACACTGGTGATCGCGGTTACGAATTGTCTACGGATGATCGCGGCGACACGCTTTTCTCAGGACGCATCCCCACCTCGTTCGTGGGCAAGCTTGCGGCTCTGCTTCTTCATCGCTGGCAGGCGCAGGGCGGTCCACTTACGGTTCTGCCGTGCGAGCTTTTGAACCGCAATGGCGACATTCTGCAGCAAGCCGTTCTCACGCTCGCCGCCGAGGCCGGCGCAGACGAGGCGTTCCTCCGCTACGTCGTGACCGAGGTCGTCTTCGCCAACACGCTCGTGGACCGCATCGTCTCCGAGCCGATCGAGCCTGTTGGTGCTGTCGCCGAGCCCTACGCGCTCTGGGCGATCGAGGCGAAGCCGGGTCTGACGCTCCCGTTCGACCATCCGTCCGTCGTCCTGACCAACGATCTCGAACCCTATGAGCGGCTGAAGCTGCATATCCTCAATCTCGGCCACACGGTCCTCGCAGACATCTGGCTGCGCGAAGATCGCACACAGGACGAGACGGTCCGGGTCCTGTTGCAGGACGCGGCGATCCGCGATCGGCTGCTTGCCGTCTATGGGCAGGAGGTCGTGCCTGGCTTTGCCGCGCATGGCATGGCCGACGCCGCGAAAGCCTATGTGGAGGTGACGCTGGAGCGGTTCGACAACCCGTTCCTCGATCACCGTGTCGCAGACATCGCCCAGAACCACGTCGTCAAGATCGAGAGGCGAATCGGCGCCTTCCTTGACTGGGTGGCGGAAACCGGCACGACGCCGGCAGCCCCGATCCTCCGTGGCCTCATCGCCGGGCAGACCGTCACAAGGCATGAAACGGAGAGGGCAAAGGCATGACCTATACGTTCGATTTCTCAGCGCTTCTGCCGTACTGGCCGGATTTCCTCTGGGGCGCGGTTCTGACGCTGCAGTTATCCGCCGTCGCGACGGTCGCCGGCTTCATTGTGGGCACGCTCTGTGCCATCGGGCGAGCCGACGGATCGCCGGTCATCAAGGCGATCGTGGCGGCCTATGTCGAGGTGATCCGCAACACGCCGCTGCTGGTGCAGGTGTTCATCATCTATTTCGGCATCGCCACGCTCGGCATCCGCGTCTCCGCCAATCTCGCGGCCATGATCGCGCTTACCGTCAATGTCGGTGCCTATACCTGCGAGATCGTGCGGGCCGGGCTTCAGTCCATTCACCGCTCGCAGGTCGAAGCGGCGGAGTGTCTCGGGCTTTCGAAACCGCAGATCTACTGGCACGTGATCGTACGCCCGGCCATCGAGCGGGTCTATCCGTCCCTGACCAGCCAATACGTGCTGCTGATGCTGGCATCCTCGATCACCTCGCAGATTTCCGCCGAGGAGCTGACCGCCGTCGCCAACCGCATCCAGTCGGGCACCTTCCGCGCATTCGAGACCTACATCGTCGTCGGCATCATCTATCTCGTCCTGTCCTTCGTGATGCGCGGCGCCTTCACCGCCTTTGCGCAGGCAGCCTTTACCCGCCGGCGCAAGCTCGGCACGACATTGTGAGGCGGCCCCTGTGATGACGACACCCACATTCAGCCTGCTCCACGTCGAATTCCTGGCATGGGCCGCTCTTTGGACGCTCGGCCTTTCGGCCATCGCCTTCATCGGCGGCGGTCTGCTCGGCTTCGGTGTCATGCTCGCCCGCATCGGACCGTCGAAACTTCTGCGGCGGGCGGCCGGCACCTACATCCAGATCGTGCAGGGTACGCCCCTGCTGATCCTTCTGTTTCTCATCTATTACGGCATCGCCATCTTTGCCGGTCCCGGTTTTCCCGCCATCCTTGCGGCGGGTGCGGGTCTGACCATCTACGCCTCCGGCTTCCTTGCCGAAATCTGGCGCGGCTGCATCGAGGCCGTGCCGAAGACCCAGTGGGAGGCCGCCGAATGTCTGGCGCTGACGCGCTGGCAGCGCATGACCCGGGTCATCCTGCCGCAGGCGCTGCGCATCGCGACACCACCCACGGTCGGCTTCCTGGTGCAGATCGTGAAGAACACGTCTCTGGCGTCGGTCATCGGCTTCATCGAGCTCGCCCAGGCCGGCAAGCTCATCAACAACTCCATCTTCGAACCGTTCACCGTCTTCATGGTGGTGGCAGCGTTCTACTTTGCGATCTGCTTCCCGTTGTCCATGTGGAGCCGGAAGCTTGAAAGGAAGCTCAATGTCGCCGGTCGTTAAGCTCAGCAACGTTCACAAGTATTTCGGGGCTCTCAAGGTTCTGGAAGGCGTATCCTTCGAGGTCGAGCGCGGCGGAGTGGCTGCGGTCATCGGCCAGTCCGGCTCGGGCAAGTCCACGGCGCTTCGCTGCATCAATGCTCTGGAGACCATTCAGGACGGCACGATCGAGGTCTGCGGCCATGCCGTCGGCGACCCGAAACTCGACCGCCGCGCGCTTCGCCAAGATGTCGGCATCGTGTTCCAAAGCTACAATCTCTTCCCTCACCTGACGGTAGAGCAGAACATTATGCTGGCACCCACCTGCGTGAAATCCATCGGCAAGAGCGAGGCCCGCGACCTTGCGCGCGATGTGCTGGCGCAGGTTGGCCTGTCGGAGAAGGCGCAGCAATATCCCGAGCAGCTCTCGGGCGGGCAGCAGCAGCGCGTGGCGATCGCGAGGTCGCTCGCTATGCAGCCAAAGCTGATGCTGTTCGACGAGGTCACATCGGCGCTCGACCCGCAGCTGACAGGCGAGGTTCTGAAGGTCATGGAGGATCTGGCACGCGGCGGCATGACCATGATCCTCGTCACACACGAAATGGCGTTCGCCCGCAAGGTCGCAAGCCAGGTCATCTACATGCACAAGGGCCAGGTCTGGGAAACCGGGCCTGGGTCCATGCTCGACGCCCCGAAGACGCCAGAACTGGCGAACTTCGTCGGCAGCGGTCTTTGAAGCAAGACGTCTTGCGTAAAGGCAAGGACCCGCAAACGCTCTACAGTCTTTCAACCGGGAGGAAATACCATGAACAGACGTAACCTGCTTGCCACCGTCTCCGCGGCGGCCTTCGCCCTCATCGTCGGCCTGCCGTTGCTCGGCGGCTCGAACGCCATGGCCGACACGCTGGCCGACATCCAGCAGCGCGGCAAGATCCGCATCGCGGTCGATCTGGGCTCGCCACCCTTTGGCATGACGGACGCGCAGATGCAGCCCACGGGTTCGGACATCGAGAGTGCCCGTCTGGTTGCCGAAGCGCTCGGCGTCGAACTGGAACTGGTGCAGGTCACCGGCCCGAACCGGGTTCCCGCACTCCTGACCGGCCAGGCCGACATCGTCATGGCCTCGTTCAGCGTCAACGCGGAGCGCAAGAAGGTGATCGACTTCACCGATGCCTATGGCGTCATCCAGATCGTGGTTGCGGCCGGTTCTGCTGGTGCAAACGTGACCAAGCCGGAGGATCTCAACGGCGTACAGGTCGGCACGACGCGCGGCTCGACGAACGATCTCGAAGCGACGGCCAAGCTGCCGGGCGCGCAGCTGACGCGCTACGATGATGATGCGACGCTCGTCACGGCTCTCGTCTCCGGCCAGGTCGACGTCATGGCATCCTCGCCGCAGATCATGTCGGCGGTCAACCAGCGCCGCACGGCCGATCCGCTGACGCTCAAGATCGTGCTGAAGACCAACCCCTACGCGATCGGGCTGCGCAAGGGCGATGACACGCTGAAGGCCAAGCTGAACGAGGTCATCGCCGAGAACCTGAAGAACGGGAAGCTCAGCGAGATCTACAACCGCTACACGGGCGTGCCGCTGCCGGCGACCCTGCCCAAGACCTGATCACGGCGATATCGCGGAAGCCGGTCGTCCGGCTTCCGCATTCGGAAGAGACTGCGAACGATCTGCGAAGGTGATGCTATGAGAGCCCTGATCTGCAACGAGCCCGGCCGTCTTTCGGTCATCGACCGCCCCGTTCCCGTTCCGGCGCAGGGCGAAGTTCTGGTCCGCATCCGCCGCGTCGGCATCTGCGGCACGGATTATCACATCTTCCAGGGCAAGCACCCGTTTCTCGAATATCCCCGGGTCATGGGGCATGAACTGTCCGGCACGGTGGAAAGCGCGCCGCAGGGCAGTGCCTTGAAGGCAGGCGAGGCGGTCTATATCGTGCCTTACCTCTCCTGCGGCACCTGCCACGCCTGCCGGAAGGGCGTATCGAATGCCTGCCAGAGCATCGCCGTGCTCGGCGTCCACCGCGATGGCGGCATGGCGGAATATCTCTGTGTGCCGGAAGGCAATGTCGTGTCGGCAGGCGGCGCCTCCCTCGATGCCGCCGCCACCATCGAATTCCTGGCCATCGGCGCGCATGGCGTGAAGCGCGGCAGCGTTTCGGCCGAAGACCGCGTTCTCGTCGTCGGCTCCGGCCCCATCGGCATGTCGGCGATCATCTTCGCCAAGGCGCGCGGCGCACATGTCACGGTCATGGATGTCCGCGAGGATCGTCTGGGCTTCACGCTCGACCGGCTTGGCGCCGATGCGATGATCATGGCGGATGCCTCGGCGGAAGCCGAGGCGTCACGCATGACCGGCGGAGACTTCTTCGACGTCGTCATCGACGCGACCGGTAATGCCGGAGCCATGCAGCGCGGGTTCGGGTTCTTGGCACATGCCGGGCGCTACGTACTCGTCAGCGTCGTGCGCACCGACATCACCTTCTCAGACCCGGAGTTTCACAAGCGCGAGGCCACGCTGTTCGGCAGCCGCAACGCCCAGGCCGACGATTTTGCCGAAGTGGTGCGGCAGATGGCCGCCGGACGCGTCCCCGTCGATGCCCTGATCACCCATCGCGGCGCGCTTGCCGACGGACCGGAACTGTTTCCGCAGTGGCTGCGCCCGGAAGCCGGCACCATCAAAGCCATTCTGGAGATCTGATCATGCCGACGCCCCGCATCCTGCGCCTCAACGATGCCGACAACGTGGTCATCGCCATCGACCGCGTCTCGAACGGCGACATTCTGCAGAACGGCGTGGCAGCGCGCAGTGCGGTGGGCAAGGGGCATAAGATCGCGCTCGTGCCGATTGCCGAGGGCGAACCGATCCGCAAGTTCGGCCAGATCATCGGCTTCGCTTCCGTTCCGATCGCGCCAGGAGACTGGGTGCACGAGCACAATGTCGCGATCCACGACTTTTCCCGCGACTATGCCTTCGCCACAGAGGCGCGGCCTGACGGCGGCCTTCTGGCGGGCGAGGTTCCGGAGACCTTCCAGGGGTTCCGCCGCCCGGACGGACGCGTCGGTACACGCAACTATATCGGCATCCTGTCTTCGGTGAACTGTTCCGCCACCGTCGCCGGCTTCATTGCCGAGGCGGTCGAGCGGTCCGGCATTCTTAAGGATTACCCCGATATCGATGGCGTCATTCCGTTCACCCACGGCACGGGCTGCGGCATGGCTTCGAAGGGCGAGGGGTACGACATCCTTGCCCGCACCCAGTGGGGTTATGCGACACACCCCAACCTTGCCGCCGTCGTTCTCGTCGGCCTCGGCTGCGAGGTCTTCCAGATCCCGCGCCTGAAGCAACAATATGGCATCGTCGAAGGCGATCATTTTCAGAGCCTGACGATCCAGGAAACCGGGGGAACACGCCGCTCGATCGAGGCCGGCGTCGAACGCATCCGCGATCTGCTGCCGGTGGCCGCAAAGGCGCGTCGGGAAACGGTTGCGGCCTCCGAAATCACGCTGGCCCTGCAATGCGGCGGCTCCGACGGCTATTCCGGTCTGACGGCCAATCCCGCGCTCGGCGCGGCGGTGGACCAGCTCGTGCGGCAGGGCGGAACGGCCATTCTGTCGGAAACGCCCGAGATCTTCGGGGCCGAACACCTGCTGACCCGCCGGGCCGAAAGCGAGGCGGTTGGGCAGAAGATCGTCGATCTGATCGACTGGTGGACAGACTATGCGGCGCGCGCCGGTGGCGAGCTGAACAACAACCCATCACCCGGCAATAAGGCCGGCGGATTGACGACGATTCTCGAAAAGTCGCTCGGTGCCGTGGCGAAGGGCGGCACATCGACATTGCGCGGCGTCTATGGCTATGCCGAGCGCATCGACCGCAAGGGTTTCGTCTACATGGACACGCCCGGCTACGATCCGGTTGCCGCAACAGGCCAGGTGGCCGGCGGCGCCAATGTCATCGCGTTTACCACGGGGCGCGGTTCGGCCTATGGCTGCAAGCCGACGCCGTCGATCAAGCTTGCCACCAATTCCGATCTCTACCGCCGTATGGAAGAGGATATGGACATCAATTGCGGCGACGTCCTCGAAGGCGTCAGCATCGAGGAAAAAGGCCGCGAGATCTTCCAGACCGTGCTGCGCGTCGCCTCCGGCGAGCGCTCGAAGTCGGAGGAACTCGGCTATGGTGCGAACGAGTTCGTTCCTTGGCAGATCGGGGCGACGATGTGATGTCGCAAGGCTGACATCAAGCCATGTCGCGACGGGTGAGAGAGGCTATCTCCCGACACCAGTCTGCAAGACAGGCGGCAGAACATGGGCATGATTGCCGTCGTTGCGAAGCTGCTCCGGAATGTCGTCCGCGTGCAGAATAAGGTTTCGGCCCGAGGCCTTGGCGATGTAGAGAGCCTTGTCCGCGGCGGCAAATAGCTGCGCGAAGCCTTGATAGCGGGCAAACTCGGCGACACCAGCGGAGACAGTCACCGCGGTTTCGACGCCACCGAGGTTGATGGGGTTGCGCGAAATACGCACCACAGCCTCGCCGGCAAGCACCATCCGCTCTGCAGCCTCCATGCCGACAATGAGCACCGCAAACTCCTCGCCACCAATACGCGCGAGAACATGCGGTGGCTGAAAATTGTCATTGAGGACGGATGCGACCGAGACGATGGCGCGGTCGCCTGCCTCATGCCCGAAACTGTCGTTCAGCGCCTTGAAACGGTCGATGTCGAAAACAACGAGTGAGGCTTCGCCCTTGTGTTCGGCATAGGCTGCGAGAAAGGCACGACGATTGAGGAGACCCGATAGCTGATCGGTGCGGCTCAACGCCTCGAAGCGTGCCCGCGAGATCGACAGATCGTGGATCGCAAGCCCGATAATATACAGGATGGTGAAGATCAGCGGCGTGCCGAGCAGCGTCGTGATGAGCACGCCGACCGTTGCCGCCGGTACCAGCGGGTACGGCAGCAGCCCGACCGCGTCCAGCACCAGATGGCCGATCACATTGAGGATATCACCCACGAAGACGACGCCGAGAGCGGAGCGTAGGGAGACGGAGAAGACATCGCGGCGTGAAGCAAATGCATCCGTTGCGCAGAAAACAAGAATAGTGCGTTTCGCCCAGGCGATCATGAAGTCGGGTCTCCTTCATGCAGTAGTCTAAAGCGCATGATCTAACAGATTGCATACAAATTAGGCCGACCCTAATTTGAGGGTATCCATCAAGGTTTTTTTCAAGCGAAAAGTCGCCCGTATGCTTTACGAAGCCTTACCCTCTTGCCGCCAGTCAGCTCTTGCCCGTAACGCCGATTGAAGGCGGCGACAGGGAATTAGAAAAGAACGCTTGACTGAGAGCGCACTCGAACCCGTAGCCTTTGAAGCGTCGTTGAAAGAGAAGAGGGCCTATGAAGATCGGTGAGCTTGCAAAACGCTCCGGACTGTCGGCGCATACGATCCGCTACTACGAGCGCATCGGTCTGCTGCCCTACGCCGATCGCGATAGGTCGAGCCAACGCGATTACGATGCGGCCATCCTTATCTGGATCGCCTTCCTGCGCCGGCTGAAGGCGACGGGCATGCCGATCCGGGAGATGCTGCTCTACGCCGAACTTCGCAGCCGTGGTCCCGCAACGGAACCGGAGCGGCGTGTCCTTCTGGAGCAGCACCGGAATCGTGTCGGCGAACACCTCGCCGATCTCCAGGCCAATCTTCTCGTCCTCGACGCCAAGATCTCCGGATATGCCGGGGCAGAAAAAAGGACGGACCATCATGACACAGGAACACCAGGCGACGGGCGAAAGCCGGCTGGAAAGAGGCCGGCGGGCGCTCGCTGAAATCGACGGGCAGGCCGGGGAAAATGTCGTTGCCGCACTGGCGGATATCGCCCCGGATTTTGCAACATACCTCCTCGAATTTCCGTTCGGCGACATCTACAGCCGTCCCGGCCTCGATCTGCGTGCCCGGGAGATCGCGACCATTGCGGCTTTGACTGCCATGGGCACGGCAGCGCCGCAGCTGAAGGTTCATATCGAGGCGGGGCTGAATGTTGGGCTATCACGGAAGGAAATCACGGAGATCATGATGCAGATGGCGGTTTATGCTGGGTTTCCGGCGGCACTCAACGGTCTGTCTGCAGCAAAGGAGGTCTTTGGAAAACGCGATGCTCTCCCGCTGACGATGTAGACGGTCAACGTTTCCCGAATGATCCGGCGTGACTGGCGCTTCCACCGCCATTGCGCTGGGTTGTTGCGGACACGGGTTTGTCCAAGGCGTCACATTCTTGAAGGAGCTGTGGGTAGATCGCTCTTGCTCATTTTATAACCCATCAAGCCGCTTGACACATTTTTAGGCCCCTCATAGAAATTGAACCAATCGGTAAAAATGGGGACCGCAAATGACGAAGCAATTCTTGATGTCGCGCCGTGCCGTTCTGGCATCGGGAATGGCCTTGGGCGCAAGCGCGTTTGCGCCCTCCCTTCGCGCCGCAACGCCCGTGATGGTGGCCGGCGTTCACGGGTCTCCGGTCGAAAACGCGTGGAACTCTGTGCTGCACAAGGCGCTGCAGGACGCCGCAAAGGAAGGCATCATCGAATATGTCTTCTCGGAAGGTGTTTCCGGCACGGACTATCCGCGCGCCATGCGCGAATATGCGGAGCAGGGGGCAAAGCTGATTATTGGCGAGACGTTCCCGGTCGAGAAACAGGCGCGCGAGGTTGCGGCCGACTATCCGGATACCGCCTTCGTGATGGGCTCCAGCGGCAAGGAAGCCGGCGATAACTTCGGCGTCTTCGGCACGTGGAACTTCGATGGCGCCTATCTCGCGGGCATGCTTGCCGGCAAGATGACCAAGTCGAACGTTGTCGGCTCTGTCGGCGCGATGCCGATCCCGGAGGTCAACATGCTGATCAACGCGTTTGCGGCTGGCGTGAAGGCCGCAAACCCCGATGCGAAGCACCTCGTCACCTTCATTGGCACGTTCTTCGATCCGCCGAAAGCGCGCGAAGCCGGTCTCGCACAGATCGATGCCGGCGCGGATATTCTCTTCGGCGAGCGTATCGGCACGGCCGACGCCGCCAAGGAGCGTGGCATCAAGTCCGTGGGATCGCTGGTCGATTACACGCCGCGTTATCCCGATACGGTCTTTGCAAACGCACTCTGGAACTTCCGGCCGATCCTCAACGCCGCGCTGGCCGATGTTGCCGCAGGCAAGCCGACCGGTCGCGACTACACCGCCTATGGTCTGATGAAGGAAGGCGGCAGCGATATCGTGTTCGTGAAGGGCGTGGCCCCGGCGGACGCCGAAGCCGCGATGGAAGCCAAGCGCGCCGAGATCAAGGCGGGCACCTTCGACGTTCCGAGAGTGGCGGACGAGCCAAAGTAGCCTGCGCGTGACCACGGATGCAACAGCGCTGGCCGAGGCGATCGCCAGCGGCCGCCTCACAAGTACACAGGCCATGCAGGCGTCGTTCGCTGCTGCCGAGACCTTTGCAGGCCTCGGCGCCATCACCTATCGGGACGAGGTGAGGGGCCTTGCCGCAGCGGCAGCGATCGACGCCCTTCCGGCGGGCTCGCCAGAGCGTACCGCCATGCCGTTCGCCGGTGTGCCGACGCTTGCCAAGGACCTTGGCGGGCCGTTTGCGGGCTTTCCGGTCGCGGCGGGCTCCAAACTGCTGCCACGCGGTAGCATGCACGCCGACAGCCCGGATTCCGATCTTGCCGAACGTTTCCGCGCGTCCGGTCTCTGCCTCTTCGGGTTGACCACCAGCCCGGAATTCGGACTATCGCTCGCAAGCGAACCGGCCGTCGGCCCGACCTGCCGCAATCCGCTCGACACCGGCCGTACGGCCGGCGGGTCCTCCGGCGGGGCCGCGGCCGCGGTTGCCGCCGGCATCGTCGCCATCGCCCATGCAACGGATGCGGGCGGCTCTATTCGGGTACCCGCCGCCTGCTGCGGCCTCGTCGGCCTCAAGCCGAGCCGTGGGGCGATGCCTGCCGGCCCGAGCTTCGGCAACCACCTTGGCGGCATCGCGTCGGAACTTACCGTCTGCCGCTCCGTCCGCGACACATCTGCGATCTTCTCAGCCCTGAGCGGGAATGCGCGGGGGCCGTTCCCACCTGTGAACCCCGCTCAACGGACCTCCGCTCCGCTTCGCATCGGCATCCTGACCGACACCGGTGTGCTTTACCCGACGGACGCCGATCGAATGGCCATCGTCGAGGCAGCAGGACAGGCGCTCGAGGCTGACGGACACCGGCTGGTACCCGTGCCCTTCTCGGTCATCGATGCGGCCTGCACTGCCAGCCGCCGCGCCTTCGTCGATATCGTTTGCGCGAACCTCGCCGGAGCCGTCACCAACTTCGGTCTCGATGCCGCGCGCGCGGAAACGCTAACGCAGGCGGTCATCGCGCGAGGCCTGTCGCTACCGGCCGTCGATCTCTGGAAAAGCCTGAACGCCATGGTTCTCGTGAGCCGCGATCTCTGGCGTCTCTTCGATGGTATCGACGTTCTGATCTGCCCGATCCTCTCTGGACCGCCGCTCCCCATCGGTTCCTTCCCAAGCGATCACGCGGATCTCGACCTGCACTTCGGACGCATGGCGGCCTTTGCACCGCTGGCCTCGCTGGCCAATGCCTCGGGATGTCCGGCCCTCACGCTTCCCTTTGGCACCGACGCGCATGGCCTGCCGCTGCCGGTCCAGATCATGGCGCCGATGGGCGGCGAAGCGCTGCTTCTGCACTTGGCGGAGCGCCTTGAGCAGGAGCAGCGTTACACGCATCCGTTCCCCATCGCCGGATTGGCGTCATGACGAAACCCGTGCTGGAGATCGTCGGCGTCAGCAAGCGTTTCGGCACCAACCTTGCCAATGACGGCATCTCGCTTTCGCTTTCGAAGGGGGAGATCGTTGCGCTTCTCGGTGAGAACGGTGCCGGTAAGACCACGCTGATGAGTATTCTCTTCGGCCACTACGTGCCAGACAGCGGCAAGGTACTGATCGACGGAACCGTACTGCCGCCGGGCAAACCGCGCGCCGCCATCCGCTCCGGCATCGGCATGGTCCACCAGCACTTCTCGCTCGCGCCGAATCTCACGGTTCTTGAAAACGTGACGACGGGAACGGAGAGCCTCTGGTCGCTGCGCTCCCGCCGCGCCGAGGCGCGCGCCAAGCTGCTCGGCATCGCACAGCGCTTCGGGCTGAGCGTCGATCCCGACGCCCGGCTCGGGGATCTCTCGGTGGGCGAGCAGCAGCGCGTGGAAATCCTCAAAGCGCTCTACAACGACGCCCGCATTCTGGTGCTGGACGAGCCGACCGCGGTGCTGACGCAGGCCGAGGGCGAGACGCTCTTCTCGACGCTAAAGGTCATGGCGCGCCAGGGGCTTTCGCTTATCTTCATTTCGCACAAGCTGGACGAGGTAATGGCGGCCGCCGACCGCATCGTCGTTCTGCGCGGCGGCCGGCATGTGGCGGACCGCAAGGCCTCGGAAACCAGCAAAGCGGAGCTTGCCGAGCTCATGGTCGGGCGCAGCGTGTCGCGGCCCGTGCGTGTGGCAGCCACACCGGGCGAAACGGTTCTGGAAGCCGCCGCCGTCTCCGTGCGCCATCAAGGCGTGGATACGCTGAAGGCGGTGGACTTTCGCCTGCGGGCCGGCGAAGTGCTCGGCATCATCGGCGTGTCGGGAAACGGGCAGGGGGTGCTAGCCCAGCTTCTGTCCGGAACCATATCCCGCACATCCGGCGACCTCCTCCTGTTCGGCAAGCCTGTCGATCATCTCTCCGTTGCGGATGTCGTCGCAGCCGGCATCGGGCGCATTCCGGAGGATCGCAACAAGGAGGGTGCGATCGGCGAGATGACGATCTGGGAGAACGCCATTCTCGAACGGCTTCCGGACTATGCGGCGTACGGCCTCGTTGACCGCGCAGGCGGCATGCGGTTTGCCGGTAACATCATGGCGCAGTTCGACGTGCGCGGGGGAACGCCCGCCACGCGCACCCGGCTGCTGTCCGGCGGCAACATGCAGAAGCTCATTCTCGGCCGCAACCTCATCAACCGGCCGCGTATCCTGCTCGCCGCCCAGCCCGCGCGCGGTCTCGACGAGGGCGCCGTCGCTGCCGTTCACGAGCGTATCCTGGAAGCCCGCAAAGCCGGTACGGCCGTGCTGCTGATCTCCGAGGATCTGGACGAGGTGATGGCACTCGCCGACCGTATCCAGGCCATCGTCAGTGGCCAGCTGTCACCGCCCATCCGCAACGAGGATGCCGACCGGCAGAGGCTCGGTCTGATGATGGCGGGCGAGTGGCATACGGAGGTGGCGCATGCGGTTTGAACGGCGCGAACACAGACCTCTCGCTTTGGTCATCGCCACGCCGATTCTTGCGATCGTGGCGGCGCTTGCCATATCAGGCGTGCTGATCGCTATTGCCGGCGCCCCGGTTCTAGAAGCCTACTGGCGCATCCTGAAGGGCGCGTTTGGCTCGCGTCTATCCGTCACGGAAACGCTGACACGCGCCACGCCGCTGATGCTGACCGGCCTTGCCGCCGCCGTCGCTTTTCGAGCGCGGCTGTGGAACATCGGCGCCGAGGGCCAGCTCTATCTCGGCGCCATCGTCGTGGCCGCCGCAAGCTCGCATCTCCTCGGCGGTCTTCCGCCTATCATCCAGATCCCCGCGCTGCTCGTTCTCGGCGCAATTGCTGGCATGGTTCTCCTGCTCGTGCCGCTCTGGCTGCGGCTTCGCTTTTCCGTCGATGAAGTGGTAACGACGCTCCTGCTCAACTTCGTCGCCGTCCTCTTCGTCTCCATGCTGATCGATACGGTCCTGAAAGACCCGGCAGCCTTCGGTTGGCCGCAATCGCAATCGGTGGCGGATGGCGCGATGCTGCCGAAGCTGCTCGCGCGCTCTCGCCTCCATCTCGGTCTCGCCATCGCGGTGGTCCTCGCGCTTCTCCTACATGTCGTGCAATCGCGCACGATCTTCGGCCTGCAGTCGCGCGCGGCCGGCCTCAATCCGCAGGCGGCCGTCTTTGCAGGCGTGCCGCTTGGACGAACGCTTGTCGGCGTCGCGTGCATATCCGGCGGTCTTGCAGGACTTGCCGGCGCGGTGGAGGTTATGGGCGTCAAGGGTTATGTGACGACGGATCTTTCGCCTGGCTATGGCTATTCCGGCATTGTCGTCGCCATGCTTGCCAACCTACATCCGCTCGGCGTCGTACTCGCGGCCTTGTTTACCGCCACCATGTTCGTCGGTGCCGACGGCATGAGCCGCAGCATGGGCATTCCGAGCTATATCGCGGATCTCACGGTGTCGCTGTCGCTGCTGACGATGCTGGTCGCCTTGTTCTTCACCCAGTACAGGATCCGCCGATGACCGCGGTGTTCGACATCCTCGCGTCTGCTGGGCTTTGGGCCGCCGTGCTGCGCATCGCCACGCCGCTGATCCTCGGCACGCTCGGCGCGCTTCTCTGCGAAAGGGCAGGCGTCCTCAATCTCGGTATCGAGGGCATCATGACCTTCGGCGCGATGATTGGATGGCTTTCGGTCTACAACGGTGCCGACCTGTGGACGGGTCTGCTGATTGCGGCCGTCGCCGGTGCGGCCTTCGGCGCTCTGCATGCGCTTCTCACCGTTACGCTCGGCCTGTCGCAGCATGTGTCGGGTCTCGGGGTTACCCTGTTTGCCTCCAGCCTGAGCTATTTCCTGTTCCGCCTGCTCGTGCCGGTCGCCGGCACACCGCCGACCATCGAGCCGTTCCAGCCGATCGCGATCCCGGGTCTGAGCGATCTGCCCTTCGTCGGCCCGGCACTCTTCGTGCAGACGCCACCAACCTATCTCGCGATCCTCATCGCTATCGTCATGGCTTACCTGCTGTTTCGCACGCCTCTTGGCCTCGCCATCCGCATGACCGGCGAAAACCCGCATGCGGCGGAAGCACAAGGCATCAACCCGATGGCAATCCGCTACGGCGCCGTCATGGCCGGCAGCGCCCTGATGGGCATGGCCGGCGCGTTCCTGACGCTTTCGGCCTTCAACAGCTTTTTCCCGACGATGGTGCAGGGACGCGGCTGGATTTGCATCGCGCTCGTGGTCTTCTCCTCCTGGCGTCCCGGCCGCGCACTGCTCGGCGCGCTTCTCTTCGCCTTCTTCGACAGCTTCCAGCTCCGCCTCCAGACCACGCTTGGCGGTGCAGTCCCATATCAACTCTTCCTGATGATCCCCTACATCCTCTCCATCGCCGCCCTCGCCATCATGGCTCGCCGCGCCCGCGTGCCGCAGGCGCTGATGCAACCGTACAGGCGGGGTGAGCGGTAAAGAGGTGTGTCTGGGATCGACGGTAGTACATCGTCACGCGCAATAGTTCCATAATGCAGATTATGTGATTGCGATGTGTAGCTGGGTACATTCTATTTCCAACTGCGACATGCCAATGATTTCAAGGGGTTTCATTTTGGAGATTTTGGCATGTCGCGATCCTATACGCAGATCACCCTCGCCGATCGCCGGCGCCTGCATCACCTGGTGGCGGCTAACGTTCCCATCAACGAGATGGCACGTCAGCTCGGTCACCATCGCTCAACGATATACCGCGAGATCAAGCGCAATACGTTTCACGATCGCGAACTCCCGGACTACGATGGCTATTACAGCCTGTGGGGTCCGGCCGAGCGAGAAAACAATCCCGGTCACGGAATGCCTGACGATGTCGCCATCGCCCTACGGCTGAAAGGGTTTCTTAGAGGCACTGGCCCGCATGCGCGAGCCACGGTGCGCCGCCAACTGACAAGCTGATTGATCCTGACGCGCTGGCGAGGCGTGACCGAGTCGTTTTCGAGGCTGTCTCTGAAAGGCGCGTTTTGGCTGGCCGTTCGCACCAGCAACCGGGCGCGTCAGAGAAGGAGCAAAAGGCAGTCACCGGCGATATTCCAGCCAAGCTGCTGACCGCCTGCGCCGCGACCGGCTTGTCGATCTGCGCGTCCGGGCGCTTCCACTGATGGTCTTTGCCTCCGGCCGGCGCTGACGTTCCGAGGTAACGGGTCTGCGCGTCGAGGATCTGGTAGACGAGGGACCGGTTCGCGCCAATCCCGCCGACGAACTTCCCCTCTCCTGCCTGTCAGACGATCCGTCTCGACCGCACCAAACTACGTTGGCTGATGACCATGACCATGTGATGCTAATCAGCCGCCCGGTGACGGCAGGTAAGCATCGGTTGGAAGAAATAAAGATCGAAGCAGGACCCGTCTTCGGACGCATAGACCAGTCGGGCGATTGCGATCGGCGTGCAATAACGCCACAATCCGTCAATGTCATCCTGAAAACGCGCCTTGTACAGGCCGGTTTCGATCCAGCGCAGTCTTCTGTCCACGACCTGCGTTCCGGCTATCTGACTGAGGCTGCCAACCGCAGTATTCCGCTGCGCGAAGCCATGCAGCAATCCCTGCACAAGTCCGTCACGCAGGCGTCGGTATACCAACAGCAACAACCTTGTCTCTCGACGCAGGGGTCAAAGCCACCCCTACCGGCTATTGGCCGCCCTCGCGGGCCTTGCGCGCAAACTCGTTCAGCGTGGTCAATGTCTCATCGAACCGCTTTTCCGCCTCGGCAAATCGCAGGAAACTGACGTTTTTTACAAGGATTTCCGGGGGTGTCGGTAGCTGCGAGAAGAGCGACATCACCTCATCCATGAAGTCGTTCAGCGGCATGTAGCCCGAGCGCGTGGATTGTCCCGGCGTCAATTCTGTCTGCACGGCGGGCGGTGCAAGTTCGATGACCTCGACCTTGCCTTTCAACGCATCCCGCAGGCTGACCGTGTAGGAATGGATCGCTGCCTTTGTTGCCGAGTATGTGGGCGTGGAAACGAGAGGCACGAAGGCGAGGCCGGAGGAGACGTTGACGATGGCGGCGTCCGGCCGTGTCGTCAGGTGATCGATCAGTGCATTGGTCAGCCGGATCGGCCCTAGGAGATTGGTCGCGATGGTCGATTCCGCATCCGTCAGATCGCGCGACCCAGTCAGGTCCTCGAACATCATGACGCCAGCATTGTTGATGAGGACATTCAATTCCGGATGTTTGCCGATGACGTCGTCCGCGAAGGCCGCGATGCTCTTGGGGCTCGCAATGTCCAGAGTATAGCTGACGATGCCTTCATGGCCTGCGGTGACCTCGTCCAGACGGTCCTGCCGGCGGCCGGCGATGATGACGGTGTTGCCCTGCGCGTGGAAGCGCTCCGCCAGTGCGCGACCGATACCGGAAGCACCGCCGGTGATGAGAATGGTGTTTCCGCTGGTTTTCATGTCCTGCCTCACGACGTTCGATCGGTTTACGTTGATTGTCCATTAGAGCTAATGCTGTTACTCTCCACAGAACAGAAGGCACCAAAAAGATTTATACACACCGAAAGGAGAGTGTCGGATGCAGAGCCCACACCGCCGTGCTGAGACTTCGGCAGAGACAATGGAGCGAGAGGTCCCTGGTGTCGTAGACCCGCGCGTCGAAGCCCTCGTACACGAATTGATCGGGCGCGTGGCGGACAAATGGACAATGCTGATTTTGGAAACATTGGAGGAGAAGGGTGAGCTTCGCTTTACCCAGCTTAGTCGCGAAATTGGGACCATCAGCCAGAAAATGCTGACGCAGACGCTCCGTCAGATGGAACGCGACGGCCTGATCAACCGCACTATCCATGCCGTCGTTCCGCCGAAGGTAGAGTATCGGCTGACCGGACTTGGCAGAAGTCTGGGCGCTGCCTTTTGCGGCGTGTGGATCTGGGCGGAGAAGAACCTGGCGCAGGTCCATCAGGCGCGGGAGGCTTTCGAGCATGCCGCCAAGGCATAACATCCCCAGCCCGGCGCAGAGCCGGGCTGGGGAGATCTTTCAGATCAATGCGCGGCGACAAGCTTCATGACGTGCGCCTTGTGCATTTCGAGCTTCGGCAGCGTTTCCGCCGCGAAGGCCTTCACGGCAGCATCGTCACCGCCCTTGGCATAGGTCGCAAACAGGGTCACGGCTTCCATATGGGCAACCGTCTGCATCTCGATGTAGAGCGGCTGGAAGTCCTGTTCCGATGCACCCTTCAGCGTTTCGATCATCGCGGAATGCTTGGGCGACAGCGCCGGAGCGGCGTCATCGAGCTTGGCTGCGGTCTTAAGGCCCTCGCCTGCCTTGGTGTGGTCCGCAATCATCTGCCGGGCAAATTCCTTCACATCGGCGTCGCGGGCTTTCTCTTCGGCCAGTTTGCTGGACTCGATCTCGAACCGGTTTGAGCTCGACACCTGTTTCACGAAGGAGGCCTTGTCCACATTGAAAGCGGCGGCCGCCGTGTCCGCACTGGCGGGCGTGGCCGCGAAGGTTGGGGAGAGCGGTGCCGCGAGGAGCGCGAGTGCCAGCGATGCGGCGGTAAATGTCTTCTTCTTCATCATCATTCTTCCTTACTTGGCAAAGGCGGCGGTGAGGTCGGCGATTGCCATGTCCACCGCCTGTTTCGCTTCGGGAACGACCTTCGCCATGCCGAAGAACTCATGCGTCACGCCGGGATAGGTTTTCGTCTCGACCTTCACGCCCGCATCTTTCAGCTTCGCGGCATAGGCTTCGCCTTCCGAACGCAGAGGATCGATCTGCGCCATGATGAGGGTTGCAGGCGCAACGCCGGCGAGATCCGAACGGCCCACCAGATTGAGGCGATCGTCCGAGGTTTCATCCATAGAGGCGAACGCGTTCTTCACGAACCACTCCATATCGGCCTTGCCCAGCGGCTTGGCGTTGGCATTCTCTTTATAAGACGGCGTGTTCATATCGTTGCCGGCGACGGGATAGACGAGAAGCTGGTGCACCGGCTGCTTCGTCTTCATGGACTTGGCCATCAACGCAACATTGGCCGCAAGATTGCCACCGGCACTCTCGCCAGCCACCGCGATCTTGTCTGCATTCCCGTTCAGCTCATGGATGTTCTCGACGATCCACTGATACGCCGTCCAGGCGTCCTCGTGGGCTGCCGGAAACTTGTGTTCAGGTGCATGCCGATACTCGACGGAGACGACGATAGCACTCGCTCCGAGCGCTAGGGCACGTGGCGCTCCATCATAGACGTTAATGTCGGCTACGACCCAGCCGCCGCCATGATAGTAGACGACGACGGGGAACGGACCCTTGCCGCCGGGGATGTAGACGCGCGCAGCAAGTCCGCCGGCCTTTGAGGGGATAGCGATGTCACGCGTGGTGACCTGGGCTTCCGGATTGGTCGAGAGACGCTTGTCCCACTGGATGGCACGGGCCGCGTCTGCAGGCGTTGCCTGTGAGCGGGCTTCGGGAACCGAAAGCGTCGAGAAGGGCTTCACGTCCAGCGCCGCCAGTTTGTCGAGAACGGCTTGCATCTCCGTTGTGGGTTTCGCCATGTCCTGCGCCAGAGAGGCGGTGGCAAAGCCGAGCGGAGCCAGAAGGGCCACCGCAGTCGAAAGGGTTAGGCTTCGTAAGGTCATTAACACATCTCCAGGGTTTGTGGCCTGTCAAACTGAGCCTTCATCGGTTTGTTCCCGAAGAGAAAATTCCAAAAAACCTGGAAACGCGGGCGAAACTTTCAGGACGCCTTTCTCGTTTTTTCCGCTTTGCGAAAACGGAGCATGCGGCGGCGCGATGAGGTTCAGTTGAGGATCCGGGAAAGCTCCTTGCGCACATGCAGAAGCAGCTCCAGAAAGGTTTGCGCGACGGTTTCCATCGTTTCCGAGGATGCGGGAAAGCCGGTGTTCAATGCCGCGACCACCTGCCCGCGAGCATTGACGATGGGAACCGCGATTGATCGCAGGCCGAGCTCCACCTCTTCGCTGACGGCGGCATAGCCCTGGGCGCGAACCGTCTCCAGTTCGGTCATCAGCCTTTCGACAGCCGTCATCGTGTGCGGCGTTCGCTGGGCAAGCGGCGCCGCGCCGAGGAGGCTTCGTGCCATATCTTCCGGCAGGGCCGCCAGCAGCACGCGCCCCATGGAGGTGCAGTAGGCCGGCAGGCGCGAGCCGGGCATGAGAGCGATCGACATCACCTTCCGCTGCGCGGCCCGCGCGACATAGACGATATCGCTCTCATCGAGGATGGCAACCGACGTGCTTTGGCCGATCCTTTCGGACAGTTCATCCAGCCAGGGCTGGACGATGCGGGGCAGCGGCATGGTCGCGAGACAGCCGGTCCCGAGCCGCAAGACGCGTGGCGTCACCGTAAAGAACTTGCCGTCATAGGCGCAGTACCCCTGCTCCGCGAGCGTCAACAGGCAGCGTCGCGTCGTCGCCCGGTCGAGCCCGGCCATCGCGGCGGCTTCGGAAATGCTCAGGCGCGGCGTATCCGCCGTGAAAGCCTCGATCACCCGAAGCCCCTTGGCGAGGCCGCCCATCATGTCGCTCTGCTTCGTTTCCATTGTCGGCCTCAGATGTGCGTTATCGTAACAAATGCACCATATCGCACATTTACATTGCCGTCGATGGCCCGTCGCGCTACCGTTTTCGTGTGGCCGGCGTCTTGAGGGCTGGTTTTAGGCGGAGGATTCAGTGGACAAGACGGTCAGCAGCACGGCGGACGCCGTGAAGGACATCGGAGACGGTGCCACCATCATGATCGGGGGCTTTGGCGGCTCCGGCGCGCCGATCGAGCTCATTCACGCGCTGATCGACAAGCGCCCGACAGGGCTGACGGTGATCAACAACAATGCCGGCAACGGCCGCATCGGCATCGCCGCGATGATCGACGCCGGCATGGTGCGCAAGATGATCTGCTCGTTTCCCCGCTCGTCCGATCCGCGCGCCTTTACAGACCGTTATCTCGCCGGCGAGATCGAACTGGAGCTCGTTCCGCAAGGCACGCTTGCCGAACGCATTCGCGCCGGCGGCGCTGGTATCCCCGCCTTCTACACGCCGACCGCCTATGGCACCGACCTTGCCGAGGGCAAGCCGATCGCGGAATTCGACGGCCGCCATTATGTGCAGGAGCGCTGGCTGAAGGCGGATTTCGCCATCGTCAAGGCACATCTGGGAGACCGTCACGGCAACCTCACCTTCAACAAGGCGGGCCGCAACTTCAATCCGCTGATGTGCATGGCGGCGGCGACCACCATCGCCCAGGTTTCCAGCATCGTCGCACCGGGCGAGATCGACCCGGAGCACGTGATCACGCCGGGCATCTTCGTGAACCGCGTCACGGAGGTCGCACATCCACAACAGGAAGAAGAGCTCATCCGAGCCGGAGTATCCTACGCATGAGCACCGGCACCCGCGAAGACATCAAGCTCTCCAACGCCCAGATCGCCTGGCGCGCCGCGCAGGACATCGAGGACGGCGCCTATGTCAATCTCGGCATCGGTTTTCCCGAAATGGTGGCGCGCTACCAGCCGCCCGGCCGCCGGGCGATCTTCCACACCGAAAACGGCATTCTCGACTTCGGCGAGCCGCCGGCAGCCGGCGAGGAAGACTGGGACCTGATCAATGCCGGCAAGCGTGCTGTAACCCTGAACCCTGGTGCTGCCTTCTTCCACCACGCCGACAGCTTCGCCATGGTGCGCGGCGGACATCTCGACGTCGCCATTCTCGGTGCCTATCAGGTAGCCCAGACGGGCGATCTCGCCAATTGGCGGGTCGGATCGAAGGGCGTTCCCGCCGTCGGCGGCGCGATGGATCTCGTCCACGGCGCAAAACAGGTCTTCGTCATTACCGAGCATGTGACGAAGGACGGCAAGCCGAAGCTGGTCGAGGCCTGCACCTTCCCGCTGACGGGCGTTGCCTGCATCACGCGGGTCTATACCAGCCATGCCGTCATCGACATCGCCGGCGGCCGCTTCGTGGTGCGCGAGAAGCTCGCCGCCCTGTCGATGGAGGATCTCCAGGCCATGACCGGCGCGCCGCTGCATGTCGCTGCACCCGTTGTCGATCTCGTCGTGCCAGAACTCGGAGGACATTGAACCATGCCAGACGCTTTCATCTGCGATTATATTCGCACACCCATCGGCCGCTTTGGCGGCGCGCTTGCCTCCGTGCGCCCCGACGATCTCGGCGCCGTGCCTTTGAAAGCCCTGATGGCGCGCAACAGCGCCGTCGACTGGGAGGCGGTCGACGACGTCATCTTCGGATGCGCCAATCAGGCGGGGGAGGACAACCGCAACGTCGCCCGCATGTCGCTTCTGCTCGCCGGCCTGCCGGTGTCCGTCAGCGGCACGACGCTCAACCGTCTGTGCGGCTCCGGCATGGACGCGGTGATGACGGCTGCGCGGGCGATCAGTTCCGGCGAGGCCGACCTGATGATCGCCGGTGGCGTGGAAAGCATGAGCCGGGCACCCTTCGTCATGCCGAAGGCCGAAACCGCCTATTCCCGGCAGGCCGAAATCTACGACACGACGATCGGCTGGCGCTTCGTCAACCCTTCGATGAAAGCGCTCTACGGCGTCGATTCCATGCCGGAAACGGGCGACAATGTCGCCGCCGACTTTCATGTCTCGCGGGAAGACCAGGATGCCTTTTCGGTTCGCTCCCAGGAAAAGGCCGCTGCCGCCCAGGCGAATGGCCGTCTCGACCGGGAGATCACGCCCGTCAGCATTCCCCAGCGCACGGGCGATGCCCTTGTCGTCGCAAAGGACGAGCATCCCCGCGCGACCACCATCACTGCGCTCGCCGGCCTCAGGCCCGTCAACAAGACAGGCAAAGGCACCGTGACGGCGGGCAATGCGTCTGGCGTAAATGATGGCGCTGCGGCCCTGATCATCGCATCCGAAGCCGGCGCGAGGCGCCACGGGCTGACCCCGATCGCGCGGATCCTTGGGGGTGCTGCGGCAGGCGTACCGCCGCGGGTCATGGGCATCGGGCCGGTGCCGGCGACGCAGAAGCTGGCCAAGCGCCTCGGCCTGTCGCCGACGCAATTCGACGTTCTGGAAATCAACGAAGCCTTCGCCTCACAGGCCATTGCCGTGCTGCGGGAAATCGGCATTGCCGAGGATGCCGGGCATGTGAACCGGAACGGCGGCGCCATCGCGCTTGGCCATCCGCTTGGAATGTCCGGCGCCCGCATTGCCGGAACGGCCGCGCTCGAACTCTCGCTCGGCACGGGCCGGCACGCCCTGGCCGCCATGTGCATCGGCGTCGGCCAAGGCATCGCGATGGCATTCGAGCGCGTATAAGGACCGGAGGTCTTCGACCTCCGCGCCACACTCCACAACATGAACCGTGTGTATTCATCGGCTCTTCAAAACGCGCTGTCGAAGACTATCTTCGACAACGATTGTTGATGGAGAGTCATGGATGGCGGGGAGTTCAGGCAGCGCCTCGGTAATCGGATCGGACGTCTGTTGGAAGCGCTGATCTCGAATTACGGCATCTGGGCCGTTCTTGCTGGCGCCGGCTTGGAGGGAGAAGCGGTCGCCTTCCTCGGTGGCGTGCTCGCGCATCGCGGTCTCCTCGTCTATTGGCAGGTGGCCGCCGCTGCCGCGCTCGGCTCCTTCATTGCCGACCAGCTCTTCTTCTTCATCGGCCGGCATGCCGCACGCTTCCGCTTCGTGGAGCGGCTTGAGGCGACGGCGGCCATGCGTCGCGCGACCGGCCTGCTCGAACGCTATCCCGTCGGCTTCATCCTTGCCTTCCGCTTCATCTACGGCATGCGCATCATCAGTCCCCTGCTGATCAGCCGGACGAGCATCTCCGCTTTTCGCTTCCTTGTGCTGAACGGTGTTGCCGCCTGCCTCTGGGGAACGGCGATCACCGCCATCGGGTTTCTCTTCGGCAATGCCGTGGAGATGCTGTTTGGACATCTGCGCCTGCACATTCATCTTCTCCTCGCGCTCGCAGTGCTGGTGGCTGGCATTGCAGGGGCCGCGATGTTCGTGCGCTATCGATACCGATAAACTCTCCTGCCTTGCTTTTCGCTTAACCGACCAACCCGCAGCGCGCCGACCGGAAACAGACCATGCCCGAAAGCCTCAAAGCGCCTTCCCTCGACCGCGACACCCCTCAGGCGCTTCTCGGCGGCCTCAGCGAGGGGGTGATCTTCCTTGATGGCAAAGGGCGCATCACCTGGGCGAATGCGGCGGCACTTGCGATGCACCGCGTCGAGGCCATCGGTGACCTCGGCGGCGACGCGAAGGGGTACCGACGGACCTTCACCCTGCGCTATCGCAACAACCATCCGCTGGAAGAGGGCCAGTATCCGATCGAGCGTCTGCTGGCCGGCGAAACGGTCGAGGACGTCACGGTGGAGATCTCGCCGGCAGCGGACCTCGATACGGCTTGGGTTCACACGAGCCGGAGCATGGCGATCTCGGGTAAGAGCGATGGCGATGCGGTTCTGGCGCTGGTCATCCGCGACGAGACGCCCCGCTTCGAGGCCGAGGAGCGGTTCGAGCGCTCCTTCAACGCCAACCCCGCCCCCGGCCTCATCTGTCGGCTGGATGACCACCGGTTCATCCGCGTCAATCAGGGGTTCCTCGAGATGACCGGCTTCATCAAGGAAGACATCATCGGGCGAACGGTGGAGGCCATCGGGCTGTTTTCAAATTGCGAGAGCGGCGAGGATGCACTGGCGAAGCTAGTCGAGGGCCGCGTCATCCGGCATCGCGAGGCGCTGGTTCCTCTGCCGGCCGGCGGCGACCGTCTGGTCATCGTGGCGGGAGAGCCGATCGCGGTCGTTGAGGAGCCCTGCATGCTCTTCACCTTCGCCGATCTCGATGCGCGCCGAAAAGCGCAGAATGCCCTGCGGCAAAGCGAGGAACGATTCTCGAAATCCTTCCGTCTTTCGCCGGCACCCGCAGCCATCTCGCGGCTGGACGATTTCGTCTTCACCGAAGCCAACGACGCTTTCCTGCAGATCTCCGGCTACGGCCTGACAGACGTCGTCGGTCGGACGGCGGGCGAGTTGCGCCTGTGGGACGACATCGCCGCGCGTCGAGATATCGAGCAGAAGCTGCGCGACAACACCTTCGTGCGCGACGAGCCGATGCGCATGAAGCAGAAGGATGGTGCCTTTGCCGAATGCCTCGTCTCGGCGGAGCGCGTCGAGATCAACGACGAACAATGTATCATCTGGGCCTTGCAGGACGTGACCGAGCGTCGGCGGAGCGAGGCGCAACTGGTGGAGGCGATCGAAAGCGTGATGGCCGACACCTCCTGGCTCAGCCGCTCCATCGTCGATCGCCTTGCGACGCTGAAGCAGACTTCGAGCGCGGCTCCGACGGCGCAGCTTGTCGCCTTGAGCGACCGGGAACGGGAAATCCTCGGCCTGATCTGCAGCGGGCAGAGCGATGCCGAGATGAGCGACACACTGCATCTCTCCAAAAACACGATCCGCAACCACATCGCATCGCTCTATGGGAAGATCGGCGTCAACCGCCGCGCGGCCGCAGTCATCTGGGCACGAGAGCGCGGCTTCACGGGACTGCCGGATGCCAAGCTCAGCAAGCGGCCGGGACGGCAAAAATAGCAGAAACCCATCTGCGACCTGAAAAAAGGTCATTTACTACCAGGCCGACTGGTATTTCCCAATCTGAAATCATCCATCCAAACCGACTATTTCCCCTCTCATGACAGCGAGATCGTCGCTGCCATCTGAACCTGAACGTCTGTTTTCAAGGAGAACCAGGATGGACAAGAACCGTATTGAAGGCGGAGCCAAGGAAGCGAAGGGTACCGTCAAGGAGGCTGTCGGCAAGCTGGTCGGCAACGAGCGCCTCGAAGCCGAAGGTAAGATCGACAAGGCAGACGGCAAAGCTCAGAGCACGCTCGGCAAGGCCAAGGACGCCATCAAGGGCGCCCTTAAATAGGCTGCTGCGGCTCACGGCTCTCTGTCATTGGAGAGCCGGGGCGCAGGCGAGATGACCCCTTGAAAGCCCGACCGAGAGGCAGAGCCATCATGTTGTTTCCCGTTCTTTCGAACACCGCCCTCACCCACGACCAGGGATCGACCCAAGCGACGATCGCCTGCGTTCTTGCTTACACCTATGGGCTGGAAGACTGCCGCATCGCGGTGGCAGTGACGGAGGAGCACATCCTGCTCTCCGGCCGAGCCCCGAGCCGCGAGGCGATTGACATGGCCATCGGCATTGCCGCCGACCTCTCGTCGCGCCGCGTCATCAGCGACGTCGAAATCGTTTCGCCTGCTGCACCATGCTGAACCCGTGCGGTTTACGCCTGAACATCGAACCCAACATTACAATCATGATCGGAGTCATTTCATGAAGAAGACCCTCATCCTCGCGCTCGCCGCAACCCTGGCCATCGGCACCACCGCATCGGCGGCCGACATGACCCCGTCGAAGAAGCAACATGGCAGGCAGGTCGCTGACGAGCCTCGCGAACGTCTGGGCACGCTGTCCTGCGAGGTCGCCGGCGGGATCGGCCTGCTCATCGGGTCGAGCAAGGCTGTGGATTGCACCTTCAGGCAGCGCGGCGGAAAGACCGAGCGCTACACCGGCACGATCGGTAAGCTCGGCATCGACGTCGGCGTGACGGGCAAGTCCTATCTCAGCTGGATCGTCGTCAACACGGTCCCGACCACCATTGGGCAGGGCAGCCTTGCCGGCACCTATGTCGGCGCATCGGCGAGCGCCGCCGTTGGCCTCGGCCTTGGCGCAAACGCCCTTGTCGGCGGCAATTCGAAGAACTTCGGTCTCCAGCCGCTGAGCACGCAGGCCGGCACCGGTCTCAACGTCGCCGCCGGCGTCTCGCGCCTTCAACTGCGCGCCGCAAACTGACCAAGGCGAAACACAAACGCTTTGCCACTCAACGGATAGGGGCGGGACCGAGAGGTCCCGCCCCTTCTTGCATCTACAACGGGAAGCCCTTCCGACCTCCTCTGCAAACCATCCAGAAGACATCGCGAAGATTCAATTTGACGACGGATACAAATAATGGAATAAACATTCCACGAGGATTTATTTTGTTTGTTTTGTACCGTTTTGGCGTTGCGCCTGCGGACATTGAGGAGCCCGTTTTGGGAGATCCGGATAACGGGGTGCGACCGGACACCCGCCTGAGGAGGAAACATGAAGACGATCATTTTCAGCGCGGCGCTTGCCGTGATGCTCTCGACGGCAGCACATGCCGAGACCATCGGCGTGTCTATTGCCAAGTTCGACGATAACTTTCTGACCGTTCTGCGCAACGGCATGAGCGACTACGCGCAGACGCTGAACGGCGTTTCGCTGCAGATCGAGGACGCCCAGAACGACGTCGCCAAGCAGCAGAGCCAGATTCAGAACTTCATCGCCGCCGGCGTCGATGCGATCATCGTCAACCCGGTCGATACCGACGCGACCGCCGCCATGTCGAAGATCGCCTCCGACGCGAAGATCCCGCTCGTCTACGTCAACCGCCAGCCGGCAAATCTCGATGCCCTGCCGGACAAGCAAGCCTTCGTCGCCTCCGAGGAAACGGTCGCCGGCACGCTCGAAGCGCAGGAAGTCTGCCGTCTTCTCGGCGGTAAGGGCAAGGCCGTCGTCATGATGGGCGAGCTGTCCAACCAGGGTGCGCGCATGCGCACCGCCGCCGTGCACGACGTTCTGGCGACGGATGCCTGCAAGGGCATCTCCATTGTCGAGGAGCAGACCGCAAACTGGCAGCGCACCGAGGGCGCCGACCTCATCACCAACTGGCTGTCGGCCGGAACCGAGTTCGACGCTGTGATCGCCAACAACGACGAGATGGCGATCGGCGCGATGCAGGCCCTGAAGGCGGCCGGCCGTCCGATGGACAAGGTCGTCATTGCAGGCGTCGATGCGACGCAGGACGCGCTCGCAGCGATGGCCGCCGGTGACCTCGACGTCACCGTCTTCCAGAACGCT
The DNA here is from genome assembly GCF_900067135.1 of Rhizobium sp. 9140. NCBI lineage: Bacteria > Pseudomonadati > Pseudomonadota > Alphaproteobacteria > Hyphomicrobiales > Rhizobiaceae > Rhizobium > Rhizobium sp. 9140. The sequence goes on along the minus strand of NZ_FJUR01000002.1, from coordinate 202,554 downwards.
GCCGGCCAGGGCAAGGGCGCCGTGGATGCTGCGCTGAAGCTGGTCAAGGGCGAGACCGTGGAAAAGAAGGTCTACATCCCCTTCGAACTCGTCACGCCCGCCAATCTCAAGGACTACCAGGCCAAGAACTAAGGCCTGACGAGGAACTGCGGGCACCACCCGCAGTCCGATGTGCGCAGGTCCGGGCAAAGCGGCGACACCGCGCCATCGGACACTGCCGCAATGACCCAGAGAGGATGCCCGCCCGGTACCTTCGTTTACCGGACGGGTGGAAGGTCTTTCGAGGAGAATAACGATGGTCAGCCCGTCGACGATGGCCGCGGTGCGCAAGAGCGGCGCCATTCCCAATGCCGAATTTCTGCTGACGGCTGAGGGCGTCCGCAAGGAGTTTCCCGGCGTCGTCGCCCTCGATGACGTTACCTTCCGGCTGAAGCGCGGTACGGTCCATGCGCTGATGGGCGAGAACGGCGCCGGAAAATCGACGCTGATGAAGATTCTTGCCGGCATCTACCGGCCGGATCGCGGCCAAGTTCGCCTGAAGGGTGTCGATATCGAGCTCGCCTCGCCGCTGGATGCCCTGGAAAACGGCATTGCGATGATCCATCAGGAACTGAACCTGATGCCGTTCATGACGGTTGCGGAAAACATCTGGATCCGCCGAGAGCCCAAAGGGCGTTTCGGACTGATCGACCACGGCGCCATGAACCGCCAGACCGCCGACCTCTTCAAACGTCTGAACATCGCGCTCGATCCGCAGGCCCTGGTCGGCGACCTCTCGGTGGCGAACCGGCAGATGGTGGAGATCGCCAAGGCCGTTTCCTACGAATCCGACGTCCTGATCATGGACGAGCCGACATCGGCGCTCACCGAGCGCGAGGTGGATCACCTCTTCGCCATCATCCGCAGCCTTCGCGAACAGGGTATCGGCATCGTCTACATCACTCATAAAATGAACGAGCTGTTCGAGATCGCGGACGAGTTTTCTGTATTTCGCGACGGCAAATATATCGGCACGCACGCCTCCACGGACGTCACGCGCGATGACATCATCCGCATGATGGTCGGGCGCGAAATCACTCAGATGTTTCCGAAGGAAGAGGTTCCGATCGGCGAGACCGTTCTTGCAGTCGAGAACCTGTCGCTGCGCGGCGTCTTCACCGATATTTCCTTCGAGGTGCGCGCAGGCGAGATCCTCGGCATTGCCGGCCTCGTCGGCTCCGGCCGGTCGAATGTCGCCGAAGCGCTTTTCGGCGTGACCCCGGCGACTTCGGGCACGATCGCCATCAACGGCCGCGACGTCGTCATCGACACGCCGACCAAGGCCATCGCCAATCGCATGGCGTTTTTGACCGAAGACCGCAAGGACACCGGCTGCCTGCTGATCCTCAACGTGCTGGAGAATATGCAGATCGCCGTTCTACAGGACAAATTCGTCAAGTACGGCTTCGTGCAACAAACGGCGCTTGCCGAAAAATGTGAGGATATGGCGCGCAAGCTGCGCGTCAAGACGCCCAATCTGGACGAGCGGATCGAAAATCTGTCGGGCGGCAACCAGCAGAAAGCGCTCATCGGGCGGTGGATGCTCACCGATCCTCGTATTCTCATTCTCGACGAGCCGACCCGCGGGATCGATGTCGGCGCCAAAGCCGAGATCCACCGCCTGGTCAGCGAGATGGCGCGCAACGGCGTCGCGATCATCATGATCTCGTCGGAAATGCCCGAAGTTCTCGGCATGAGCGATCGCATCATGGTGATGCACGAAGGCCGCGTCACCGGCTTTCTCGATCGTGCCGAAGCCACGCAAATCAAGGTGATGGAGCTGGCAGCGCGCTGAGCGCGCCGTTCACGCCGCTTATCCATCGCGTCAGGGAGGATACTATCAATGGCCAACAATGAAGCCGTGCACGGCACGTCGCCCGTCTCGCCGCACTCGCGGCGAAAACTGCCGTCCGAGTTCAACATCTTCCTCGTGCTGATCGCCATCGCGCTCGTCTACGAACTGCTCGGCTGGATCTTCATCGGCCAGAGCTTCCTGATGAACACGCAGCGCTTGACGATCATGATCCTGCAGGTCTCGGTCATCGGCATCATCGCCGTCGGTGTCACGCAGGTCATAATCACCGGCGGCATCGACCTTTCCTCGGGATCCGTCGTCGGCATGACGGCGATGATCTCGGCCAGCGTCGCGCAGGCGTCCACCTGGCCGCGCGCGGTCTATCCCTCGCTGACCGACATGCCCTTCATCGTGCCGATCGCGCTCGGCATCGGCATCGGTCTTCTTGCCGGTTTCGTCAACGGGCAGCTGATTGCCCGCACCAAGATACCGCCTTTCATCGCCACGCTCGGGATGATGGTTTCGGCCCGCGGCATTTCCAAGTGGTACACGAAGGGCCAGCCCGTCTCGGGGCTCACCGACCAATTCAACTTCATCGGCACGGGCATCTGGCCGGTCATCGTTTTCCTCGTCGTCGCACTCATCTTCCACATCGCCCTGCGCTACACCCGCTACGGCAAGTTCACCTATGCGATCGGCGCCAACATGCAGGCCGCGCGCGTTTCCGGCATCAATGTCGAAGGCCACCTGATCAAGGTCTACGCCATTGCCGGCATGCTGGCCGGTCTCGCCGGGGTGGTCACGGCTGCCCGCGCCCAGACCGCACAGTCCGGCATGGGTGTGATGTATGAACTCGATGCCATTGCTGCGACCGTCATTGGCGGCACATCGCTGAACGGCGGCGTCGGCCGCATCACCGGCACGGTCATCGGCACGGTCATCCTCGGCGTCATGACCTCGGGCTTCACCTTCCTCCGGGTGGACGCCTACTACCAGGAAATCGTCAAGGGCCTCATCATCGTCACCGCCGTCGTCGTCGATGTTTATCGTCAGAAAAAACGTTCCAAGGGCTGACCTGCAGGTATCAACCGTTCCATAAGGCTGGCGCTGTCGCTGCCGCACCTTTATGGAGGCCTTCCCAGCATTTCAGCAGTCACCTTCAGCACTGCGACCAAACCCACTCGGGAGACAAACATGAAAGCTCTAGGCGTCGGCCTGATTGGAACCGGTTATATGGGAAAGTGCCATGCGCTTGCCTGGAACGGCGTCCGCCAGATCTTCGGAGACGTTCCCGCTCCGAACCTGGTCTACCTGGCCGAAGCCAATGCCGACATGGCGGCGAACCGTGCCAGCGCCTTCGGCTTCCGAAAATCGACCGGCAACTGGCGTGACCTTCTTGCCGACCCAGAGGTCGATGTCATCTCGATCACCACGCCCAATGCTTTTCATCCGGAGATGGCGATTGCCGCGCTCGAAGCCGGCAAGCATGTCTGGTGCGAAAAGCCGATGGCGCCGGCTCTTGCCGACGCCGAAGCCATGCTGGCGGCCGCCCGCGAGACGGGCAAGATCGCCATTCTCGGCTACAACTACATTCAGAATCCGGCCATCGCCCAGATCCGCCGCCTGATCGCGGATGGCACGATCGGCACGGTCAACCACGTGCGCGTGGAGATGGACGAGGACTTCATGGCCGATCCGGAAGCCCTCTTTTACTGGAAGAGCGAGGCGGCCTCCGGCTATGGCGCTCTGGACGATTTCGCTGTCCATCCGCTGTCGCTCCTCTGGCATCTCTTCGGCCATGTGCAGGAGGTCATCGCCGATCTCGGCAAGCCCTATGCCGATCGTCCTATGAAAGACGGCACGCGACGGGAGGTCGAGAACCACGACGTCGCCAGCGTGCTCTTGAAACTCGAAGGGAATATTTCCGCCGTGCTGATGGCCAACCGCTCCGCCTGGGGCCGCAAGGGGCGCATCGCGCTGCAGATCTTCGGCTCGAAGGGGTCGATCCTCTACGATCAGGAGCGCATGAACGAGTTCGAACTCTACACGACCGATGGCCCCGAAGCGACGCGCGGCTTCGCCCGCGTGCTCACGGCCCCGATCCATCCGCCCTACGACCGCTTCATCCCCGCCCCCGGCCACGGCCTCGGCTTCAACGACCTCAAGACCATCGAGTGCCACCAGCTTATCAACGCCATCGCCGGCAACCCTTCCACCACAGTCAGCTTCGAGGATGGCCTGCGAATAGAGCGCAGCGTCCACGCCATGGCGCAGTCCTATCGGGAGCGGCGTTGGGTGTCGGTCTGAAGCCGCTCATCTGAAGGAGAGGCGATGCGCCCGATTCGGCCCCCGGACTTTGGAGAAGGCGCTTCTACCCGCTCTCGCCATTGATTAGCGTCAACGGCCAGAGTTGGCGATGCGCGGCATCTGGGTAAAGCGTGGCATAGGCCGGCATGCTGGCGAGGAGGGTTTCGGCGAGTGAGATGCCCAGGTCCCGGAGCGACAGGTCGAAACAGGTCAGTCGCGGCGAGAGATATCGGGCCTGCGGGCTGTGGAGACCGATGACGGCGATGTCGTTGCCGGGGGTGAGGCCGGCGGCTTCCAGACCATGGAACAGGCCGGTGACGCTACCGTCGTTCAGCACGACGATAGCCGAGGGGCGGTTGGGATGGCGAGCGAGCTCCTGCCCTATGCGATAGCCGCCCGCTTCGTTCGGCGAGGCGTTGAAGATCAAGTCGTCCTCCAGCACAAGCCCGTACTCTGCCAAGACTTCTCGGCAACGCGCAACGAAGACATGGCCGAGATTGAGATCGTCATGAGGGCGCAGCACCGCGATGCGGCGATGGCCGCGTGTCGCCAGTCGCGTCATCACGGTCGTCGCCATGCCCTCGAAGTCGAGGTCGATGAAGGGCTGCCCGACATCCGTCAGGCTGCGGCCGAGGGAGACGAAAGGGATCTTGCGCCGGTCGAGCAGGGCGAAACGATGGTCGATCCGCCGCGTGGCCGACAGCATGATGCCATCTGCAAATCCGCGCGCGACGACACGCTCCAGGTAGGCGTCCGGATCCTCTTCGGAGGAGCAGAGCAGCGCGACAAGATCCAGCCCGTGTCGGGCGAACACGGTCTGCACGCCGTCGAAGACGCTCATGAAGAACGTATCCCCCTGCCCCGTGATCTCGTGGCCGGTCTGCATCATGAAGCCGATCACACCCGTGGACCCCTTGCGCAGCGCCCGGCCGGACTGGTTGGCGACGTAACCGAGGCGCTCGGCCGCCTCCAGAACCCGCCGTCGCGTCTCCTCGTTGACGTCCTTTTTTCCGTTCAAAGCGCGTGAAACCGTGCCGATCGAAATATCCAGATGATCGGCCAACTGCCGTATGCCCTTCACCACCACCGATGTCCCACCCTTCGTCTTCCCACAAATCCTATTGACACGAACCCCATCCTGTCCATAGTCTCGTAAACGTTTACGGAGATCGGAAGAGGAGTTTCGATCCCGTTCGGGAGGACTTCAGTGACAGGATACAAAGCCGTTTTATGCGGGTGCGGAGCCATGGCCAAAGGCTGGCTTCGGGCACTGGCCGGAAACCCGCTCTTGAAGAGCAGCATCGAGATCGTTGGCCTCGTCGATCTCGATCGCGGCACGGCGGAAGCGCTTGCACAAGAGTTCGGACTGACCGATGCCGCGGTTGGCATGAACCTTCCCGCAATGCTGGAGGCAACGCGGCCGCAGCTCGTCTTCGACGTTGTCATCCCCGCGGCCCGTCGCGCGGTCGTCTCAGCAGCTTTGGCGCACGGGTGCCATGTCTTGAGCGAAAAGCCGATGGCCACGTCGCTCGATGAGGCGCGGGATCTTCTGGATCTGGCCCGTAAGGCCGGCCGCATCCATGCCGTCGTCCAGAACCGGCGCTTCATTTCCGGTGTGCGTCGCATGAAGCGCCTGGTCGAGAGCGGCGCGATCGGTGACCTCACGGCTGTCCACTGCGACTTCTTTCTCGCACCGCATTTCGGCGGCTTCCGTGACGAGATGCAGAACGTCCTGCTGCTCGACATGGCGATCCACACCTTCGACGCTGCCCGCTTCGTGTCCGGCAAGGTACCGCTGTCGGTCTACTGCGTGGAAACCAACCCGGCCGGGTCCTGGTACGCGCACGGCGCCGCTGCCAACGCGATCTTCAAGCTGTCCGACGATGCCGTCTTCACCTATCGCGGCTCGTGGTGCGCGGAAGGTCGGCGCACGAGCTGGGAGAGCGAATGGCGGCTGGTCGGCGCAAACGGCATGCTGACCTGGGATGGCGAGGATACGTTCGAGGTCACCGTCTCCGGCCACGAGCCGGGCCTTCTTCACGGCGCGCGGTCGCTGCCGATGCCGGAGGCGTCCAACGAGGCGGAAACGCAAGGGCACGCCAGCGTCCTCCTCGACTTCATCCACGCGATCGACACCGGGAGCGAGCCGGAGACGATCGGTCACGACAACATCAAGAGCCTTTCGATGGTCTTCGGCGCCATCGAAAGCGCCCGGACCGGCCTCGCCGTCGATCTTTCAGCACAAGGACAGAACCCGTGAGCAACCCCGCAAACTCCATCCGCGTCGGCACCATGATCAGCGCGAGCGCCGGTCAGGCGGCCGCCCGCATCGGGCAGATCGCCGACCTCGGTTTCGAAAGTTTCGAACCGTTTTTCTGGCAAACCACCAACGGGCAGGATCTTGCTGAGCTTGGCAAGCGCTGCCGGGAGGCGATAGGCGATCGCGATATCACGATCTCCACCATCGGCATGTTCGGCAACCCGCTGGAGGAGGAGGACCTCGACCTCCAGACGCTGCAGGGCTGGAAGGATTGCATCGACAACGCGCATCACTTCGGGGCCACCTGCGTTGCCGGCTTTACCGGCCGGGTTCGCGGCAAGCCGCTGCCCGAGAGCCTGCACCGCTACAAGCAAATCTGGAGCGAGCTTGGCCGGCGCGCTGCCGACAAAGGCGTGAAGATCGCTTTCGAGAACTGCGCCATGGACGGCAACTGGCAGTCCGGCGACTGGAACATCGCCCACAATCCGGATGCCTGGGCGTTGATGTTCAACGAGACGCCGGAAGACCATATCGGGCTCGAATGGGAGCCCTGCCACCAGATGGTCTACCTGATCGACCCGCTGCCGCAGATCCGCAAATGGGCGCCCAAGATCTTCCACGTCCACGGCAAGGACGCGACGATCCGCTGGGACGTCATCCGCGAACACGGTATCTTCGGCAAGGAGAAATTCGTGTTCATGCGCACACCCGGCTTCGGCGACAGCAACTGGACCGACATCATCTCGGAGTTGCGTCTCGCCGGCTGGTCCGGCTCGATCGACATCGAAGGCTGGCACGATCCCGTCTACCGCGATGCGCTGGAAATGACCGGCCAGGTGCATGGGCTGAACTATCTTAAGAGGTGCCGGGGCGGAACGTTCGTCACCGACCCGCAGTAAGACGGCCGGGCGCCATGGAGGTTGGCGCACGGAGGAAGACCCGTAACCAAGGAGGAGAACATGACCATGAAAATCTGGCTTGCCGCCGGTGCTCTCGCACTGGCCACAGCTTCCATGCTCGTTCCGGCAGCACATGCCGAAGACGTGAAGATCACCGTCTGGTCGCTCGACCGCGACATCCAGCCGGCGCCGAACCTGATCAAGGATTTCAATGCGCTGAAGAACGGCATCACGGTGGAGTACCGCCAGATCCAGTTCGACGACGTCGTCAGCGAGGCCATGCGCGCCTATTCCACCGGCCAGGCGCCCGATATCATCGCCATCGACAATCCGGAGCACGCCCTGTTCTCGTCACGCGGGGCTTTCCTCGATCTCAGCGACAAGATCGCGGCCTCGGGTGTGGTGAAGACCGAGAACTACTTCCCCGGCCCCCTCGCCTCCGTCATGTGGGACGAAAAATACTTCGGCATCCCGAAGGCCACCAACACGATCGCGCTGTACTACAACAAGGACATGTTCGAGGCGAAGGGGCTCGACCCCGACAAGCCGCCGCAGACATGGGCGGAGCTTTTGGACGCTGCGCGCAAGCTGAACGACCCGGCCAAGAACGTCTATGGTCTCGCATTCTCGGCCAAGGCCAGCGAGGAAGGCACCTTCCAGTTTCTGCCCTGGGCGCAGATGGGCGGCGCATCCTATGAGGCGATCAACGCGCCGGGCGCCGTGAAGGCGCTCGACACATGGAAGACCATCATGGACGAGAAGCTTGCTTCGCCCGACACGCTGACCCGCGGCCAGTGGGATTCCACCGGCACGTTCAACTCCGGCAACGCCGCCATGGTCATATCCGGCCCTTGGGAACTCGACCGGATGAGCACAGAGGCAAAGTTCGACTGGGCCGTAACGCTTCTGCCCGTGCCGGAAGCGGGCGCCGAGCGCTCGTCCGCCATGGGCGACTTCAACTGGGCGATCTTCTCGACCACGCAGCACCCCGACGAAGCCTTCAAGGTGCTCGAATATTTCGCATCGCAGGACGACCGGATGTTCAAGGACTTCGGCCAGCTTCCCGCCCGCGCTGACATCGCCATTCCCCCGACCGGCAACGAGAAGAAGGATGCGGCGCTGAAGGTGTTCGTCGAGCAGCTGAAGTATGCGAAGCCCCGCGGCCCCCATCCGGCATGGCCGAAAATCTCCAAGGCCATCCAGGACGCTATCCAGGGCGCCCTGACCGGCCAGATGAGTGCGCAGGACGCACTCGATCAGGCAGCAGCGAAGATCAAGTCGGTTCTCGGCTGACAGGCTTCCTCCCGGAGAGCATGGTGCCCGGAGGAGGACAAAGGTCCGCTTGCCTCCTCCGGTGCCGTGTTCACACGCAGCCTCACCTGCCCAATCCCGACTTGAACCGTTGTTTCGACGCATGATCACCGCAGGGCCGCTCGCGCGCCGATGCCCGGAAAAGCTCTGATGGGAGCGACGATGAAACGCATTTTCTCCAGCCTGGCGGACGGGAAAGGCTTCGATATCGCCTTGATCGTCTTCCCCCTCGCCTTCCTGTTCGTGATGGCCGGCCTGCCACTGGTCTACAACGTCGTGATGAGTTTCCAGGAAGTGGACATGTTCAGCCTCGGCACGTTCGCGCGGCCGTTTGTGGGCTTCAAAAACTATGTGACACTGTTTTCCCAGCCGGAAACCTGGCCGATCCTGAAGAACACCGCAATCTTCGTCGTCGCGTCGATCGCCGGGCAGTTCATCGTCGGCTTCTCGCTCGCTTTGTTCTTCTGGACCAACTTTCCCGGCGCTTCATGGCTGCGCGGCCTGTTCCTCGTGTCCTGGGTCATGCCCGGCCTCGTGGTCGGCGCCATCTGGAACTGGATCCTCTCCGGCGACTTCGGCGTGCTCAATTACCTGCTGAACGCGCTCGGCATCATCGACAGCAACATCTTCTGGCGCTCCGACCCGAACTACTCGCTCTGGGCCGTCATCATCGCCAATATCTGGCTCGGCACCTCCTTCAACATGATCCTCCTGTCCGTCGGCCTGTCCGCCATTCCCAAGGATCTGTTCGAAGCAGCCGAGCTGGACGGCGCCAATGCGTTCCAGCGGTTCACGACGATCACGCTGCCGATGATGCGCTCGACCATCGGCGCCATCATCTCGCTCGGGCTCATCTTCACCCTGCAGCAGTTCGACCTGTTTGCGGCCATTACCTCCGGCGGGCCGAACAATTCCTCCAACGTCACCCAGTACTGGGCGTGGGACCTGTCGTTCCGCCAGTATGATTTTGCGCAGGGCGCGACCATTTCGGTCGTCATGATCGTGTTCGTGATGATCGCAGCCATCGTCTATGTGCGTTCGACACGACATGAGGTGCGCGGATGAGCGAAACGTCGAAACACCGCCTGATGCTGGCAATTGCCTGCATTCTCGCTGCGATCTATCTCTTTCCGCTCTACTGGATGTACGTGACCTCGCTGAAAAGCGGGTCCGCCATGTTCGCGACCCCACCCGGTCTGTTCCCCAGTGATCCACAATGGAGCGTCTACACCTATGTCTGGGAAACCCGCGACATGGGCCGATATATGTGGAATTCGCTGGTGATCGCGGCAGGGTCCGTCGCTATCATCATCCTCCTTGGCACCGGCTGCGCCTATGTGCTTGCACGCTATCGCAACCGCTGGGTCGATGTCGGCCTTTTTCTCATCCTCATGCTGCAGGTCCTTCCGGCATCGCTTTTGATCACGCCGATCTTCGTTGGTTTCTCGCAGCTCGGCCTTCTCTCCACGCCGCGCACGGCGGTCATCATCGCGATTGCCGCAAAAAGCATGCCCTTCTACGTCGTGCTCGTCCGCTCCACATTCATGAGCGTGCCGATGGAGCTGGAAGAGGCCGCGCTCGTCGATGGCAATTCGCGCATCGGGGCTTTCTTCAACATCGTCCTGCCGCTCGCCCGCAACGGCATTCTCGTCAGCGGCATCCTCATCTTCATGCAGGCCTTCGGCGAGTTCGTCTATTCCAAGTCGATGATCCAGAGCATTGAGTTGCAACCGGCCAGCGTCGGGCTCAATTCCTTCATGGGGCCGAACACCAATGAGTGGAACAACATCCTGGCCTATGCCTCGATGTATGTGACGCCGATCCTCGCCATCTTCGTCTTGCTTCAGCGCCGCATCGTCTCCGGCCTCACCTCGGGAGCCCTCAAATGAGCAACCAGACCGAACTGCAGATCGAGTTGACAGGCGTCAACAAGCATTACGGCGCCTATCATGCCTTGAAGAATATCGACCTGCGCATCGCCAAGGGGTCGTTCGTCGCACTCGTCGGGCCTTCCGGCTGCGGCAAGTCCACTCTGCTGCGTTCGATGGCCGGACTGGAGACGATCACCAGCGGCGATCTCGTCATCGCCGGCGAGCGGATGAACGCCGTGCCGCCACGCAAGCGGGATCTGGCCATGGTGTTCCAGTCCTATGCGCTTTATCCGCACATGACGGTGGAAGAGAACCTGACCTACAGCCTGCGCATCCGCGGCGTGAAAAAGGCCGAAGCCAAGAAGGCGGCCGAAGAGGTGGCGGCGACAACTGGACTGTCTGGCCTGATGGGGCGCTACCCGCGCGAGCTTTCCGGCGGCCAGCGACAGCGCGTCGCCATGAGCCGCGCCATCATCCGGCATCCCAAAGCGTTTCTGTTCGATGAGCCACTGTCCAATCTGGATGCCGCCCTGCGCGTCCATATGCGCAAGGAGATCCGCGCGCTGCACGACCGGCTGGGCGCCACCTCCGTCTATGTCACGCACGACCAGATCGAGGCGATGACCATGGCCGACCACGTCGTCGTCATGCGCCAAGGCATCATCGAGCAGCAGGGCGCGCCGCTCGATCTCTACGATCGCCCGGTCAACCGCTTCGTCGCCGGCTTCATCGGCTCGCCCGCCATGAACTTCGTACCGGCGGTCGCCGCCGACGATGGGCGTTCGATCATTCTCCCGTTCGGGGAAGGACAACACCTCCCGGTCAACCGCCCGGTGCCCCGTGGGCGCTCGCTGATCGCGGGTCTGAGACCCGAGCATCTCGTCATTGATACCACCGGCGCCGGAGCGATCCACCTCGATGTCGCGACAGTCGAGAGCACTGGGTCGAACAGCTACATCGCCACGAACAGCAAGCCGGAAATCGTTCTGGTCACCAACGGGCGCAGTCCCGTGAGTGTCGGAAGCAGGATCTCGATCGGTATTGTGCCCGAACATATCCACCTTTTCGATGCGGAGACCGAGGCGAGGATAGCGACCGAGTGTTGATGTCCCCGCGGAAAGGCGCAGGGTTCGGGGAAACCGTGATGTTGAGAAGCGGCACATTGGTATCGACACGATCGTCAGGAGAGGCCGAGGCGCCAAGATGATCTGACGAGATCACGATCTTCCGCTCACCTTGAACCCTTTAGCATTCCCCGGTCTTCCCCGATCCGTATGCTCCATTCCTCCGGCGTCTGCGTCTTGACGTCGAACTGATCCCGGGTCCGCGTATAGGTGTGGCCGCCCATGCGGCCGACGGCGTCCATCCGTTGCTGGTCGATGTACAGGTTATCAGGGTTGACCGCGTCGCTGCGGACGTAGACGCCGACGACCTCTCCGAGGATGATCTCACGAGCCGGACCCACCTGGAGGGTCGTGTGACGGCGGCACTCCAGCGCTGCGGGTGCGGCAAGGATACGAGGACTGCGCACCATGTTACCCGGCACGGTTTCGAGGTCAGCTTCCGTCAACTCATCGACCTCGGGGGCAAACTTGATCGCGCAAATTTCCATCTGGGAAACGAGCGCGTCATCGCAGATATGGACCGTGAATTCGCCGGTTTCGCGGATGTTGCGGGCGGTATCCTTGAAGCGCATGTCGGAATAGTTCTCGACGCCGATGGCGACGATGGCCGGATCATGGGTCAGAACGTTGAAGAAGCTGAACGGACCGGCATTCGGCCGGCCCGCCTTGTTCACCGTCGTCACCAAGGCGATCGGACGCGGAATGACCGTGCCGATCAGGATCTTGTAGCGCTCGCGCTCGGTGAGCTTTGCGAAATCGAAATGCGTGTGGTGCTTGTTATCGGTCATGTCAGGCGCCTGCGTCTATGCGATGGGTTTCGAGCGGCGTGTGCCGGCTGAGGTTCTCGAAGCCATCCTTGGTGACGACATACATGTCGCCGATGTTGCAACCTGCCGACAGCGGCTCCAGCCATTGCGTGTGCATCACGAACACCATGCCTTCTTCCAGCCTGTCGTAATTATGGGAGGAGATGTTGAAGCTGTTCTGCCCGCCGGCCATGCCGACGGAGTGGCCGAGGTTCGGATTGTGCGGGCCTTCGGTTGCGGGGTAGAGGTGCATGAGCGTGCGGCCCTGTGCCTCCCAGTCGATATTCTTCACATATTGCCGGGGCACGAGGCGGGCACTGCCATCCTCCATCGGCGCCCAGTTATACGGCATGCCGCGCGCTTCGGGCGAAGTTAGCATGCCGCGCTCGATCATCGGCTCGAAGGCCGCATTGTTGATGTCGCGCATCAGGGTGCCCGGACGGATCAGCTTTTCTGCGCGCTTCACCCCATCGGTGCAGGCCGCGAGCACCTCTTCCTGACGGGGCGTGATATCGCCGACCGCGATCATGCGGGCCGTCTGCGCGGTGTAGCCGCGATATGTCACGTTGGAGATGTAGAGGTTAATGAGGTCGCCGAGGCGGACGATATGGCCGTAGGGCTTTCCGCAATGGGTACCGAATTCGTTGATGCCGATCTGGTAGCCGTCGCCCGTCTCACCGCCGAGTGCCATCTGCGCGACGCTGAAGGCCGCGTAGATTTCGTGATCGGTCACGCCGGGTCTGGCGACATGATAGGCGGCCTGCGTGCCGATGCTGGCAAGCTGGGCTGCAGCGTGAAACATCTCGATCTCACGCGGCGACCGCACTTTCTGCAGGCGGTCGAGGATGGCGTTGTCGGCGACGAACTTTGCCGTGGGCAGCAGGTCCTCAAGCCCGGCCCAAAATGTCAGCGAGGTCCGGTCGCCGATGCGGCCGATCTGGCCTTTGGACAGGCCAAGGCTGCCGAGCAGTTCCGCGCACTTCTCCGCCGTCTTGATGACGCTGTCGCCGGGGCGGTCGGCATATTCGCGGCCGATCGGACCAATCTGCCAGATGTCTTCGACGAGGACAGGCTCGCCACCAGGCGGCAGAAGAACGGACTGGGTGAAGAACGAGAGGAGGACCATCGGCTTGTCTTCATCCGTCGGGATGATGAGCACGCCTTCGCGCATCCAGTCGCAGATGTAGCGGAGATAGGCATTCGAGGTGTGGAACCAACCGACGCCGCCAGTGTGGACGATAAGGGCGTCGTGCCCGGCTTCCACGGCCTGCCGGCGGATGCGGCGCAGGCGCTCCTCGAACTCTTCGACGGGCAGCGGCAGAGGTGCTGAGAAATCAAAATCGGGCGCGAAATCCGCAAGCAGCGATCCGATGCGGTGGGCGCCTGTCTGGGTCGGACGTATGTTCATGAGCGATGTCCTTGAGCGTTTGGCAGAGTTTGAGAGGGATGGGTCAGGGCTGCCTCTGTGGCGCGAGGACGCGCCGTGCAACGAGCATCACCACGAGGGTGAGGCCGATGAGGATGCCGGAGATGGCGGCCACGCGGACGTCGAGGGATTCCTCGATGAGCGCGAACATACGCAACGGCAGCACGGTCGTCTGAGCGTCGGCAAGGAAGAGCGAGACCGAGACGTTATCGAGCGACTGGATGAAGACGAGGAAGGCGCCCGCGAGAATGCCCGGCATCAGGAGCGGGATCGTCACCCGGCGCAGCGTCGTGAACCACGTCGCGCCCATCACTGTCGATGCCTCTGCAAGCGATGGGTTGAGCCCCTGCGCCACAACGGAGGCCGCGCGGTACATCAGCGGCCCGAACACCACGACATGCCCGGTCACCGTCAGCCAGAGCGAGGGCTGGAGGCCGACGAAGTTCGCGACGATGAGGGCGGCCAGACCATAGACAAGGCTCGGTAGAACGAGGGGCGCCAGCAGCAGAGGCTCGATGGTGCCGACGGTGCTGCGCCGCATCCGCGTCATGCCGATGGTGGCAGGCACGGCAAAGAGGAGTGCACCAAGGACAGCAAGGCCGGCGATCTTCAACGAGTTCCAGGCGGCGGCGTGTTCGATCGCCGAGCGGACCGGATCGAGCAGTGCCTCGTACCAGCGGAACGAAAAGCCTTCCGGCGGATATTTGAGCGTCTGTCCCGAGGTGAACGACATCGTCAGCGCGATGACGATAGGCGCCACCAGATAGACAACGCACAGGCTGCCGAAGCCGAACACGAAGACCTTGTAGAGCAGAGCCGGGACCGGATTTTCCTTCATGTCACGCATGGCCGACCAGCCTCCTGTGGCGGGATATCATCGTCATGGCGACCAGGAGGCAGCCGGTGGAAATGAGAAGGACGACCGCGATGGCGGAGGCAAGCGGCCAGTCGAACAGCGTGCCGACCTCGCGGTAGATGAGCTGCGGCACATAGACATTGCGCGCCCCGCCGATAACCGCCTGCGTCACGAAGGAGCTGCTGGTGCTTGCAAAGACCAGTATCCACCCGGCAAGCAGACCCGGTAGCATCAAGGGCAGAAGCACGGTGACGAGAATGCGCCACGGACCCGCGCCCGAGACCTGCGCTGCCTCGGTGAACTGCACGGGTGTGCGCGAGAGGATGGCGACCAGCGGCAGGATGATCAGTGGCAGGTCGATCTGGCACATGGCCAACAGCAGCCCGAACTCGGTAAACATCAGGCTGATCGGGCTGCCGGTCAGGCCCAGCGCCATCAAAGCCTCGCTGATCGGCCCCTGCCGTCCCAGAATGACGATCCATGCGAAGGTGCGCACGACGTTGCTCGTGAGCATGGGAATGAGTGTCAGGAAGATGATGATCTGGCGGGCGGTGCGGCCGCTGTGCCAGTAGAGGAGCGCGATGGGCACGCCGAGCAAAGTCGTTCCCACCACTGTTTCCAGCCCGAGCCGCGCCGTGGAGACGAGGACCCGGAAATTGAATGCGTCGCCGAAGAAGCGCCCGTAATGTTCGACGGTCGCTCCTCCCGGCCCGGAAAAGCTGAAGCCCACGAGGACGGCGAGCGGCGTTGCGAAGAACGCCACCGATAGCATGAGCATCGGCACGACATAAGGAAAACCGCTCGCCTTCATGGTCTTTGCTCCTCAGCCGGCAGCCAGAGCGTCGAACGCGCGGATCCATTCCGCGCGGTTCTTGTTGATGGCCGCCCAATCCGGGTAGACCATCTTGGAGAGCTGATCGCGGGTGACGTAGGCTTCGATGCCCGGCGTCAGCGCGACCTCCTTGTTGGTCGGGAACATCTCCGTCGGCGGCATCTTCAGCATGTCCTGCGCGGCCTTGGAAATCGCGGCATCCATATAGGCATAAGCCGCGTCGAGGTTCTTGGCGCCCTTTGTCAGGTGGATGTTGACGGGGGCGGCGGGAGAACCCGTTTCGGGCTGTACGAATTCCGCATTCATGCCCAGCGACTTCAGCCGCGCGACATTGCCGGTCGAGCACATGAACACGGCGATTTCCCCCTGCTGGAAGAGCGTCATCTGGTGGTTGGTGCTGTCGACCACGCCCTGAAGCTGCTCGGGATGCTCCTTGAAGAGCTTGAAGACGGCATCCATGTCGTTTGGCCCCGAGCCGAAGATTTTTGCCATCTCGGTATAGGCCATGACGGCGGTGTTGGAGGCAAAGCCGGTCCACGACACCTTGCCCTGGTAGGCCCGGTTCTCGAACAGGTCACGGTAACCCTTGGGCTTCGGCACAATGTCGGGATTGTAGGCGATGCCGTTGACCTCGATGGTGACCGTCGGGCCATACTCACCCTGGAAAGCGGGATCGAGCATACCCCAGTTCTTCAACCGGCCGGGGTCGATCTTCTGGATCAGGTCCTTTTCGATGGCGATGGCCATCTGGCCCGGCGACATCAGGAGCGTGTCGAAAGGTGGGTTGCCGGGACTTGCCATGACCTTGGCGAGCTGGTCCTGGGCCATGGCCGGGGCGATCGTCAGGCCAAAGCCTTCCGCCTCGAGGATGGGCGTTAGCGCTTTGCGATATGCGTCTTCCCAATTACCGGGAAAGGTCGCCGCGATGGCCGTGCCGCCCGCGGCGCGGGCGGAGAACGGCAGGGCGGCGGATGCGGCAACGCCCGCGGCAAGCATGCCAAAATGGCGGCGGCTGAGTTTGAAGTCATGCATGATGTTCACCTCTGTTGATTATCGTTCTGTCGACGGCATGGATTCCGGCACCGCCGGAAAGACGTGACACCTTGCGGTGTCGATCTCGGCAAAGATCGTCATCCCCGGCTCTGGGATGAGGGTGGAAGGACCGCGAACTTCGGAAGCGCGAAGGCCGGAGCCGTCAGCGAGCACCATGTCGTGGACCAGTGTCGGCCCCAGCGGCACGGAAACGGTGACGGCCGCTGGCAGAGTATTTTCACCCGGCTGCGACGACAGACGGACCTCTTCCGGACGGACGGTGACCGTGACCTTGGAACCGACTGTGAAGTTCAGACGGCGCGGCAGGTTGAGCGGAAAACCGTTGTCGAGCGCGATGTTCGTACTGGCGGTCTGCAACTCCGTGACCGTGCCGTGCAGCACGTTGGCCTGGCCGATGAAGGTGTTGACGAACAGGGTTTTCGGCCGGTCGTAGACTGCCATCGGCGTGTCGATCTGCTCGACATTGCCCTTGTTCATCAGCACCAGACGGTTGGCGAGGCTCTGCGCCTCTTCCTGATCGTGAGTAACGATGAGCGTGGTGATGCCCAGCGTCTTCTGCAGGTGGAGAAGCTCGACCTGCAGGTCGAAGCGAAGGGCACGGTCGAGCGCGCCGAAGGGCTCGTCGAGCAGCAGCAGCGAAGGACGCGCCGCAATGGCGCGGGCCACCGCAACGCGTTGCTGTTGCCCGCCCGAAAGTTCGCGCGGCAAACGGTTGCCGTAGCCACCAAGACGGACCAGCGACAGCATTTCCTCGACGCGCGCCTTGCGCTCGACGCGCGGCACCTTCTGGCAGGCCAACGGATAGGCGATGTTTTCCGAAACTGTGAGATGCGGGAAGAGCGCATAGTTCTGGAAGACCATGCCGATGCCGCGTGACCGCGCCGAGATATGGGCAAGATCGTCATCGCCGAGAACGATCCTGCCGGCCTTCGGCTGGATGAGCCCGGCAATGGCGCGCAGTACGGTCGATTTACCGCAGCCGCTGGGACCGAGCAGAGCGACAATCTCGCCTGCCTCGACATCGAAGGAGATGTCGCTCACAGCGTTCTGGCCGCCATAGCTGTGGGTGACCCCGCGAACGCTGAGCCGCTTGCGATCTGCCATTGTTGCGATGTCCGGCATCGGGCTTCCCTGTTCTGGCGTTGCGACGATCGACAGCCCCTTCCGCGTCACGGTGGGGCGTGAAGGCGTTTGCGACAGGCGTGTTGCTTCGATCGTGTTCATGCAAAGGCATTTGCAAGGGGCGTGCCAAACGCGCCAGACGCCAGAGGAAATCTCGTATCTGGCTCATTTTAATGATATATTTATGATTTACATAGTTTCGTATATTTGGTCGTAAATAAAATATCAAAGATTAAATTAAATGCACATGAGCATCATTTGACCGCTATTGTATATTTTATAAGCATTTCGATACCTGCCTGAACCGGGTGCAATCATCCGCCGTCCCTTTAAAGCCGCGCGTGGACGTTACATGGCAGATGCGCCTGTTCCCTCCATGGATGAACATTGTCCGGCCTCCTGCCTTCAAAAACGCGCTGACGACCAGAAAACAAGCAGCTTATGTGCAAATTTTAATTCGCACATACTTTCGTATATTTTGCCGATTGCGCGATAAAGTAAAATAATTGATTTTATTTCAGTGGCTTACCGGGACAAATGACAAGTTGGCACGGCATTTGCTTCGATGCTTTCGAGACTTAACAATCGGAATCGTCAAAGGGCATCCTATGAAAAACGTGCAGACACTTATGAAGGCTGGCCTGGCATGCGCGGTGATGTCGCTTTCGGCAGCATCCGCGCTGGCTGCGGAAGGCGCGGTCGTGAAGATGGTACCGGAGACGGACATCGGGAAACTGCCGGGCGTCGCTCTTTCGCAGACGCTGGCGGATGCCCTGCCAGCAGGCATCAAGAAGATCGGCGTTCTCAAGGTCGCGACCGACCTGACCCCGCCGATCAGCTTCCACAGCGACGAGGGCAAGCTGGTGGGCATCGATGCCGACCTCGCGGCGGCCCTCGGTGTTATCCTCGGCGTCGAGATCCAGATGACGGATGTGGGTGCCGGTGCGGCGATCGTGCCGTCGATCCTGTCGAAACGCTTCGACATCTCGATCTCCGGCATTAATGACGATCCGGAACTGCAGAAGCAGGTCGATGTCATCGACTATATGTTCGACGCGACGACGATCATGACGATCAAGGGCAACCCGCTCGGTATCAAGGACATGGGCGATCTCTGCGGCAAGAAGGTCGCGGTTCCCGTTGGTACCTTTCAAGGCAAACTGGTCGAGGCGGCCTCCGCGAAGTGCGCGACGCCGATCGATATCATGTCCATTCCGAAGATGCCGGATGTTCTCCAGGCCGTCCGCACCGGTCGGGCGGATGCGACCGTGAACGGCTACGCGACAAGCGTCTACACGACGGCAAACCAGACCGGCAAAGGCAAGGGCCTGCAGGCGCTGCCGGATGTCCGGCTCGCCGTCGGCTATCTCGGCATGCTGACGGCGAAGGACAATCCGGAACTGCGCGACACCGTTGTCGCGGCCCTGCAGCAGATGGTCGACAGCGGGGCCTACCAGTCCATCATGACGAAATGGGGCCTCGGACCGCTCGCGGTGAAGACCGTCAAGGTCAACGATGCCGCCAACATGCCGGTGGAATGAGCCCATGTCCCTGTTTGTCGCTCCCTCCACATCCCTTCACCTTGCACCCCCGGTCGTCAGGTCGATCCGATGGGGGCAGTTTCTGACCGGGACCAGCGCGATCCTCGTTCTGGCCTTCTTCGCGATGATCGTCGCGCAGAGCCAGAGCATCCAGTGGGCCGAGATCCCGCGCTACCTTGTTCACCCCTCGATTTTGCGGGGGGTGCTGCTGACATTGCAACTGACCGCGGGGGCGATGATCTTCGGCATCGCGCTTGGCTGCATCCTCGCGCTAATGGCGACCTCCAAAAATCTCGTTCTGAAGGTCATCGCCGCGGCATTCGTCTGGTGGTTCCGGGGCGTGCCGCTGATCGTGCAGATCTTCTTCTGGTTCAACATCGCCCTCTTCATCCCGCAGATCGGGATCGGCGACTTCAGCATTTCGATCAACGATCTGGTCACTCCGGCCTTCGCCGGCTTCCTGGCGCTCGGCCTGCATGAAGCCGCGAACATGTCGGAGATCATTCGCGCAGGACTGGTCGCCGTCGACAAAGGCCAGCGCGAGGCGGCAACCGCCCTCGGGCTGAAGCCGCGGCAGACGTTCCAGACCGTCATCCTGCCGCAGGCGGCGCGCCTCATCGTGCCGCCGACCGGCAACCAGGCCATCGGCATGCTGAAGGCAAGTGCCATCGTCTCCGTCATCGGCATGCAGGACCTGTTGACGCAGGCGCAGGCGATCTACGCCCGTACCTTCCTCGTCATCGAGCTCCTGTTCGTCGCCTCCATCTGGTACCTCGCCATCACCACCGTCGCCTCGGTCGGTCAGCACTACCTGGAGAAAAGCCTCCAGCCAAAGAACCGCAGCGCGACGACCGCGCCGGCGCGGGCGTGATCCTCCCTCACCCATGATACCCATAAGACGCCACCGAAGTGCGTCGCATCCGGAAACACGAAAAGGACGTTCGACATGAAACTCGGAATCGACAGCATCAAGCTGCCTCAATCCAAAACGCGCGGACCGCTCGCCAGCCTCGATCACGTGAAGGAGCTGGGCCTTGCCGGTATCTTCTTCAGCACGGCACTGGACATGAGCCCGACGCTCGATCCCGGCGCGCTCGGCGACATCCGCGCCAGGGCCGACGACCTCGGCCTCTACCTCGAAAGCGGCATCGGCAAGATCAACCCCTATTGCAGCGCGGAGGAACCGGCTCTGCGGGCGGCGGGCGGCGGCGATATCATCGCCGGCTTCACCCGCATGATCGAGGCGAGTGCGGCGATCGGCTGCTTCGAACTGTGGGTCGCGCCGGGCAATTTCAAGTCCGAATATCGCGGCCGGCTGGCCAATGACCGGTTTCGCACGGATGTAAGTTGGCAGGACCAGCTGGACGGCATGGAAAAGGTTTTGCGGAAACTCGCACCCGTCGCCCGTGCCAATGGCGCGCACATGAACATCGAAACCCATGACGAGATCACCTCGTTTGAAATCCTGCGCCTGATCGAGAAGGTCGGCGAGGACTGCGTCGGCGTGGTGTTCGACACGGCGAACGGCCTGCAACGCGGCGAGCATCCGGTCTTCGCCGCCCGCCGCCTCGCTCCGTACATCCGCCAGACGCATATCAAGGACGCCTATGTCGGTCGGGCGCCCGGCGGTCTCGACTTCCAGACCCGGCCCTGCGGCGGCGGCATCGTCGATTTCGCCACCATCCTGCCGATCCTCGCCGACGCCAACCCGGCCCTCAACCTCTCGCTCGAAGTCGCCCAGTCGGTCGAGGACAAGCCGCGCCGCGCCAATCCGCGCCAGTGCATCGAAATCGACGACCCGACCTGGCGGGCCGGGCATCCCGATCTGACAAAGGACGAGCTCGCCGCCTACATGGCGATGGTGGATATCTACGAGGCGCGGGTAAAGTCGGGCGCCGTTCCGGATTGGGAGGCCTATGAAGCCAGGCAATACGGCTATCCGACCTATGAGAACCAGTCCTATGGGTTCAACGCCGCGATCGGCTTCATCCAGCAATCGGCCGATCACATCCGTTCGATCTGCCGGGACAAGGGCATTGAGCTTGCCTCCCCCGAGGCGAAGCAGCAAGCGGCCTGATTGTCGCTCCGGATGTCGAGCGCGCAACCGGCGTCGATATCCGGAACGAACCTTTGGATTGTGGGATGTGCGCAGGAACATTCTTATGGAAAGAATTACGGCATAGGGATATCTGGAAAGAAGGGCTGCCGTCGTTCGGGAAGCCAACGTGATGTGGAGACACCTATGAGAAAGCCGCGCCGGCAAAACACGAAAGCCTCGTCGGGCACCAGCGGCGCTGCGGAAACGGCGGAGACTGGCAATGACGATGTCTCGGAGCGCATCCGCAACACGCTGGCCGCCGCCATCGGCGAAGGCGCGCTGAAGCCCGGTACAAAGATCCTCGAGGAAGCCATCGCCGAGCATTTTGGTGTCAGCCGCACCGTCGTGCGCGGAGCGCTCGGCGTGCTCGAAAGCGATCATCTGCTGGAGCGCAAGCGCAACCGCGGCACCTTCGTCGCCGAGCCCAGCATCGAACAGGCGAAAAGCCTCTTCGAAGCCCGCCGCAAGCTGGAGCACCTTCTCCTCGACCTCGTCATCGCGCGCGCGACGATGGAGGAACTGGATGCCCTGAAGACGCTGACGGACGAAGAAGAGCACATCCACCATCACGGCGACGAAAAGTCAAAGACCGTTCTCTCCGGCAAATTCCACATCGTGCTGGCGGAGCTTGCCGGCAACCCGGTCCTGACCGAAATGCTCGCCAAGATCGTCGCCCGCCTCTCCCTCGTCATGTCGCTCTACGAGGAAGAGCGCAAGGACGACTGCGGGGCCGACCACCACCGCCTCATCGTTACCGCCCTGAAGGCCAAGGACCTGCGCAAAGCCCAGGACCTCATGGACCACCACCTTGCCGACATTGAAGCGCGCGTGCGACTGACCGAGGGACAGGGCGACCGGCATACGTTTCTGGCCGTGCTGGAAAGCTTCTCGTAGGCGCCAGAGCGCTCTGGTCGAAATAGCAAAACACAGGGCGCATCGGCTGCGCCCTGTGTTTTAAGCCGATCGGCATTTCGTTCAGGGAATGGGCTCGAACTTCAGTTCGCTGAGGGGAACGACCTTGTCGTTGCGCACGATCTTGTATTCCGTGTTCGGGCCGAGCCACTTGTCCCAGATCTTGCCGAGTTCGCCCGACGTGTCGAGCTTGCGAAGCACTTCGTTGATCTTGGCGGTCAGCGCGGGCTGGTCCTTCTGCATGCCGACGCCGATGGGCTGGAAGATCATCGGATCGGGGATCATGCGCATCTTCTTGCCCTGGGTCTGGGACTGGTTGACGAACTTCGTCGTCGTCATGGTGTTGGCGACCATGCCGCGCGCCTTGCCCTGCTGGACGGCGAGGTAGGCCGATGCCGTATCCTGGAAGGTCAGTGGCGTGGACTTGTTGAGCTTGATCGACATTTCCGAGGTCGAGCCCTTGGTGGAGGCGATGCGCTGGCCTTCAAAGTCGGCCTTCGTCTTGCCCGGATCTTCATCGGGAACGATCAGCATTTCCTTGGCGAGGTAGTAGGGGTCGCTGAACTGGATCTGCTCGGCGCGGCTGAGCGTGTAGGCAAGGTTTGCGACGGTAATGTCGACGCGTCCGAGCTTGACTTCCGGCACGCGCGCTTCGACGGACACAGGCTTCACTTCGGCCTTGACCCCGAGTTCCGTGGCGATGGCGTTGCAGAGATCGACGTCGAAACCGGCCATTTCGCGGGTCTTCG
Source organism: Rhizobium sp. 9140 (assembly GCF_900067135.1). Taxonomy (NCBI): domain Bacteria; kingdom Pseudomonadati; phylum Pseudomonadota; class Alphaproteobacteria; order Hyphomicrobiales; family Rhizobiaceae; genus Rhizobium; species Rhizobium sp. 9140. Next base: position 179,553 of record NZ_FJUR01000002.1, on the reverse strand, counting down.
GATCCGGCGACGCGAAGGGCGGAACGTCGGCGAAGGTCGCGCAACGCAGGGTCTTGGCAGACAGGATATCGGCGAGCTGATCGGCCTTCGCAGGTGCTGCAAGAGCCGTCGCTGCCAAAGCGAGGCCGAGTGTGATGCGTGTCAGGGTCATGCTGTTCTCCTTTGATTATTATGGGGTAGAAAGTGACGTCCGTCAGTGCCGCAGGTCGGCAAGGAAGCGCTGGGCTCGCGGATGGCGGGGATGGGTGAAGAACTCTTCGGGCGTCGCCTTCTCGATGATCTCTCCGGCATCGATGAACCAGATCCGGTCGGCGACATCACGCGCAAAGCCCATTTCGTGCGTGACGCACAGCATGGTCATACCGTCCCTGGCGAGGCTCTTCATGACGGCGAGCACTTCACCGACCATCTCCGGATCGAGCGCGCTGGTCGGCTCGTCGAACAGCATCACCGGGGGCTCCATCGCCAGGGCACGGGCAATGGCGACACGCTGCTGCTGTCCGCCGGAAAGCTGGCCCGGATAGGCCGTCGCCTTGTCGGCAAGGCCGACGCGGTCGAGCAGCAGCAGCGCCTTGTCATGGGCGACATCGCGGGCGATGCCCTTTACCCGGATGGGCGACATCGAGACATTGTCGACCACGGAGAGGTGCGGAAAAAGGTTGAAGCTCTGGAAGACGAAGCCGATGCGGCTGCGCAGACGGTTAAGGTCCCGTGTCTTCATCGGCGCGTGAATGTTCTGACCGTCGAATGTGATCACGCCACTGTTGATCTCCTCCAGCCGGTTGATCGTGCGGATCAGCGTCGATTTTCCGGAGCCCGAAGGGCCGCAGATGACGACGACTTCGCCGCGTGCCACTTCAGCGTCGATGCCCTTGAGCACCTCGTAGGTGCCGTATGTCTTGGAGACACCGGCGATCCGGATGGCTGTCGGATCCTGTCCAGTTTGCGGGCCTGTTCGATCGAGGCTTATCATGGCTGCTCCGTTGCGATTTTAACCGGCGGCGCAACCACGGCGGCGGTGCGGCCTGCGGACAGGCCGGCACGCCTGCGGGTAATGCGGCGTTCGAGACGATGTGTGGCGTGGGTCAGGCTCCAGCAGATCACGTAGTAGATCACGGCCAGAATGAGGAAGACCTGGAAGGGCTGCGTCAGAAGCTGGTTGTTCACCTGGCTTGCCGCGAAGGTCAGGTCGGGAACGTTGATGACATAGCCGAGCGTCGTATCCTTGATGGTAGACACGAAAGTGGAGAGGATGCTCGGGATCATATTGTAGAGCGCCTGCGGCAGAATGACGAAGCGCATCGCCCCGAGGTAGCTGTGACCGAGTGCTTTCGCCGCATCCATCTGCCCGTGGCTGAGAGCGACGATGCCGCCGCGCACGACCTCGCTGAGGAAGGCACCCTGGTAGATGACGAGCGTGGTCAGCATGGTGACGAAGCTCGGCACGTCCGCGCCGGTCATCAGCGGCACGAGGAAGTAGCTCCACAGAATCAGCATCAGCAGCGGTACGCCGCGCGTGACATAGACCAGCACGGTAACGGGCCAGCGCAGCAGCCGCCATTTGGAAAGTCGGGCTAAAGCCATGAGAATACTGACGGGAAAAGCAAGCGCGATGCTGAGCGCCGACAGGATCAGCGTATTTGCAAGACCGCCCAGCGGGCCGTTCGGATACTGCCCGATGAGCAGCAGCAGCCAGTAATCCTGAAAGATCGTGACGATATCAGTGATCATGCGCGCGCACTCCGCGAGACGTCGGTGCGCATGGTCACCACGGCGCCGGCCGCCATGATCAGCAGGGTGAAAGCCAGGTAGAGCACGGTTCCGATCACGTAGATCTCGAAGGTGCGAAAACTCAGGTTCTCGACCTCTTTTACTGCATGCGTCAGCTCGGACGCGCCGATGACGATGCCGAGACTGCTGTTCTTGAACAGGGAAACGCTGTGGTTGATCAGCGGCGGCAAGGCGTTACGCACCCCCTGCGGCATCAGCACATAGCGCATGGCCGAGAGATAACCGTGGCCGAGCGCACGCGCCGCCTCCATCTGCCCCACGCCGACGGAGCGAAGGCCGGAGCGCAAATCCTCGCTGAAATACGCCGCCTGGCACAGGCCAAGCCCCACTACGGCGAAGATCGCCTCGGCATTGTGGTTCGACAGCCAGAAGGTCAGCCAGTCCGGCAGCAGCGTGAAGATGCCGAAATACCAGAGCATCAGCTGCACCAGCGTCGGCACATTGCGGTGATAGGAGACGTAAGCCGAAACGAAGGCATTGCCGAAGCGGCCGGGCGAGAAGCGCAGCGCCAGCAGCAGCACGGCGAGCGTCATTGCCAGCACCCACGAGCCGATGGCGATCACGAAGGTCATCTTGATGCCTTCGATCAGCATTGCGACATAGTCCGGATTGGACAGGATCGCGGTGATGTCGAACCCGCTCACGGCGTCTGGTCCGGCGCAGGCGCTTTGGGACGCACGGTTTCCGGGCGCGCGGTCTGCAGACCACCCATGACCTGAAGCGTTGGTGTGATTTCCATATGGCCGATATTGACGGCGATGGGGGCAGCGATGGCAAAGGCGATGGCATCGGCGATATCAGAGGCTTCCGGCAGTTCGAAGCCGTCGATGAAGCGTTCGCGGATGGACGGATCGTCGCCGTGGACATGCGCGAAGATATCGGTCGCCACGCGTCCGGGGCAGATCTCAGTGACCCTGACGCGCTTGCCGAACGCATCGATGCGCAGCTGGTTGGACAACATGCTCACCCCGGCCTTCGTCGCGTGATAGGAGGAGTTCCCGCCGAAATTGTAGGCGCCCGCGATGGACGAGATGTTGATCACATGGCCATTGTCCCGCGCGACCATGCCCGGCACGACCATGCGGCAGAGATGCAGAACGGCACGCAGGTTGACGTCGACGAGAAGATCGATGTCGGCTTCGTCGGCCTCCAGAAACTTCTTCGGCCGGTCGACGCCGGCATTGTTGACGAGAATGTCGAATTCGGTTTCGGCCGTCAGCCGGGCGAGCGCCGCGCGGTCCGTCACGTCGATGACATGCGGGACGCAGCCCGTCTTCGCCGCGAGCGCCTTCAGCGGCTCGGCACTGCGCGCCAGCGCGTGCACCTCGATGTTCTCACGGCACAGCCGCTCCACGACGGCAGCGCCGATGCCGGACGAAGCGCCGGTAACAAGGGCTGTCCTGTAGTCGGAAAATGACATTCGTATTCCCTTCCCCGTCCGTTTTTTTCACAGTAACCAAACTGTCCGGTGCTGAATAAGACCGATTATCTTTGGAGCAATAAGCAAGCCTTATGGTGATCATAAAATAAGCAGAACGCTCCGGCATGCGCTTGCAAATGCAGCAGAATGTGCGTGCATTGCACAATGCAGCGATCTGCTAAGTGATGGATTTGGCTTTGAAATATCAGGGTAGGATTATAGAGTAGCGGTAAGTGGAGCGATCTATAGGCAGCACGTGGATATCAGGCGTTTAAAATCTTTCATCGTCATCGTGGATACAGGCAGCATCACGCGGGCGGCCGATATCCTTCACGTTGCCCAGCCGGCCCTCAGCCAGCAGATGGCCTCGCTGGAGGAGCATTTTGGCCAGAAGCTGTTGTTGCGCAGCCAGCAGGGCGTGAGCATGACGGATGCGGGCCACGCCGTGTATCGCCATGCGCAGATTATCCTGAGGCAGATGGACCAGGCACAGGCCGACGCCTCAGCCGCCGGCAATTCGCTGGCCGGCCGTGTATCCGTTGGCCTCGTGCCCTTCAGCAGCGCGGCGACGCTGTCGGTCGATCTGCTGGCGGAAACGCGAAAGCGGCATCCCGGCATTCTCCTGCATCTGACGGAGAGCGTCGGACAGACCTATAGCCAGATGATCATGACCGGCCGTCTGGAGATGGCGCTGATTCATGGCGTTGGGCCATTGAAAGGCGTGAAATTCGAACCGATCCTCAGCGAGGAGTTCTTTCTCGTCGCGCATCCGAACTTCGCCATCGAGGCGGATGAGAAGCCCGTTGCGGTCGCGGCGCTGGATGGGCTGCCGTTGCTGATGCCACCGGCCTACAACTTCGTGCGTCGAGCGGTGGATACCGCCTTTACTCGCAGCCGGGTCAATCTGAAGGTCGTCGGCGAGGTGGAGATTGTACGCACTCTGACCCGTGCCGTCAGCGCCGGTCTCGGCGCGACGATCATGCCGAAGGCGATTGCGGACCGGATCGTGACCGAGTCCGGCGAGCCGCTGGTCTGCCGCATGGTGACGCCGCGCATCGAGGAAACCTTATCGCTCTGCGTGGCGGATGGCATGTCGCTGTCCGAGCCCGCAACGGCCGTGCGGGATATCCTGCTGGAACTCACCGCGCGGCTGAAACTGCCGCGTGGCTGATATCCGGCATCAACGAAGGCCCTGTCAGCGCAGGTCGGCGCAGAACTGGGAAAGCCGGGCGCAGGCCTCGTCCAGCTTCTCCATGCTGGTGGCATAGGAGATGCGGAAAAACGGGCTCATGCCGTAGGCCGCACCCTGAACGGTCGCGACGTGATGTTCCTCGACCAGTGCCATGACGAAATCGGTGTCCGTCTCGATCTTGCGGCCGCCCTTCGATGTCTTGCCGAGCAGGCCGGAGATGTTCGGGAAGATATAGAACGCGCCTTCCGGCTTGTGGCACCGGATGCCGTCGATCTCCGCGAGTTTGCCGAGCACGAAATCGCGGCGCTGCTTGTATATGCCGGCGCGCGCTTTCAGAAGGTCCTGCGGTCCGTCGAGCACGGCGACGGCTGCGGCCTGCACGACGGTCGCGGTACCCCCGCCGTTCTGGCCGTTGACGTTGCTGATTGCCTTGATCAGGTCTTTCGGGCCGCCGCAGAAGCCGAGCCGCCAGCCGGTCATGGCATAGGCTTTCGATGCGCCGTTCATGGTGAGTACCCGGTCGTACAGGCGTGGTTCGACTTCGGCGATGGTGCAGAATTCGAAGCCGTCATAGATCAGATGTTCGTAGATATCGTCGGTCATGATCCAGACGTCGGGATGGCGCAGCATGACGTCGGCGATCGCCTTCATCTCCTCCCGCGAGCAGGCGGCGCCTGTCGGATTGTTGGGGAAGTTGAGGAAGAGCCATTTTGTGCGGGGCGTGATCGCCGCCTCCAGATCTTCCGGCCGGATCTTGAAACCGGCCTGCTGCGGGCAGGCGACGGGCACCGGTACGGCGCCGGCAAAGCGGACGATATCGGCGTAGCTGATCCAGGACGGCGTGGGGATGACCACCTCGTCGCCGGGATTGCAGGTGGCGAGAATGGCGTTGAAGATCACCTGCTTGCCGCCGCCGCAGACGACGATCTGGCTGGCATCGTAGTCGAGATTGTTGTCGCGCTTGAATTTTCGCGAGATTGCAGCCTTCAGCGCGGGCGTCCCGTCCATCGACGGGTACTTCGTGTCGCCCGCAAGCGCAGCGGCATGGGCCGCTTCGGTCGCGTGGGCGGGGGTCGGAAAATCCGGCTCGCCGGCCGACAGGCTGATGACGCCGATCCCTTGCGCGGCGAGATCGCGCGCGCGCTGGGTCATGGCAGCGGATGCGGAGATGGAGACGTTCTTGAGGCGGTCGGCAATGGCGGGCATCGGGTTTGCGCTTTCGGTCTTTGTGGTTGGGTCCGGATCAGGATTCGACGATGTCAGACGCCGGGGCGATGGTCGCGCCGATGGCCTCGATCTCGCTGCGCACGATCCGCGCGAGGTCGAGAGACCCGGGCGTATCGCTGTGGACGAGGATGGAGCGTGCTGGCATGGCTCGCGTCGCGCCGTCGATAGTGGTGACGGTGCCGTGCAAGAGGAACTGCCGAACGCGGGCGCGCAGCGCGTCCTCCTGCTTGATGACGGCGCCCGGCAGGCCGCGTGCAACCAGCTTGCCGTCCGCATCGTAGGCCCGGTCGGCAAGGAACAGCAGCAGCGTCTTCAGCCTGGCACGCGCGGCCGCTGTCGCGATGATGCTGTCGGGCATGGCAAAGACGATGAGGTTCGGATCGACGGTGCGGACGGCGTCCATCATCAGGTCGGCGAGCACGGGATCGCGATTGACCATATTGCCCATGGCAGCGTGGAAGCTGATATGCGCGACGGGCACGCCCTCGCCTTTCGCGACCGCCGTCAGTGCGCCGAGCTGATAGAGCATCTGCTGGCGCAATTGGTCGTTGGAGGAGGGAATCTCGCGGCGGCCGAAACCGAGCCTGTCCGGCAGGCCCGGATGCGCGCCGACGCCGACGCCGTTCGCCTTGGCGAGCCGCACCATCCGCGCCATCGTTTCGGGATCGCCGGCATGAAAGCCGCAGGCGATATTGGCGGAGGAAACGACCTGCATCAGGGCTTCGTCGTCGCACAGGCTGTAGGGACCAAAGCCCTCGCCCATATCGGAGTTTATGTCGATCTTCACGGATTTACCTCCTGTCATCGGCCTGCCATCGCCTTAAGCGCCCGCCCGACGTGTCCCGCGGTGGTTCCGACGTCGCAGATATAGGCGGCAATCGCCTGGTCGAGTATCCGCGCCTCCGCATGCGTCGCGCGCACGAAGCGCAGACGGGTGCCAATGCGGGCCTGGCCCAGCCGCCAGAGGTCGGCCTCAACGATGCCGGCGATCTTCGGATATCCGCCCGCCGTATTGGCATCGCTCATCTGCACGATGGGCTCGCCGCCCGGCGGCACCTGAACGACACCTGCGACGATGCCGTGGGAGCGCATCTCGACCGGTTCCGTCAGACGGATGGGATTGCCCGAAAGGCGGTAGCCCGTTCGGTCGCTCTGCGCGGAGATCTTCCAGTCCTCGTTCCAGAACCGCTCGGCATCCGCCCCGAACAGATCGTGTTCGCCGGCCGGCAGTGCCCGGATCAGCAAGGCGCCGTTTTCGGCCACAGGGAAGAGCGATGCCATGTCGCGCAGGGGAGGCACCACGCCGAAGCCGCCCGCGGGGAAGACACCGGTCGCCGGAGACCCCAGCCGAAGCACGTCGCCCTTGCGCAACGCGCGACCGTGATTGCCGCCGAACGCACCGCGCAAGGAGGTGCTGCGCGAGCCCATGACCGGCGCCACATCGACACCGCCGCCGAAGGCCACATAGGCGCGGGCCGATGTTTTCGACGGCAGGATTTCAAGGATTTGGCCGGTGTATGCTATCTGCATCCACCAAGGAGGAAGCGTTTCGCCGTCAAGCGCCGCGGAGCCGCCGCCCGTGACGGAGAACGCAGTCTTCTGCTCAAAACGGATCCGCACGGGAAATGTCTGGAGTTCGACCGCCGCGGCTCCCGCATCGTTGGCAACCAGCAGATTGGCGATCGTCAAAGCCAGCGGGTCCATCGCTCCGCTCACCGTGACGCCGATGTCGCGGTAGCCCGGCCGGCCGAGGTCCTGGATCGTGTTCAGCGGTCCGGTGTCGACGATCTCGATCACAGCTCGATCCTTTCGGGGAGAAAGCGCACGATATCGCCCGGCGCCATCAAAGCTGGTACTTCGGCTGCGGGGTCGAACATCGGCAGGTCGGCAAAGCCGATCGAATTCCAGCCATTCGGCCCGGTCAGAACGGCAACGCCCGTCTGCATGCCGCCGATGGTGACGCAACCCTTTTCCATCCGCAAAGACGGCACGGTCTTGCGCGGCATGTGAAGGCGCGGATCGAGCCCGTGCAGGTAGCCGAAGCCCGGCGCGCTGCCGAGCGCAAACACCGTATAGGTGCCCTGATGATGCAGCCGCACGACTTCCTTGTCGGAAAGACCGCAGAGATCGCAAAGGGCGGCCAGATCGGTCGCATGCGCGCCGCCGTAATGAACGGGAATGTCGATCGTCTTGCCTTTGATGTCGATGCTTTCGGCGCGTTCCCAGGCGTCGAACAGCCTAGATATCACGCTGTCGGGGTCTTCCGGCACGGCCTTGAAAACGGCCAGCAGATTGGTCATGCCCGGCACGGTTTCGATCACGTCAGACCACCGCCGCACGGTCTGCGTCAGCGCCCAGATCCGGCGTTGCGCGGCAAGGTCGAACTCGCCCGGCGCATCGAGTAGGAACGCCCGCGCGCCGATGGCCGAGATCTTGGGTCGCGACCGGATCAGCGGTCGGCTGGCAAGGGAATTGGCTGCGCGGCTCATGAGCGTGCCTCGATGTCGAACAGGGGATCGCCGAAGCCGACAAGGGCATCTGTAACGACAAGGCACCGCGTGACGGTGCAGGCTTTTGAGGCCCTGACGGGCACCAGCACCGGCCCGATGCGCAGGCAGGCAAGAATGTCTCCGGCACGAACGGTTCGCGGCAGTTCGCTCGGGATCGTATCGAGGTCGAAGATGCCGGCCATTGGCGCGGTGAGGATATCAGCTGCTGATGCATTGCCGGCATGGGGGCGCACCGTCGCGCGCGGGGTCTTCCCCTCTACGACCAGCCGCAGCGTGCGCGACGACTGCTCGATCTCGATGCCGTCCACGCCGGCGGCCGTCAGGGCGGCGGCAAGCGCGTCGAGGAGGGCGGGATCGGTGAAGTCCAGCTTGCTCATGCGGCGCTCCGCTGCTTCAACCATGTCTCGAGATAGTGGATATCCGTGCCGCCGGCCGCAAAGGCCGCGTCTTCGAACAGCGCGCGCAACAGCGGCAGGTTGGTGGCGATGCCGTCGATGCGCGTCTGCGCAAGCGCATTGCGCATGGCGGCAATGGCCTCCGTCCGGCTCGGCGCATGCACGATCAGCTTGCCGATCAGCGAGTCGTAATAGGGCGGCACCTTGTAACCGGCATGGACATGCGTATCGACCCGGATACCGGGGCCGGATGGCAGGGCGATGCCGGTGATGGTGCCGGCTGCGGCCAGAAACGTTTCGGGGTCTTCCGCATTGATGCGGCATTCGAAGGCATGCCCTTCGGTCGCCACATCCCCCTGCCCCAGCGCCAGCGGTTCGCCCTGCGCCACGCGGATCTGCGCCTGGACGATGTCGATATCCGCCGTCATCTCGGTCACGGGATGCTCGACCTGAAGCCGGGTGTTCATCTCGATGAAGTAGAACTCGCCACCCTCATAGAGAAACTCGAAGGTGCCGACGCCGCGATAGCCGATCAGCCGGCAGGCGGTGAGGCAGGCTTCGGCAACGGGGCCGATGCTTTCCGGCGCGATACCGGGCGCGGGCGCTTCTTCTACCACTTTCTGGTGGCGGCGCTGCATGGAGCAATCACGATGCCCGAGCCAGATGGCGTTGCCGTGCACGTCGCAAAGAACCTGTATTTCGATATGGCGCGGATGCTGGAGAAATTTCTCCATGTAGAGCGCCGGGCTGCCGAAGGCCTGCCGCGCTTCCTCGCGGGTCAGCGACACCGCCTCCTGCAGATGTCCCGCCTCGTGCACCACGCGCATGCCGCGTCCGCCACCGCCGCCGGCCGCCTTGACGATCACGGGGTAGCCGATCTCGGCGGCGATGGCCTGGACTGCGGCCGGATCGTCCGGAAGCGCGGTATCGGGACCGGGAACGCATGGGACGCCGGCCGCCATCATCGCGGATTTCGCGGCGATCTTGTCGCCCATGGTCGAAATCGAGGCGGCGGTCGGCCCGATGAAGACCATCCCGGCCGTCTCGATGGCATTGGAAAAAGCGGCATTCTCTGACAGGAAGCCGTAACCGGGGTGAATGGCGCCGGCACCCGTCAGGCGCGCCGCCAGCAGGATCGCATCCTGATTGAGATAGCTCTTGCCGGCGCTTGCCGGGCCTATGCAAAGCAACCTGTCTGCCAGCGCACCGTATTGCGCGTCCCGGTCGGCCTGCGAGCAGATCATGACCGTCTTCAGGCCCAGATCCTTGCAGGCTCTGAGCACCCGCAGCGCGATCTCGCCGCGATTGGCGATGAGGACCGTATCGAAGCCGCGTGCTTGCTGCGCGTTTGTTGCGTCCCCGGACATCAGGCAATCTCCGCCAGCAGGTCGCCCGCCTCGATCTCGGCGCCATCCACGCCCGCGAGCCTCACGATGCGCCCCGTGCGTGGCGCGGCAATGCTATTGAAAACCTTCATGGCCTCGATGATGAAAAGCGTCTGGCCGGCCTCGACGATATCGCCAACGGCGACGAACGGCTTTTCGCCGGGTGCCGATGCCGCGTGCAGCACACCGAAGATCGGCGCGATCACCTGCGTCGAACAGGCCTCTCCGGCAGCAGCGGCAGGCGCAGAAATCGGGCCAGCGGTTTCGCCCGTCGTCTTCGTCCGGAAGATCCGGACCGTCGTATCCTTTTCGCTCACCGTGAGTTCGGTGATGTCGGATTGGCCGACGAAGTCGATCAGGGTTTTGATTTTCGAGAGGTCCATTCGCCACCTGCTTGCAAGGTCCCGGTTCGCTGACAGACGCAGCGAAGGGCGCCATTCTTGCTACATCAGCGATGGGGCGATGGGGTCAGACGAAGTTTTGATGGAGCGCGTTTCTGGTTTGCGTCCGAGACGGTTCGTGGTGAATGGCGACAGGGAGGCCAGTTCGGGAGGTTTGGCGACGGTGAATAGCAATGAACCCCGGAAAAGGCATTCTTCTCAAACTTCTGGCAGCCCTCTGCGCGACCTTGATGGCGGCGAGCGTGAAGGGGCTGAACGGTGCGATTCCGACAGGGGAAGTCGTGCTCTTCCGCTCGGTCGGCGCGCTCCTGCCCCTGGGGATCTGGCTCGGGCTCCAGGGAAACCTTGTTGCCCTCACCCGCACGAAGCATTTCGGCGGGCACCTCGTCCGCAGCATCTCCGGCACGGGCGGCATGTTCTTCGGCTATCTCGCGCTCGCCTATCTGCCGCTCGCCGACGCAACGGCGCTAAGCTATGCCGCGCCGCTCTTCACCGTCATCCTTGCTGCCGTGCTCTTAGGCGAGGTTGTGCGGGTCTACCGCTGGACGTCGGTCGCGGTCGGCTTTACCGGCGTGCTGGTGATGCTGGCACCGCATCTCGATATTTTCAAAGCTGACGTCATCGGTATGGGCATGCTGCTCGGCAGCGCGGCAGGGCTCGTGGCGGCGTTCTTCTCCGCGGTTTCCTCGGTGCAGATCCGTCACCTTGCAAAGACCGAACAGCCGGGCGCCATCGTGCTCCATTTTTCTCTCGTCACCACCGTCATCGGCCTGGCGACGGCTGTCTTCGGTTGGACGATGCCGAGCGTCACGCAGCTTTGTCTCCTGCTTGCCGCCGGCATTTCCGGCGGCATGGCACAGATCTTGATGACGTTGAGCCTGCGCCATGCGCAGGCCTCTTTGCTTGCGCCGTTCGAATATTCGACGCTGATCTGGTCCGTAGTCATCGGCTATCTCGCCTTCGGCCAGCTTCCCGTTATCACCACAATCACGGGCGGCGTCATCGTTGCAGCAGCCGGTCTGTTTGCCGTGTGGCGCGAGAGCCGGCTGAAGCGGAGTTGCAGATGACCGAAACGGCGCTGGCCGCCGCCGAGGCCTGATACCAAGTGTCGTTGATAGGACCTATAGGTTTCTTTCGTCGACACTTGGTATGAGATCAGATATCCGACCGGAAGCCCTTCGCTTTCAGCACCGGTTCCAGATTGCTCACCTCGATCACCGATTTGCCCGCCTTGTAGGCGGCGATATAGCCGGCTTCGGCGTCTTCCCGCTCCTGCGAAAGCTTTGCTACCGCCTGCGCCTCGCCACGACGGACGACCACCAGCCCGTCGGCATCGCCGACGATGATGTCGCCGGGATAGATCAGTTCGTCGCCGACGATGATCGGATCGTTGACCGAGGTCAGCGTTTCCTTGACCGTGCCCTTGATGCAGACGCTGAGCGAGAACACGGGAAAGCCGAGATCGCGGAGCTGCAGTGTGTCGCGCACGCCGGTATCGGTCACGAGGCCGCCGATGCCCTTGGCAAGGCAGGCATTGGCCAGCACGTCTCCGAAGGAGCCGGCCTCCTCGTATTCGCCACCGGAGACGACGATGATATCGCCGGGACTTGCATAGTTGATGGCAAGTTGCAGCATGACATTGTCGCGCGGTGCACTTTTCACGGTAAAAGCCGGGCCGCATAGCTTCATGCGGTAATCGACCGGCTTGATGCGCGACGACAGGGCGCCACGACGCCCCTGAGCCTCATGGATGGTGGCCGGCGAGAAGGGTGAAAGCGCCTTGACGTCTTCCGCGCTCGGGCGTTCCGGGATTTGCTTGATATGGATCATGATCGGGTCTTTCGACTGTTTCAGGGATTGCGGTGGATGGAGGAGAGGACGCCCCGCACGTCGGGATGCGCCTCCTGGGAGAAGAACAGGTCGGGGCTGACGTCGAACGTCAGCCGCCCGGCGATGTAGGCACCACTAAAATTGACCTGTTCGGCACGCTGTTTGCTGTCGCTGGGAAGCGATGCCAGGATATCGACGCGCCCCTGCGTCAGTTCCGCCATACGGGTCTGTGGAGAAACTACGGTGAGCTTCGCTGTGAGGCCGCGCCGTTAAAGATGACGGCCCCCAGAATTCGCTTCATGTTCATGTCGTTCCTCACCAACAGCGCATCCTCTCGCTGGTAGGATAACATTTACCGGTTGCCGGGCATTCAAACAAATATATATTGGGCATAATAGATATATAAAATCGATATGGATGGTACGTGGGACGATGACGCTCGATCTCTTGAAGATGCGATACTTCAGCAAGATCGCGGAACTCGGCTCGTTTACCCGCGCAGCCGGTGAACTGGGTGTCGCGCAGCCGGCGTTGAGTTCGCACATGCGGGCTCTGGAGGAGCAGCTCGGCGTTCTGCTGCTCAACCGGACACCGCGCGGCGTGACGGCGACAGCAGCCGGCCAGACGCTTTTGGCCCACGCCCAGGCGATCCTCAGGGCCGTCGATCAGGCGGAGATCGCGACGAAGGAACAGGCAAAATATCCGAGCGGCGACGTGTCGCTGGGCATTCTCGGCTCAATCAGCCCGATCCTCGGCATTCCCGTCATCGAAGCGTGCGCGCAGCGCTTTCCCAAGGTGCGGCTGACGATCAGCGAGGGGGACAGCCAGGCGCTGCGCGTCGCGGTGGACACAAAGCTCCACGATCTCGCCGTCACCCTTGAGGGGGTTGCCAAGCCTGCCGCCATCCCCTTGTTCGATGAGGTGCTGTTTGCCGTCGGCGCAAACGGCCAGTTTGCGCCCGGTGAAACGCTGACGATCGAAAAGGCCCTCGGACTGCCGCTGATCCTGCCTACACGCAGACACGGGATTCGTATCCTTCTCGAACGACAGGCGCTGATGCTCGGTCGCGAGATCAATATCGTCAGGGAGATCGAGGGCGTAGCGAGCACGAAGGCCGCCATCCGCGCCGGACTGGGCGTCACGATCCTCGGGCGCGGTGCCGTCTACGCCGATCACGAGAACGAACGCCTGTCCACCGCGACGCTGGTGAAGCCCGGCCTCCAGCGCCGACTTGTTCTGGATATGCCGGTCAACCATCCGCCCAGCAGGGCCGTCATCGAGGTCCGCAACATTGTACTCTCGGTCGTGGAGAAGCTGGGAGCCGAGGGTCATTGGAGCTGCACGGATGTCAAATCAGGGAAAAGCCGGTAACGAGGCCGGCCTTTTCCTTGGCCCCTCCTTGGCCCTGTTTGTCAGGAAAATACGATCTGCGCCTTCATCGCCCGACTGCGGTCGGAGGCGATGTCGAAGGCGGAGAGAGCATCGTTGAGCGGCACGGTGTGTGTGATCAGCGGCTTGACGTCGATCAAGCCCTTGCGCATCAGGGCGACGCCCGTGGCGAACTCCTCGTGAAAACGGAAGGAGCCACGCAGGTCCAGCTCCTTGGCGGTGATCACCGTCATCGGCAGGGTCATGTCCCCACCCAAGCCGAGCTGAACGATGATGCCGCGCGGCAGCAGGGCGGGAATGGCGCCGAGCAACGCCGGTGCGGCACCCGAGCATTCGTAGAGAACGTCAAACGTGCCCTTGTCCACCGCGTAAGGCGCCAGCCCATCGGGTTCGCTTGCCGTATTGATCGTACGGTCGGCGCCGGCTGATTTTGCCATCCCGAGCGTGAAGTCGGAAAGATCGACCGCCACGATTTCGGCCGCACCGGCACGCCGCGCCGCCAGGATCGACAGTACGCCGATGGGGCCGCAGCCGGTGACGAGCACCCGCTTGCCGAGCAGGTCTCCCGCCCGGCGCGTCGCATGCAAGACCACCGCCAGCGGCTCCGCCATGGCCGCTTCGCCGGGCGATAGATCGCCGGCGGGAACACATTGGTAAGCGTCTGCAACGAGGGTCTCGCGGAAGGCACCCTGAATATGCGGAAACGGCATGGCGCTGCCGTAAAACCGCATGTTCAGGCACTGGTTGTGCAGGCCCTGCTGGCAATATCTGCACATACGGCACGGCCGGGACGGCGACACGGAGACGAGGTCTCCGACCTCCAGCCCGTCAACGCCCTCGCCCAGAGCCTCGACATAGGCGGAAACCTCATGACCGAGGATCATCGGCTGCTTCAGGCGAACCGCGCCAAAACCGCCTTGATGATAATAGTGCAGGTCGCTGCCGCAGAGGCCGCCAGTGGCAAGCCGCAGCCGGACCTCGCCGAGACCGGTCTGTTCTTCCGCCGTCTCCTCGATGCGGAGATCCTTTGCGCCATGGGCGATGATGGCTTTCATGATGGCAACCTCACAGGACTGGGGTCGGAAGCGGCGCGCCGGCAAAGTGCGCTTGCAGATTGTCGCGAACCAGCTGCCCCATCGCCTTGCGCGTCTCGATGGTACCCGAAGCGTGATGCGGCTGGAGGAGGACATTGTCGAGCGCCAGGAAGCGCGGATTGAGCGCGGGCTCGCCCTCGAACACATCAAGGGCCGCCGAGCCAAGCGTTCCCTGTTCCAAGGCGTCGAGCAGCGCGTCCTCGTCGATATTGGATGCACGGGAAATGTTGATCAGCATTCCATCCTCCCCAAGCGCCGCGATGACCTCGCGGCCGACGATGTGACGCGTTTCGGCGGACGCAGCCAGTGTGACGAACAGAAAATCAACGTCCCGCGCGAGAGCGACCGGATCGGCCACGAACGTCAGGCCATCGGCCTCAGGCTTGGGCCGGGTGGCGCTGTAGGAGATCTGCATATCGAAACCCTTCAGGCGTTTCGCCACCTCCAGGCCGATGCGACCGAGGCCAAGAATGCCGGCACGACGACCCCAGACGCGGCGACGCAGGGGATACAGTCCCCGCGCGACCCAGCTTCCATCCCGCACCCAGGTTTCCGCGCCGATGACGCCGCGCGACTGGCAGAGCATCATGGCGACGCCGAGATCGGCTACGTCCTTGGTCAGCACGTCCGGCGTGTTGGTCACGCGGATGCCCCGTTCCCGACAAGCGGCCAGATCGACCGCATCGTAGCCGACGCCATAGACGGAGATGACCTCGAGATTCGGGCAGGCGTCGATCATGACGCGGCTGGCGCCCAGTTCGCCACGCGTCGCGATGCCCCGGATATCTGGCCCGATCTCGGCCAGAAAGGCATGCTTGTCCGCCGCCTCGAAATAGCGATGGACCACAAACGCGGCGTTCAGGGGCGTCTCGTCCCATTCCGGATAGGGACCGACCTGAAGGATATTCGGCTTTGTCATTATGGCTCTCGCGTTCGGCGCTCTCATATCAGAGGATACCTTGACAGATTATGTTATCGATAACATAAACGGAGCCAGAAGACTTTGTCGAGAGACATCAGGAGAAAAACATGTCGCTACGGCTGTTCAACCTTTCCGGGAAACGGGCTCTGATCACCGGTTCGTCGCAAGGGATCGGCCTTGCGCTTGCCCACGGCGTGCAGGCCGCCGGCGCGCATATCGTACTCAACGGACGCGATGCGGAGAAGCTCTCGGCAGCGACGGCGCAATTCGAAACACCAGTCGACCATCTCGCCTTCGACGCCACCGATCATCAGGCGGCGCGCATAGCGGTGGACCGATTCGAGGCGGATGTCGGCCCGATCGATATCCTTGTCAACAATGCCGGCATGCAGTATCGCACGCCGTTGGAAGAGTTTCCGGCTGACGCTTTCGAGAGGTTGCTGCGCACCAACGTGTCGAGCGTCTTCAACGTCGGCCAGGCCGTCGCCCGCCACATGATCACGCGGGGTGCGGGCAAGATCATCAATATCGCGAGCGTCCAGACGGCGCTCGCCCGTCCCGGTATCGCGCCCTATACGGCGACCAAGGGTGCCGTCGGAAACCTGACGAAGGGCATGGCGACAGACTGGGCGAAGTACGGCCTGCAATGCAACGCCATCGCGCCCGGTTATTTCGACACGCCGCTCAACGCCGCGCTCGTCGCCGACGAGACGTTTTCGGCATGGCTGGAAAAGCGGACACCAGCCGGTCGATGGGGCAAGGTCGAGGAACTGGTCGGCGCCTGCATCTTCCTTGCATCCGGAGCATCGTCCTTCGTCAACGGCCATATCCTCTATGTGGACGGTGGCATCACCGCCTCTCTGTGACATGCGCCCGTGCCTGAAGATAAACAATCTCCCATGAGATCGGATCGAAAATCGCCAACGATGAGCGACGTCGCGCGCAAGGCTGGCGTCTCTGCCATGACGGTTTCGCGCGCCCTGAAGGCCGATAGCGTCATCAGCCCGGAAACCCGTAGAGCCATCTTAACGGCGGCTGAGGAACTCGGTTACATCTTCCATGCGACGGCCTCGAACCTTCGTTCGCAGAAGACGGATTTCGTCGCAGTCACGATCCCTTCGATCAACAACGCGAACTTTGCCGACACGGTCGCGGGCCTGTCGGAAATCCTGTCCGGCCGAAAGATGCAGACACTGCTCGGATATACAAATTATGACATGGACGTCGAGGAACAACTGATCGAGCAGCTGCTGCGGCGCAATCCACAGGCGATCGTGGTCACAGGCGGGCGACATACGCCGCGCGCACGCAGGCTGCTGGAAAACGCGCGGATCCCTGTGGTGGAGACCTGGGACGTACCGGACCAGCCGATCGGCCACTATGTGGGGTTCTCGAACGCCGATGCCGTGCGCGCCATGGTCGATCATTTTGTTTCGGTCGGCTACAAACGGATCGCGTTTATCGGCGGCGACCAGGGGCGGGACACGCGCGGAAGCGACCGGCGGCGCGGCTTTGTCGCGGCCATGAAAGCGCATGGGCACGACGACATTCGCCTGATCGCGTCCGGCGCACCGCCCATTTCCATGCGGGAAGGCGCCGATGCCATGGCGCGGCTTCTTCAGGAGTACCCCGATACGGAAGTTGTCATCTGCGTCTCCGACCTCTCCGCCTTTGGCGCCCTGACGGAGTGCCAGAGGCGCGGTATCGGCGTACCCGACCAGATCGCCATCGGTGGCTTCGGCAACTACGAAATCTCCGGTCTCTGCGTCCCCTCGCTCACAACAATCGATGCGCAGTCGCGTGAGATAGGACGGCGCACCGGTAGTCTTATTCTGGATCTTCTCAACGGGGCCTCCGGCTCGATGCAGGTCAACATCGTCCCTGGGTTGATCATCCGACAAAGCAGCCTTTGAAGTTACCGCGGCAGAGTCGAGAGGCTACGGCTGACGCTAGCCCTTGGTCAGGATGTAGCCGGTCGGAAACCATGGCCAGGGGCGCATGCAGGTCATCAGTCCCCAGTGGCCGGAAGGTGCGCGGATGGCGACGACAAGGGTGAGGAGGCCGAGTACGACCAGGTAGGTGGAGCCGTACTGGCCGAAGAGCCGGGTCGCGAAAAAGTAGAGAAGCGCTCCGATGATCGGACCCTCGAGGCGCCCGATACCGCCAACCATCACGATGAAGATGCAGATGGACGACCAGTTGGGATCGAACCCGCTCGTGGGGGATATCCGCAGCTGCGCCATGAAATAGATGGCGCCCGCAAGCCCCGTACCGACGGCCGCGAGGAGATAGACCGAGAAGCGCATGCGGCCGACATCGACGCCCTGCGAGGCAGCCGCGACCGCATCGTCGCGCATGGCCGTCAGCGCCAGACCCAGACGCGACCTGAGGAGCAAATAGGTGCCGCCGACGGTGAGCAACAGCAGCAGCGCAACCAGCAGCGTCAGGCCGACTTCGCGCTGATGCGCACTGTACTTCGCCAACGCCTCCAGCGTCATGCCGGAACCGGCATTCACCGCCCCGATATTGGCGGTGATCAGCCTCAAAACCTCGGCGAGCACCCAGGTGCCGATGGCAAAATAGGGGCCATCGAGACGTCGCAGCAGCATGTAGGCCGGTGCAGCGACGAGCGCCGGCAATATGACGGAGAGCGGGACGGCAAGGAACGGATCGACACCGAAAAGCGTGACGAGAACGAACAGCGCGTAACCGCCAAGGCCGATGAAGGCCTGCTGCCCGACGGAGACCATGCCGCCATAGCCGGCGAGCAGGTTCCACATCTGTGCGATGGCAATGAAGCAGCCGAGTTCGATGGCCCAACGGATATGGCCGCTCGACGCCCAGAACGGCATGCCGGGAATGGCGAGCACGAGGAGAAGACCGAGAACGATGTCGATGCGGCTTGAGCGCGTGTGGCGGTACACCGTCGCGAGGTGAGGATCCATCATGTGGCAATTCCTCCTTTAACTGCGGGACATGATGCCCTGCGGGCGCCATGCGAGAACGACAAGGAAGACAAGATGTCCGGCGAGCACGCCTCAGCCGGGATCGATCCGCGAGCCGATCACCTGCGCGATGCCGAGAACCATCGCGCCGAGGAAGGCACCCCAGATGGAGCCCATGCCGCCGATGATGACGGCCTCGAAGGCGTAGATGAGTTGCCTGCCGCCATCGGCCGGCGCAATGGTCGTGCGAGTGGCCTGAAAGACGGCGGCGATGCCGAGAATGCCCACCGCCACGGCCGTCGCCTTGGCATAGACAGACTTCGTATCGATGCCGGAAAGCGTGGCGGCATCCCGGTCGGCGCATCGCTGCGCGAGCGAGACGTCCTGCTCGACGATGACGATGTCGGTGCCGGTCGCGCGGATGCTGGGGATCATGGCCTAGATCTCGCCGATGACTTTCGGTGCGAGGCCGAGGCTGATTTCGTCACAGAGAAGCAGCTTCGGCTGCGCCATGAGCGCGCGGCCGATGGCCACCATCTGCTGTTGACCGCCCGACAGCTTCTCGACCATCTGGCGCCGCTGCTCGGCGAGGATCGGGAAGAGATCGTAGAGACGCTCGAGGGTCCAGACGGTTTCGCCGGGCTCGACGGTGCGGGCATGACCGAGGGCGACGCGCAGATTGTCTTCGACCGTCAGCCCCTTGAAAAGCCGACGTCCTTCCGGCACGAGCGCCAGCCCCTGCCCCGATAGGATGTGCGCGGGCATGGCGGCGATGTCGCGCCCATTGAATGTCAGCGAACCGCTCTTGACCGGAAGCAAGCCGACGAGCGTCTTGAACAGGGTGGACTTCCCCGCGCCATTGGCGCCGACGAGCGCGACGGCTTCGCCTTTCGCCACATCGAAATCGATCGAGAACAGCGCCTGGAAATCGCGGTAGCCGCCACAGAGCGCGCGGACCTTCAACAGCGGCTCGCTCATGCTTCGATCCCCATATAGACGCGGCGGACTTCGGCGTCCCGCATGACGGCATCCGGCTTGCCCTCGGCAATCTTCTCGCCGAAGCTCAGCACCATCATCCGGTCGGCGACAGCCATGATGGCGTGCAGCACGTGCTCGATCCAGATGATCGTCACGCCCCGATCCCGCAGCCGCGCGATCAATGTCACGAGATCCTTGGCTTCGCCATCCGTCAGCCCGCCTGCGATCTCGTCCAGCAGCAAGAGCTTGGGCTTTCCGGCCATGGCGCGGGCCAGTTCCAGCCGTTTCCGGTCGAGCAGTGTCAGGGTGGCGATCTTCGGCTTAAAACCCTGCTGCGCGCACTGGATGGCCGCCGTGCGCAAGTCGCCCGGAAAGACCAGCCCACCAAGAATATCGCAGCCGGCGCTTTTGAAGGCGGCGATCTGGGCGGAGAAGTCATTGGTGCGTGGCTCGAAGAGCGACGGCTTGACGACCTCGAGCCCGGCAGCGCGCAAAGCCGGTGGCAGGCCGAATTCCTCGCTGCCCCAGACTTCGCCGTCCGTATTTCTCGGCAGCAGCAGACCGACCTTCTTGTTCGTCTCGGCACTCGACCACATGTTGACGAACGACGCGATGATGTCTTCGAGACTCCAGAAAAAATGGTAGGTCCACTCGAAGGCCTCGCCACCGCGCGGCATGATCACCGCCTGCCAGGGCGCTGTCGAGGAAACGGAGGGGACGCCGTTCAACTCCGCCTGTTCCGAGACGGGCAAGGTCACATCCGTCGTGGAGGCGGGAATGATGATCTGGACCTCTTCGTTGAGGATCAGCTCGCCGGCCACTTCCGCTGCACGGTTGGCGTTCGATTGCGAATCCCGCTCGATGACCTCGACGGCATAGGTCGTGCCGCGAATGTCCAGTCCGGCGCCGATGTGCTTGCGCACGAAATCGAGCGCATAGGCATCCGTCTCGCCGAACGAGCCCATGGCGCCCGTCTGTGGACTGACGAAGCCGATGCGGATCGTCGGGTTGGAGGCGGCTCTCAGATAGGATCAAGCAGAAAGGGCAAGCGCCCCGACGCCGAGCCCCTTGAGAGCGGTGCGACGCGTTAGTACCTTGGGTATCGCCATGATGGTTCCTCCCTTCGGCGTTTCGCCCGACAAGACGCTGCGTTCCCGGAGGCCGGGCTCCTCCCGCATGTCCCTCGTCAGTGCGTGCCGATATCGGTGTTAGCGCCAGAAAATCGCCTTGTCGCGGCCCGGAAAGGCAATGGTCCCTCAGAGCAAAAAGCTCTGTCCTTCTCAGCAAAGCCCGATCCATCAGGATCACTATTGTAGGGATGGCGGCAGTTTTGCTGCGCGTTCTCGAAGGCATCCAGGGAGGAACACCATCCCCGAAGCAGCGACAAGCGAGTTTTGGCGCGACATCAAACCCATCACCAAGGTCTTTCAACCGGATGTAAAACCGGAAGTCTATCTTCCGAATGCTCCGACAGAGGACGACAAATGTTACGTCCCGTTCACGGAAACCGTCTCATCAATGCCGCTCTGGATCTCTCCGGAGAAGAGCATGTGGTGCGACGTGCTGATGGCGAAGAAGGCCGGGCTCGTGAACCGCCACTACTACCCGCACGAGGTCTTCGCCTACACGATCTCCGGCAAGTGGGGCTACCTTGAGCACGACTGGACCGCGACGGCCGGCGACTTCGTCTACGAGACGCCCGGCGAGGGACACACTTTGATCGCCTATGAGAGCGACGAGCCTATGCGGGTGCATTTCAAGGTCACCGGACCGCTGGTTTGGCTGGATGAGGACGGCGAGCCGAACGGCTCTTTCGACGTGCACGACTACATCCGCATGGCACGCGAACACTACGAGAAGGTCGGTCTCGGCGCAGATTACATCAACGGCCTGATCCGCTGATGTCCCGGGAAAACGACACCGGCTTTCTGGCTGCTGTCTGGCATGGCGCGGGCGATGTTCGGATCGAACGTCGCCCGCGCCGGCCACTGCGAAGCGGCGAGGTTCGCCTCGCCGTGTCCTATTGCGGCATCTGCGGCAGCGACCTGCACGAATATGCCAACGGCCCGCATGCGATCCCGGTTGAAAATCCTCACCGCCTTTCCGGCGAAACGGCGCCGCTCGTGATCGGCCATGAATTCACAGGCACCGTGACCGAGGCTGCGGCAGGCGTCGAAATCGCTATGGGTACGCGGGTGGCGGTGGAGCCGGAATATCGGTGCGGTCGCTGCGAAGCCTGTCGGCGCGGCGAATACAATCCCTGTGTCGATATGGGATTTGCCGGTCTGATGGCTCGGGCGGAATGTCCGAAGAGGCCATCGTCCCTGCCTACATGCTGCATCCCCTGCCCGATGCCGTGACGGATCGTCAGGCAGCCGTACTGGAGGCGGCGGCGGTTGCCCTTCATGCCTTGCGACGCGGCCGCGTGCGCGCCGGCGATACCGTGGCCGTCGCCGGCGCCGGCCCGATCGGGCTTTTGATCGCGCAACTCGCCCGCATCGCGGGAGCGAGACGGGGTATCGTCAGCGACGTTTCTACGACGCGTCTGGCACTGGCGCGCGATCTCGGGGCGACTGACATCGTGAATGCCACGGATCAGGATCTTGCGAACGTCGCGGACGGCGTGGATGTCGCCTTCGAAGCGGTCGGCCTGCCATCGACGTTCGATGCGGCGCTTGCCTCGGTGCGCAAGGGCGGCCGCGCGGTCCTCGTCGGGCTCAGCAATCGGCCGATGACGCTTGATGGCTTCGACATCGTCAACCGCGAGTTGGAGCTCATCGCCTCCGTTGGCTATCAGAACATCTATCCCGACCTGATCGGGATGATCGCAAGCGGCCTCTTCGATCCGTCGCGGATCGTCACGCGGGAGATCCCCCTGACAGACGCGGTGACGGACGGTAAGGAGAGCTGTCATGAGTTTTAGGCCGGATCTGTTCAAGGAAAAGACCGTCGTCGTCATCGGCGGCACATCGGGTATCGGGGCAGCGGCGGCGTCGGCCTTTGCGGAACTGGGTGCCGACGTGCATGTGGCGGGCCTGAATGCCGGCAGTCCGCAAGCGCCTGCCGGATCGCGCGCTCCGTGACGGAACTGGATGTCAGAGATGCCGCCGCCCTTGCCGCCCTCTTGATCCGCTGCCGCGCATCGACCTGCTCGTCAATTGCGCGGGTGTCAGTCGCGATCGCAGCGAGTGGAATCAGGAGACATCTGCGGAGGTGATGTCCATCAACTTCTTCCCCGTTACGGAAGCAGCCCGGCTGGCGCGGCCGAAGATGGGCAGCGTTGAAGGCGACGCGAGCACGCTCGCATCGCTCATCCTCACGCGGCGCCTGCAAAAATGCCGTACCGACCTTGCGCGCCCCGGCAATTTCCCAAAAAGCGTTTCGGATATCGCGTTCAACTGGGGCTTCCGCAATCTGTCCCATTTCTCGAAGCGGGTCGGGACGAGTTCGGGATATCTCCTTCGGGTTTTGCCGAGATGGCTAGGCGTTCGAATCCGTGAGTTTCGTGCGCTCTGCGTCACGCCACGCGCGCGGGGCACTGCCGGTATGCTTGACGAAAAACCTTGAGAAATAGGCAGGATCGGCAAAGCCGAGACGGTCGCTGATCTCCCGAACGGTTCCGAAGGTGAAGACCAGCTCGCGTTTGGCTTCGTCGAGCAACCGACCGGCGAGAAGTTCGTGTGCGCCCTGCCCGCTCGTGGCCTTCACGACGCGGTTCAGATGCGTTGGCGAAATGCCAAGTTCGGCGGCGTAGAAGGCAACCGGCTTGTGCATGCGGAGATGGCGGTTGATCAGAGCGTCGAGTTGCTCCATCCGGCGGCTTCGGTCATCCGCCATCCCGCCATCCCCGCCCTGCGACAGACGGGCCGTCAGCTGCAAGGACTGCGTGACATAGGCGTCGAGAAGATCGTTACGACCGTTTCGCTGCCCGGCATATTCCCGACTCAACCTCAGGAGCGTTTCCGCGACATAGGCCGCGTCCGGATCGGTTCTGTCGAGTCGGGTCACCCTTGGTTCCGCAAGCCAGACGCCGAGGGGGCTTCGTCCGCCAGGCATCGTCTTCAGGCGAGAGGCGAGGATCGTGATGACCAGCCCGTCCGTGTCCCGGGAGAAACGGAAGCCGTGGCTCACGCCGGGGGGGACGGTGATGACCGTATCCGGCTCTACGAGATGGCGCTCGTCACCAAAGACGGCATCGGCGGATCCGGTTTGAATGTACAGGATCTGGAAAAAGCTCTCATGCTGGTGAAGACGAATTTCCCAGTGGTGCAGACGGCTGCGCGACGGGATGCTTTCGCAGTGTAGCCAGAGGCTTGGCACCTGACCGGACTGCTCACCATAAAGATCGTAAGTGGGCACGGTATCCGGCATGATGCATCCCCTCTTAATGTTCGATTTGTGCAATTTTCTGGCGGGATTGTCCATTGTCGTTACGCGCTCCTCCGCCGACAATCGGGGCCGAACGCACCTGTGGGAGGTGGAAGCGTGGGAGGAAATATGCGCACCCAGATCGCCATCATCGGCTCTGGCCCATCGGGGCTATTGCTGGGCCAGCTTCTGACGGAGGCCGGCATTGACAACGTCATTCTCGACCGTGCGGACCGGGACTACATTCTCGGTCGGGTCCGGGCCGGGGTGCTTGAGGAAGGCACCGTCGCGCTGATGGACAAGGCAAAGGCCAGTGGTCGGCTCCATGCCGAAGGCCTTCCGCATGACGGCTTTTCGCTGGCCTTCGACGGCCGCGATCACCGGATCGATCTTCTCGGCCTCACCGGCGGCAAGCGCGTCATGGTCTATGGCCAGACGGAGTTGACCCGCGACCTGATGGACCGCCGCGAAGCCAGCGGCGCCGTGACGATCTACGGTGCCACCGATGTCCAGCCGCTCGGCTTCGATACCGAAAAGCCGTACATAACCTATGAGAAGGACGGCACGGCGCACCGGCTGGACTGCGACTTCATTGCCGGTTGCGACGGATTTCACGGCGCAAGCCGTAAGGCGGTGCCTGAGGATGCGATCACCGGATACGAACGGGTTTACCCTTTCGGCTGGCTGGGCATCCTCTCCGACGTCGCCCCCGTCAGCCACGAACTGATCTATGCCAACCATCCGCGCGGATTTGCACTGTGCTCCATGCGCTCGGAAACGCGCAGCCGATACTATATCCAGTGCGCCCTCGACGAGAAGGTGGAGAGCTGGACCGACGACCGCTTCTGGGATGAGCTGCGCCGGCGCCTTCCAGCGCATCATGCGGAAGCCCTCCAGACGGCCCCGTCCTTCGAAAAGTCGATCGCCCCGCTCCGGTCTTTCGTGGCCGAGCCCATGCGCTTTGGTCGCCTTTTCCTCGTCGGCGATGCCGCCCATATCGTGCCGCCGACGGGTGCCAAAGGTCTGAACCTCGCCGCAAGCGATGTGAACTATCTGTTTTCGGGTCTGCTGGAGCATTACACCGATCGCTCAAATGCCGGCATCGACGCCTATTCGCAGCGCGCACTGGCGCGCGTCTGGAAGGCGGTGCGCTTTTCCTGGTGGATGACGACGATGATGCACCGCTTTCCCGCCTCCGGCCCCTTCGATCAGAAGATCCAGGAAGCCGAGCTCGACTATCTCACCCATTCGGAAGCCGCCTCGAAGGCGCTGGCCGAGAACTATGTTGGCCTGCCCTACTGAGCACGGCAGCGATGATGCGAAACTCTTCCGGCAGGTGAAAACCCCTGCCGGTCGGCTCCGGTGAGAAACATCTCATCCGCTAGTTGGGGCTGGAAAACGCCTCGCTCAGGTCTTCGCGCCAAGGCGGGCGATCGTATCGAGCATTTGCAGAGACAGGCGGAGCGATGCGGCCGTGGCCATGACCATCTGTGGAAGGACCAGCCATTCCAGCGTCCAGGCGGCGCCGGAACGCTCCTGCTCATGCACCAGCGACTGGTGAAGGGCGGAGACCTGAACCGCATTGAACCGCGCGAGCGCCACGAGCGTTTCCGCCGCGACCGGATTCTGCTTGTGCGGCATGGCGGACGACGCGCCACCGCCGGAGAGAGCGATCTCTTCGCCGCCCTGCGCAAGCAGGGCGATGTCCTGCCCCATCTTGCCGGCAGCCCCCGTGATCAGCGACAGGAGGTGACCGATATCGGCGATAAACCCGCGCTGGCTCTGCCATTGGGGGGTATCCGCAAGCCCCAGGTCCTGCGCGATCAGGGTCCGCACGGCGTCTGCCTCCGCACCCAGCTTTTCCAGCGTGCCCGCAGCACCGCCGAACTGGAGCGGAAGGACTTGGCAAGCCAACCTTTCCCGCTCTTGTAGAAAGGGCGCGCGCCAGCTGCACAGGCGATCCGAAACCGTGATCGGGATCGCCGCCTGCATGCGGGTTCGCCCCATCAAAGGCTGCCCGCCGAAGCTCTCGTCAAGCCCGTCCAGCTTGTGAATAAGGTCGTCGATGCGTCCGGCAAACAGGCAGAGAACCGTCTTGAGGCGGATGACGAGGCTGCTGTCGATGACATCCTGGCTCGTCGCGCCGACATGGACATGTGCCGCTGCCGCACCGCCGACCGCCTCGCGAAGCTGCCGGACCAACTCTGGAACGACGACCCCATCGGTCGCCGTCGCCTGCTTCAGCCGGGCAATATCGGGAACGAATGTTGCGCAGACCTCGGCAATCCGCTTTGCGGAGGCGGTCGGGATCAGCCCCCGCCCGCCCTCCGCGCGTGCCAGCGCCGCCTCGAAGGTCAGCATGGCCCGGATGTCGGCGTCCACCGAGAGCAAAGCGGCAGCCTCGTCATCGCCGAGAAGACCGGAGAGGAAAGGATGATCGAAGGCGGCGATGCTCATGGGTCGGCTCTTCCTCAGTTTCCGATATCGTGCCCTCAAGCATATCCGGTAAACACGGGTTCACCGGACATGCCCTAGATATCGAGGAACACCGTTTCCGACGTTCCCTGCAAATGGATGTCGAACGTATAGTCGTTGCCGTTCCGGCTGGCGATCATCGTCTCGACGCGGGCGCGATGTTCGATCCGCAGCAGCACGGGATCGGCAGCATTGGCCTCGGCCTCCTCCGGAAAGTAGAGCCGTGTGTGCAAGCCGATATTGATCCCCCGCGCGACGATCCACAGGGTGATGTGCGGCGCCATCATCCGCCCGTCCTTGAACGGCACGCGGCCGGGTTTGATTGTTTCGAAGCGGAAGACACCGTCCTCGGCAGCCGTTGCGCTGCGTCCCCATCCGGTGAAATTCGGGTCTGCGGTTCCCCGTCTCTCTGACGGGCTGTTGTAGAGGCCCGCACTGTCGGCCTGCCAGATTTCCACGATGGCATCGCGCACCGGTGTGTCCGCACCGTCGAAGATGCGACCGCTGACGGTGATCCGGTCCCCGAGCGTCTTTTCGTTCACCAGCGCAGATCCGAGATCGCCCGTATAGACGCCGTCTATGCCGCAGCTGTTCGGCATGAGGCCGATATGGACGTAAGGGCCGGCTGTTTGCGAGGGCGTTTCCTTCAATATGTCGGTTGACCGGAGCATCAGTTTCCCTCCAGCCGGTTTTCGAACAGCGTCGAGCGGCGACCCCGCAGGATGATATCGAAGCGGTAGGCGCGCGCGTCCATGGGGATCGTATTGTTCCAGTCGAGCGGCGCGATCAGCTGCTCGATGGCGGCCTTGTCGGGAATCGTGTTGACGATCGGACATTTCCAGATCATCGGATCGCCCTCGAAATACATCTGCGTGATCAGCCGCTGGGCAAAGCCGTGTCCGAACACGGAAAAATGGATATGGGCCGGGCGCCAGTCATTGACGCCATTCGGCCAGGGGTAGGCGCCGGGCCTGACCGTGCGAAAGGCATAGTGGCCGTCGTCGTCGCAGATCGCGCGACCGCAGCCGCCGAAATTGGGATCGAGAGCAGCGAGGTAGGTCTCCTTCTTGTGCCGGTAGCGACCGCCCGCATTGGCCTGCCAGAACTCGAGCAGGGCGCCGCGCACCGGCTTGCCACGCTCGTCGAGCACGCGGCCGTGCACAACGATCCGCTCTCCAATCGCGCTTTCGCCGGGCTTGGCGAAATTATGGATCAGGTCGTTGTCCTGCTCCCCGATCATCCCGTGGCCGAAAACCGGACCCGTCGTTTCCGACAACGTGCCATCCAGCGACAGAAGTGCGCGCTGCGGCGCGCGCAGAACCGATGTCTTGTAGCCGGGGGTGAGTGCCGGCGAGTGCCATGTCCGGTCTCGTCCGAAGAACGCGCCGGTTTCAGGCTTGTCATTGGATGGTATCGACATCTTATCCTTTCTCCCCCTGCTCCGCTGCGGCATCCATTTCGGCATAGGTCCGCTTGGCGATCTTGATGGCGTGGTTGGCGGCGGGAACCCCGGCATAGATCGCCACATGCAGCAGGGCCTCGCCGATATCCTCACGCGAGGCTCCAGTGTTCAGCGTCGCCCGAATATGCATGGCAACCTCCTCGTCCTGGCCGAGCGCCGCCAGCAGCGCAATCGTGACGATCGAGCGTTCCCGCGTCGTCAGCGTATCGCGCGACCAGACATGGCCCCAGGCCGCCTCGGTAATGAGAGCCTGAAACGGCCGATCCATGTCGGTGGCCGCAGCCTCGGCCCGGTCCACGTGTGCGTCTCCCAGCACGGCGCGCCGCGTGGCCATGCCCTGCCGGTATCGCTCGGAATTCGACATCATCAAGCCTCTTGATCGAGAGTGAGGAGGAAGGTGCTTATGGTCTGGGACAGTGCGTCCGGTTGCTCGACACAGGGAATATGCCCGGCGTCGGCAATGATCTCGAAACGGGACCCCGGGATCAACGTCGCGGTGGAGCGCACGAGATCGGGCGGCGTGGAGCCGTCCTGATCGCCGACGATGCAGAGCGTAGGAACCGCGATGCGCGCGGCGGCAGTGGTGTAATCCGCATCGCGGATCGCGGCGCATGTGGCCGCATATCCCGCGGCCGGCTGCCGGACCAGCATGGCGCGATAGCCGGCATAGGCGGCATTTTCAGGACTTCGAAAGGCGAGCGTGAACCAGCGCTCCATCACGGCATCGAGAATACTCTCGATCCCACCCTCCTCGACGGCCCTTATCCGTCCGTTCCACATGTCAGGCGTTCCGATCTTGTGCGCGGTCGCGCAGAGAACGAGCGCCCGCACCAGATCCGGCCGGCGCTGGTACAGCGCCTGCGCAATCAGTCCGCCGACGGACAGGCCACAGATGACGGCGCGTCCAATGGAGAGATGATCGAGAAGGCCGGACAGGTCGTCCGCGTGATCCTCGATATTTGAGGCCTCACCACCAATGTCCGAAAGGCCATGTCCCCGCATGTCATAGACAAGGATGGCAAAGGCGTGTTTCAAACGATCTGCCACGTCTTGCCAGATACGAAAATCGGTGCCGAGCGAATTGATGAAGACCAGCATCGGTTTTTTCGCCGGATCGCCGATGATCTCGTGATGAATCGTGACGCCGTTTACGGTTACAAATCGCATGGTCACCTCCCGGTCGCAGAATGGCGTCTTGATCCGGTGCTGTAAAATGATAATTCAGGTGATACCGATAACCAAGAAGTTATGTATCCATGAGTGAATCCGGCATCAAGGTTCGGCACCTGCAGACGTTCGTCGAGGTCGCCCGGCAGAAAAGCGTCGTTAAGGCAGCGGCCAGCCTCCACGTCAGCCAGCCAGCCGTGACCAAGACCATCCGCGAGCTCGAACAGATCCTCGGCGTCGCCGTTATCGAACGCGAGGGGCGTGGCATCCGGTTGACGCGGCATGGGGAGGTCTTCCTGAGACACGCTGGAGCAGCTCTTACAGCGTTACGGCAAGGCGTCGACTCGGTGTCTGGTGAGCGTTCCGGCGAAGCGCCGACGATCCGCATCGGCGCACTGCCGACCGTATCCACGCATATCATGCCGCGCGCCATGCAGCTCTTCATGAACGAGAAGACCTGGAGCCGCGTCAAGATCGTCACAGGCGAAAATGCCGTGCTTCTCGAGCAGCTTCGCGTCGGCGATCTCGAACTGGTGATCGGTCGACTGGCGGCAGCGGAGAAGATGACCGGATTTACCTTCGAGCATCTCTATTCCGAGCAAGTCGTCTTCGTCGTCCGGGCAGGACATCCGCTGCTGGCCCCCAGAGGTTCGCCGCTTTCCCGTCTCGGCGATTATACGATCCTGATGCCGACGCGCACCGCAATCATCCGCCCCTTCGTCGACAACCTCCTGATCGTCAACGGCATGGGACATCTCCCCGACCAGATCGAAACGGTCTCGGACGCTTTTGGACGCGCGTTCATTCAGATGAGCGACGCCGTCTGGATTATCTCCGAAGGCGTCGTCGCCCGCGATATCGAAAATGGCGCCTTGGCAAAACTGCCGATCGACACCCGGGAAACCCGCGGTCCCGTCGGGCTGACCATGCGCGCGGATAGCATGGCCTCGCTACCCCTCTCGATCCTGCTGCAGACGATCCGCGAGGCTGCGTCAGAAGCGCACCAGCTCATGCCGCGGCCAGGCTGATATCTGGGACGGAGGCATGTCGGCATTGCTGTGCAGGCAGTCAACGAGGCCGGCGCGGTTCCGAGCAAAGTCGAAACCGCGCCGATATGTGGCTATCGCATCGATGCCCGCCGTGCAGGAGCCTCTGCGCGCTGATAGGAGGACGCTGAGTGCGACGATGAGAGGGATGTCGTCCTCGTTGCGTCCTGTCCGAGTTCAAAGTGCCGGATCAGGTCGCGCAGCGTTGCAGTCTCCTGCGCAAGCGTAGCGCTCGCCGCGTTGGTTTCCTCGACCATTGCTGCGTTCTGCTGTGTCACCTGATCCATCTGGTTGACGGCTGCGTTCACCTCGGACAAGCCGGTCGCCTGTTCGCGCGCGGAGCTGGTAATTGCCTCCATGTGCTCGTTGACGACGACGATGTTGCTACGGATCGTCTGCAGAGATTCCCCTGTCTCACTGACCAGCTTGACTCCGGTGCTGACTTCGCTCGATGAATTGCGGATCAGTTCCTTGATCTCCTTTGCCGCTTGCGCGGACCTCTGCGCAAGCTCGCGCACCTCCTGGGCGACGACAGCAAAGCCCTTGCCCGCTTCGCCCGCACGCGCCGCTTCGACACCTGCGTTCAGCGCAAGCAGGTTGGTCTGGAACGCGATCTCGTCGATAACGCCGATAATATTGGAGATCTGGTTCGAGGATGCTTCGATGCGCGACATGGCACCGACGGCATCGGCCACGACATTGCCCGAGCGCTCGGCGTTCTGACTGGCTGTCGAGGCCGACCGACGCGCCTCCTCCGCACGCTTGGCGGCGTTGGAAACATTGACGGTGATCTGATCGAGCGCTGCTGCCGTTTCCTCAAGGGACGCTGCCTGCTGCTCCGTGCGCCTGGAGAGATCCTCGGCGCTCTGGCTGATTTCGCGCGTCCCCATATCGATCTGGGCCGTGGACCGGGCAACAGCACCAAGCGTGTTCCGCATCTGGCTGAGAGCCATATTCATCGTGCTGCGAAGACTTTCGAAGTCGGGTGCGAACGGCTGATTGAGGCTGAACGAGAGATCACCATTCGCAAGCTTCGTCAGGGCTTCTCCAATGGCACTCACGGCTTCCACCCGTTCGGTCACATCGGTTGCGAACTTGACGACCTTGATGACCTTGCCCTTGGCATCTAGGATCGGGTTGTAGGACGCGTTGATGAAGATCGCCTTGCCGTTCTTGGCATATCGGGTGAATTCGGCAGACTGCACCTCGCCGCGTCGCAGGGCGTCCCAGAACGCCTTGTACTCCGGCGACTGGGCGTAACCCGGCTCCACCAGGATGCTGTGCGGGCGCCCCTTGATCTCGTCCATGCTGTAATTGATGGCTTTCAGGAAGTTGGCGTTCGCCGATACGATCTCTCCCTGCGTCGTGAATTCGATGATACCCTGCGAGCGGCTGATGGCGACCATCTGCGCCTGGTAATCCAGATTCTGCAGTCGTTCCCGAGCATTGCTCCATTCAACGACGAACCCAGTCGTCTTCGCCCCTTTGGTCAGCGGCGTAACAATCAGATCGAATGCCCTGTGGCCGATCCAAATTGTTGCCCGGTGCTGGGTCTTGAGAGCCGCGAGCATATTGCGCTGGTGAGACGGGTTCTTATGAAAGATATCGATGTTGCTGCCGATCAACTTGTCGAAGTCGAACCGTGGCAGTTCCTTCTTCAGGTCAGGCCCCGCTTCCTTCAGCAGATCCGTCACCGCATTGTTCATGTAACGAATGTTGAGATCGAAATCCGCGATCATGATATTCGCTGTAATCGACTTCATCGCTTCGCGCTGCATGCCAGAAATTTCCGATATCCCAAACACGTATTCACCCTCGTCAGTTTGTTTTGCGAGCCGCCAAGAAATTGCGACACTAACTGAGGATGAGATTAAATAAAGATACTTAAAATTTCGTTTTAATTGAGCAGGTACGAAATTATGGAGTCATCTCTCCAATGTTAAAGGCTTGCATCGCAGTACTATATGCTATTTATCTAATAATTATCCCTATTTTTAGGATATATCGGGAAGTACAGTTCCCGGTCGCAATGGCAGGATTTCAATGTCGCTTTTTGTATGAAAAGCAGCCGCCTGAGTGTCGAGAACATAATAATTTGCGCGACAGGCGTCTTAGGGACGTTCGGCCAGACGGCGATGGAAGGGCCATTGTTAGGGCGTGAGGACAAGCCTTGTCGTCTCGCGCATCGAATGCATCTTCCCAACACGATCACTTCAGCCGCAACGAAACACGGCTCAGCTTGATCATCTTGTTGAGGTCAAGTCTGTTGCAGTGAAAACGCCAAGCAGGAAGCTGACGCTTTTAGCGACATGTGGTCCAAGTTGTCAGGGGCTTAAGATTTGCAGGCTCCAGCTCTAACCGCTAACAATGCTCGCCGTTGATCTGGCAAAAGACGCACTAGGGCAAGAACCGCTCCAGCATTTTCTCAAGACAGTGATTTTCTTGCTTAAGCTTCCTCAAAAGACGCCTTTTAAGCTCTTTATTCTCGCCCTCAAGCGCTGCCAGTTGCTCTCGCGAAACCGGTTCTGCCGGCAATGCAGGTTTGCCGCTATCTCCGGATACGAACATTGGACCGCGCTCGTGATCATCGGCTCTCGGCTCGACATCCGATCCATGCTCAAGGATATGATATCCGGTCGCGGGTGAGCCTATCTCTTCGCTCTGCGTGTGCACAGCTTCCAGAAGCCCGCCGCGTCCGCCGCCATCAACATCGCTCGTCAACGACGGCTCTGCCTCCGCCAAGACTGGTCCGCCACCGCCCTCGACGTCCGCCGCAACAAGATCCTTGTTCGGCATGGGATGTTCGGCCGGATGCTGGTCCCCGCCATCGTTTATGTCGGCAACATCGCTCCGCACCTCAGGGGGAAGATCATGTTCGATCTCGCTCGTGAGCTTGGAAAAGTCTACGGCTCCCCATATCGAACCTTTCGGAGACGATTTCTGGCGCCGACCGCCTTTGTATTCCACCACAAAATGAGGTTGGGCTTTCCGCATGACGCGCGTCAATCCAGTTCGAGGCGTCGACGCAGTTCCGCGTTCTCCGCCCGAAGCTTCTCGCCGAGCAACTGACGCAGTCTCTGGTTCTCTTCTTCAAGCTTGATGAGTTCGGCCAGTTCGCTCCCGACCGAAGCCGGCGGTGTAGCGGATGGCGAGGACACCGAAGGTCCTGAGGATGCAGAAGGGGTTGAGGAGACGTCTGAAGGCTTTTCTGCACGCTTCCACTGGTAATAGGTCTGATCCGAGATTCCGACCGCTTCAACCGCGGCCTTCAGCGAAAGACCGTCCTTTGCAAGGCTGTCCTCGATGCGGCGAATCTTTTCCGCACGTTCCGAGGGCGTGTGACGCCGGATCTGGCGCGTGACAGGCTTTTCGCTCGGGACCTTCTTCTGTGTCCTTTTCCGGGCTTTACGGCCGCCGTCTTCTGATAGCTGCCCGTCCAGGTCCTTCACATCCCCGGATACGTCAGTCGGTGCATTCTGATGTTCGTCGCCAGTCATGGCACTCTCCAATTACAGCGCAGTCAAGCTTATCTGCTAGCGGTAACGTGCAAGTAGAGCAAGGTTGCTCCGTTGGAAGAAGCGTTTATTGCTGGCCACCATATCATTGCGCGTGTTCACCTTGAGCTATCCGGCATTGTCTCTACGACAGCGTTCGCCCGGCGCGTCTCGATGCAGATGCGTGTACTGATGCGCGCAGTCCACGCCGGAACGGAACGGCTGGAAAGATGCCGCCTCGTCAGCGCCACGTATTTCCATCGGTGGAACCACAGCCGTAGGGCGGGGGCACGTTACCGGACGTGACATGAAGCTTGTCGCAGCCCCATTTGCTCAACCATGCCGGCAAGCGGCTGTTGATCTCGATACCGACCTCGTCATAGGGCGAGCTCGTATTCGAAACGTACCTGTACCAGCGTAGGCCGATAAATGCCGTGGCCGTGAGGACAAGGACCAGAACGACCGAGACGAGTCGGTGCATAGGGAATCCTTTATTCAGGCCGCCACTCGCCAATGCGTATGGCACCCTCTTCGGTCAGCTCGGTGCAGAGGAAGTGTGAAAGTTCGTCGTCCCGGATGACGGCGGCGCTCAAGCGGCCGGATCGATAGGCTCCCGTGTCCAGTGCGATGCGATTGGAATGAATTTCGGGTCGTAGTGACGCTGTGATCGTATGGCCATGCAGGACGATATGGCGAAATACATCCAGGTGGTCGAGAAAGCCGGCCCTGATCCAACGCAAGTCATATTCATCCTGATCGATCAGCTCGATGCCGGGGCGTATTCCGGCATGAACAAAACAGAAGCGTCCGATCTCCTTGAATGTCAGAGCGTTTTCCAGCACATCGACATGGTGCGGAAAATCACGACGGATGTCGGCCGCGATATTTGCGAGATCGGGCACCGGCCGGTCGGAATATGCGCTCAGAGTGGCGACGCCTCCCCAGTCCAGCCAGTTTATCGCATCCTCGGATGTGAGTGTGCCACGCAGAAGTTCCCGCAGGAAGAAATCGTGATTGCCCAGAATCAGCCGGGAGCCGGGATAGAGGTCCAGTGTCTCACGGACCCGATCGATGACCTTCGGACTGTCGGGTCCGCGATCGATGAGATCGCCCAGGAAGATCACCACCGGCTTCGAACCATGGACTGCGGCGTCTTCTGCAATATAGCCAAGCATGACATCGAGAAGATCGGCGCGTCCGTGGATATCGGCGATCGCATAGATATTGGAGGGTAGGCTCTCTGTCGTCATCACTCTTTGCCCTGCTGGAAAACATGGTTGCGTCACATCACCCTGCCACTTGCAGGGAGCCGGACCTTGGACAAGGACGAGACCAAAGCGACGCCGTCCGGGGTGGCAACGTCCTATAAGTCACCCTCCCGCAACGCGCCATCAAAACCGAATGCCATCGTAATGGCCGCCCGTGTTACGTGGCACGATAAATGCGGCTCGACGGCACGTCCCACAAAGGACGCCGACATGCCATAACGTCCGGTTCCTTCGCCAAGGCGCAGCCCGCAGGAGCCCTTAAAGACTCCCGCTGAAGTCAGCCAGACTATCGGGCGACAACGCTTTATCTGGATCGCCTACCAACGGATTTCAGCGTTGGTAGGCGACCTCTATCATCGCATGCCGTCCAGGCGCGGCAGCGTAAAATGGACGGTGCCGTCCGCTTCCGTGAAGGAGAGATCATCGCCCGCCGGCACGCTTCGGATGGTGGACACCGGACTTGCGGTCTTCAGCGAAACGGCGATGTCGAACAGGGGCGTGATGTCCTGGATCGGCTGGATATTGGCCTCCCAGAGCTGGCCGCGCAGTGCTGGTGTCGCGTGCAGCAGATGGATGACGTCGCGTGCCTGTTCCGGCTGGCTGCGCACGGTCACCCGGCCGGCCCGTGGCAGGCTGGTCGAGATCAGCGTCTCACCACCGAGGGCGAAGGCGATAGCGCGCTCTGTCATTTCCAGCATGCGCACCGCACCCACCTGATGGTAGATGCCGAAGACCGGGTGGGCAAGATAGATGAAATTGCCTTTCTGTACGCCCGCATGATAGGCCGAGGCATCCGGCCGGCTCGGCGCATGGATATGGCCGGAGAAATGGCGCGGCGTGCGGTCGAAATAGGGCTCGTGGATGGCGCCGAGCGACAGGCCGTCCGTTACCGTAATCCGCTCGGACGGCTGGTACATAAACATCGGCTGGTCGATGCCGTCCGCCTGCAGCGGCGCGATCGGCAGAAGGTAGTCGCCACCGGTCATCGGCGAGGTCCCATGCCAGCGCGCGCCGAGATCGAACACAAAGCCGCGTTCCGGATCGATACCGCTGCGCCCGGTCAGGAGCACCCTGCCACCCTCTTCCGCATAACGCTCGATGCGCAGCCGGAGGGCCTCGTCCACCGGAACGGCGTCGGGCAGAATCAGGAGACGGTACGGCGCGAAATCGCTGTCGAGATCGAGCACATCGAAGGTCAGTCCCGCCTCCAGCAGGATGCGCGACGCGCCGTCATCCGCAACGCTGTCGCGGTCGGACCCGCCGCCAGCCGCCGGTGCTTCCACCGACTGGAGCGACAGCAGGCCGATATCGGCGCGATTGACGGAGCCGAGGCACCAGGGCTCGCGCGCCTCCACGAAACGATAGGCCAGCGCGATGATCGCACCGCATTCGTAGACCAGCGCCTCCGGCCGCTTGTAGCCGCCGACCTCGCCCCAGGTGAAATGGAACTTGCCGGTCATGCCGAGAAAGTCGAAGCCGATGGGATCGACATAGCGGGCGCTCAGGGGAAAATGATCGTAGCCCCAGCCGGCCGTCGGCAGGGATTCCAGTTCCAGATGGCTGTAGAAGCGACGGTCATGCACGCGCTGGCCACGCCGGACATGACCGGCGTTGAAAAACAGCGGCATGCGGGGGTCGTGGCGATGCACGGCCGCCTTCACGGCCTCGTAATAGGCCTCCGTGGACCGGTCGAGAAAGGTGTCGCGGTCGAGGGGGCTGGTCCCGTCGAGCCCGAGCGCATCCATCTTCGTCCTGGCGGCGGCGGAGACGGTCGGCATCTGGAACGATATGTCGAGAAAGATGCCGTCGCCGTCGCCATAGCTGCGCATGACCTCCTCCACCTGGCGGCAGAGATAATCGAGATATGGCGTGGAGAAATCGAGAAAGGCCCAGCCGGTCGGCTCGTTGCGCGATTGCGGCAGCGTACCCTCCGGCGAGACGATACGCCATTCGGGATGGGTCTGCGGGGCCTGCTCGTCCCAGGCGGCGGATAGATAGACCGGCGCCTTAATGCCAACCGAATGCAGCCCATCGATCTGCCCGCGCAGGAGCAAGCATCGAACATCGGTCAAAACAGATCGAACAGACAAAACTGCCTGAGCCTGATTCCGCAGACGTGAGGTCCGACAACCGGCATTTTGGGCGGACCGCAGGAACACACGAACGGCTCGGCTAACGAGGTAACGCATGGCGACCATAAGGGACGTGGCTAAGAAGGCGGGCGTGGCCATCTCGACGGTGTCGCTTGCCATAAACGGCACCGGCCCGATCAGCGCAGAAACGCTGAAGCGTGTGCTGGAAGCAAGCGAGGCGGTCGGCTACAAGCCCAACGTTCTGGCCCAGAGCTTGAAACGGGGACACAGCAAGCTGATCGGTCTTGTGCTCGGCGACATCGGCAAACCGTTTTTCAGCCGCCTGCTGTGCGTGGTCGACAGCATTCTGTCGGATACGGACCACATGGTGATCGTGGTGGAAACCGCGTCCCACGCCCAGCGGGAACGCGAGACCATCGAGCAGTTGCGGCGCCACCGGGTCGGCGGCATTCTGATGGCGCCGATGACCAACGACCCGAATTTCGCGGCGTTTCTGTCGAGGCTCGATATGCCGTTCGTCCTGATAGACCAGAATGTAGACGGCGCGAACCTCGATTTCGTCAGCTCGGACAACGCGCTGGCAACGACCATGCTGACGGAATATCTCATTCGCATGGGCCATCGTCGCATTGCCTTCATCGGCGGCGATCCCGGCCAGTGGACGGCGGCACTGCGGCGCAGAGGCTTTCGCGATGCCATGGCCGCCTCGAACCTGCCGGTCGATCCCGCCATGGAGATCGTCGCGGATTTCAGCGGCGAGAAGGCCTACGATCAGGTCGTAGGCCTGCTGTCCCTGCCGCAGCGCCCGACGGCGCTGGTCACCGCCAGCAACCTCATGGCGCTGGGCGCCCTTCAGGCGATCAACGATCTCGGCTTCAGCTGCCCGCAGGAGATTTCCTTGACAGGCGTCGATGACGTGCCCTGGAGCAACGTCCTAAAGCCACGGCTGACCATTGCCGCGCAACCGGTCGAGGAACTGGCCCGGGTCGCCGCCAACTTCCTCATCGAGCGCATGATGCAACGCGGCGGCGTCACCCTTCTCCCACGCACGCATATCACCATACCGAAACTCGTCATCGGAACCTCCTGCGCTCCGCCAAGCACGTAGCCGCACGCCAAAGGCCCGGTGTTCAGAGTGCCATTCCCAGAAGTGCTTCGGTCGTCTCGACCTCCGAGCGCTGGCGGCGTCAGGACATGATGAGGCCGCCGTCGACATTGATGGTCTGCCCGGTGATGTAGGCGGCGTCTTCGCTCGCAAGGAAGGTGACGAGACCGGCGACGTCCTCGCCGGAACCGGCGCGCTTCATCGGAATGCCTTCGACCCATTCCTTCATCAGTTCGCCGGGCGCGTAGGTGCCGAGCAGTTTGCCCCAGGCCTCATCATTATAGGCCCACATATCGGTCTCGATGATGCCGGGGCAGAAGGCGTTGACGGTGATGCCGTCGGTCGCGACTTCCTTGGCTAGGCTCTGGGTGATGCCGACGACGCCCATCTTGGAGGCGGCGTAGTGCGGCGTGTAGATGAAGCCGTCCCGCGCCTGGCCAGACGCGGTGTTGATGATGCGGCCGCCACGGCCGTGACTGCGCATGCGGGCGATGGCTTCCTGGGCGCAGAGGAACACGCCCTTGGTGTTCACCGCCATCACCTTGTCCCAGTCGTCCTCCGGCAGGTCCTCGACGCGTGCTATCGTGATCACGCCGGCATTCTGTATAGACACGTCGATCGATCCGAACGCTGCCTCGGCCGCATCGTAGAGCGCGATAACGCTGGCCTTGCTGGTAACGTCGCCGACGAAGGAGATCGCTTTGCCGCCGGCTTTTACGATTTCCTCGGCAACGCCGTGCACGCGGTCTTCATTCGCCGAGACGACGAGATTGGCGCCCTCGCGGGCAAAGCGGGTGGCGATTGCCGCACCGATGCCGCGGCTTGCGCCTGTGATCACGACTGTCTTGTTGTCGAAACGCTTCATAGAATCCTCCTCCGTATGAACGTCGCGCCCGGTTCGTCCGCGCGCCTCTCCTCCCGCCCGTCAGACCTGAAGGCCTGAGCATGAAGAAAGCGGATCACGCGGCAACGTCGCTTGCCGCACGATCCGCCCGCGGTCTCGTCAGGGAGGTGCCGAAACCGCTGTTTTAAAGGCCTACCAGCAGCAGAAGCCACCATCGACGAGCAGGTCCACGCCCGTGACGAAGCTTGCGGCATCCGACAGGAGGAAGACGGCGGGGCCGACCATTTCGTCCACCCTGGCCATGCGCTGCATCGGCGTCTGCTCTTCGAACAGCTTCGTCTGGTGCACCATTTCCGGGCGGGTGTTCATCGGCGTCGCGGTGTAGCCGGGCGAGATCGTGTTAACGCGAATGCCGCGATCCACCCACTCCATCGCCATCGACTTCGACATGTGAATGACGCCCGCCTTCGAGGCGTTGTAATGCGCCTGACTGAGCCCGCGATTGACGATGACGCCGGACATGGAGGCGATGTTGACGATGGCGCCGCGGCCATGCTTCAGCATCGCGCGCGCTTCTGCCTGGCAGGAAAGAAAGACGCCTTTGAGATTGATGTCCATCAGCGTCTGGTACTGGTCCTCGTCCATGTCTTCGGCCGGGTTCGCATTGGCGATGCCGGCGGCGTTCACGGCGAGCGAGAGATTGCCGAGCTCGGCCTCGGTGCGCGCCACGGCGTCGGCCAGCGACGTCTTGCTGGTCACGTCGGCCGCAATCTCGATCGAACGGCCGCCTGCAGCCTTGATGTGATGCGCGGTCATGGCGAGCCCGTCATCGGTGCGCCGGTCGAGCAGCGCGACATCCGCGCCGCACTGGGCAAGGCCGATGGCGATGTGCTGGCCGATGCCGCTTCCCGCACCCGTGACGAGTGCGACGTGGCCGGTGAGGTCGAACAGCTTGGGGGCGTTCAGAGTGATGTCGGACACCGCTCTTCCTTTCTATGGTTCATCAGATCGTTGCGAGTTCCATGACGGAGACGTCATTGGCCTGTTCGCGGTTGAGAATGCCGGCCTGGTTGCCCTGGGCGAGAACGAGAATGCGGCTGGAGACGCCGAGCACCTCCTCGAGGTCGGAGCTGACGACGATAACCGCGACGCCCTGCCGGGCGAGGTTGACGATGATGTCGTAGATACCGGCGCGCGCGCCGACGTCGATGCCGCGTGTCGGTTCGTCGAGAACGACCACCTTCGGGTCGCGCATCAGCCATTTGGCGATGACGATCTTCTGCTGGTTGCCGCCCGAAAGGTCGGAGGCATGCTGCTCGGCGCGTCCCTTCACGTTGAATTTCGCGATGGCCTTCTCGGCAAAAGCCTTCTTCACGCCGGCCGTGATCCAACGGGAGCCGAGCTTGTCCAGATTGGCATAGATCAGGTTTTCGCTGATCTTGTGGGCGACGACCAGCCCCTGATCCTTGCGGTCCTCCGGCACGAGCACGATGCCCATGGCGATCGCATCGGCCGGGTCGCGGAGTTTCAGCACCCGCCCGTCGAGCCGGATCGTGCCGGCCTTGACAGGATCGGCACCGGCAATGGCGCGCACGAGTTCGGTGCGGCCGGCGCCGACCAGACCGGCAATCCCGAGGATCTCTCCGGCGCGCACCTCGAAGCTGACATCGCGGAAGGCGTTGACGGCCGAGGTGAGGTTCGAGACCTGCAGCACGGGCCGCTCGGTCGGTGTTGGCACGGGCGGGAACAGGCGATCGAGCGAGCGTCCGACCATGCTCTCCACCACCGTGCGTACCGGCGTCGCGCTGTCAGCGAATTCCTGCACGCGCTCGCCGTCGCGAAGAACGACGATGCGGTCGGTGATCTGCTTGATCTCTTCCATGCGGTGCGAAATGTAGATGATACCGACGCCTTCGGCGCGCAGCTTGCGAACCTGCTCGAACAGGGCCTCGGTCTCGGCACCGCCGAGTGCCGCGGTGGGCTCGTCGAGGATCAGGAGCTTGGCATCGAGCGCCAGGGCTTTCGCGATCTCGATCAGCTGCTGGTTGGCGGTGGACAGGCCGGCCACCTTGCGGGAGGCCGGGATATGCAGGTTGAGGCGCGAGAGCTGCTCCTGCGCGCGGCGCTCCATCTGGGCACGATCGATGGCGCCATTGCGCGTCGGCCAGCGCCCGATGAAGACGTTTTCCGCGATGGAGAGCTGCGGCAGAAGCTTCAGCTCCTGATGGATGAGGACGACGCCCTTGTCGATCGCCTCGCGCGGCGTGGCAGGGGCATAAGGCTGCCCCAGCCACGTCATCGTTCCCTCGGACGGCGCCCGCGATCCGGCGATGATGCCGGACAGCGTCGACTTTCCGGCTCCGTTCTCACCGAGAAGTGCCACGACTTCCCCCGGATGAACGTCCAGGCTCACGGATTTGAGCACCTGGAGCGGTCCGTAGTGTTTCGAGATGCCTCTGAGTGACAGAACCGGTTGGGTCATGGCGTACTTCCTCTACCGTCGCGACGCTATCAGGGATGGTTCGCGATGAACTCGGCAACGTTTTCCTTGGTGGTCAGCGTCGCATCAAGCAGCTGCACCGGCGGCACCTTTTCGCCGGCCACGATCTTCACCGCGTTCTCGACGGCGTCGCGGCCCATCTTCTGGGTCTGCTGTGTGGCCGTGACGTTGAAGACGCCCTTGCCGAGCGCTTCGAGCGCTGCCGTGTCACCGTCGAAGCCGCCGACGACGACCTTCTGCGACGGGTTGGCAACCTTGATCGCCTGTGCCGCACCGAGTGCGAGGCCGTCGGCCTGTGCAAAGACGATCGAGACGTTCGGGTTGGCCTGCAGCATGTTCTGCATGATCTGGAAGCCCTCGTCCTGCGCCCACATGTTGGAATACTGCTCGGCGACGATCTTGACCTCCGGATAGGCCTTCAGCGCTTCGGCGCAGCCCTTGGAACGATCGACTTCCGGCGTGGTGCCCTTCTGGCCATGGATGATGACCATGTCGCCCTTGCCACCGGCTTCCTTCAGGATGTAGTCGCAGACGCTCTTTGCCGAAGAGACGGAGTCTGTTGCCAGGAATGTATCGCCTGGCGCACCCTCGGCATTGCGGTCGATATTGATGACCGGCACGCCGGCAGCCTTGGCAAGCTTGACCGGAACCGTAGCGGCGGCGGCACCTGCGGGAATGTAGATGAGCGCGTCGATGTTCTGCGTCAGAAGGTCCTGGATCTGGTTGACCTGCGTCGGGCCGTCACCCTTGGCGTCGACGGTGACGACCTCGATGCCGCGCTTCTTGGCTTCGGCTTCGACGGATTGCTTGATCTGGTTGAAGAAGTTCGCCTGCAGGTTGGCGACGGCAAGGCCGATCTTCTTGACCTCGGCGGCGTGTGCCGAGCCGAGCGTCAGACCGAGAATGGCCGCCGATGTCAGAAGAGTGCGTGCAAATGTCATGGTCGTTCCTCCGTTGTTGATAGAACCCGGGGGGTAATCCTCCACCCCTGGGGCATAGGCTCCGCTCCAAACCTCTCGGAGGGGAATTTTTGTGGCCGCCCACCGGTTATCCGGGTTAGGCGCGCCGCCGGCGCATGGTTTCGGCGCCCACCGCAAGCACGATGACGACGCCGATGATGACCTGCTGCAGGAAGGGCGAGACGTTGAGCAAATTGAGACCGTTGCGCAGAACGCCGATGATGAGGACGCCGATCAGCGTGCCGCCGATACCGCCGGCCCCACCGGAAAGGGACGTGCCGCCGATCACGACGGCTGCAATCGTGTCGAGCTCGTAACCGAAGCCGCTGGAGGGCTGTACCGAGTCGAGGCGGGCGGCAAGCACGATGCCGGCAAGGCCTGCCAGCACGGCGCTGACCACATAGACCCCGATCGTGACCAGCTGCACATTGATGCCGGCAAGTCGCGCGACTTCCGGGTTGCCGCCGACGGCATAGAGCATGCGGCCTTCGGCGCGGTAGTGCAGGAACAGCCAAGCGATCAGCACCACGAAGAGCATCAGGAACACGGTGGCCGTGAGAACGCCGAAATGGCGATCGATCGCAAGCATCATGAACCAGTCGGGGAAGCCGACGATCTGCTGGCCGTCTGTGATCATGTTGGCGACGCCGCGAGCGGCCGACATCATCGCGAGCGTTGCGATGAAGGCGGGAACCCGGAAGACGGTCACCAGAAGCCCGACGATGAGCCCGCTGACGGCGGAGGCGACGAGCGCGACGGCGATGGCAAGGCTCAAGGGAAGGCCGGCAATGTTCGCGGTCCAGCCCATGACCATCATGGAGAGTGCCAGAACCGAGCCGACCGAGAGATCGATGCCGCCGATGAGGATCACGAAGGTCATGCCGACGGCCATGATGCCGATCACGGTGATCTGGTCGAGAATGTTCAGGCCGTTGCGCAGCGAGAAGAAGGCATCGGTGCTGAATCCGAGGAAGATGCAGAGGGCGAGAAGTCCTACGAGAGGCCCCGTCGCGCCACTAAGTTTCTTCCGCCACGTGCCGGACGGCCGGGCCTGTCCGTTGATGTCGAGCGCCACCATCATTCCTCCTCACGCATGTCGCAGGCCAAACCCACACATTGAATAGAATAAATATTCACTCCTGCCGGAAAATTCACTATCAAGCGAAGATATAGGTGTCAATCGAATTTCTCGCTGCGGCGCAGCATACTCGCCATTCCAACGGGGGTTGACTAATCAGCCATCTATGCAAGAATATCACTACATGCATATTTATTCAGACGAGGGAATGATGGAGATTAGAGATCTTGAGGGCGTCGCGCGCCAAATCCGACTGCGGGATCTGCAAGCCGTGTTCGAAGCAGGCGCTGGACATATCGGCGGGGAAATGTCGGTCATCGACGTGCTGACGGCCCTGTATTTCCGCGTCCTGAAGGTTTGGCCCGATCAGCCGAAGCATCCGGACCGCGATCGCTTCGTCCTGTCGAAGGGCCACACCGCCTGCGCGCTCTATGTGACGCTCGCCAAGCGCGGCTTCATCCCCGAGGAGGAGGTTTCGACGTTCCTCAAGCCCTATTCCCGGCTCAACGGCCATCCGAACTGCAACAAGGTGCCCGGCGTCGAGACCAATACCGGTCCGCTCGGCCACGGCCTGCCGGTCGCGGTCGGCATGGCGAAGGCCGCAAAGCTTTCGGGCGCGTCCTACCACACCTATGTCGTCACCGGCGACGGCGAGATGCAGGAAGGATCGAACTGGGAAGCCATCATGGCCGGTGCGCATTTCGGTCTCGACAACCTGACGCTCCTCATCGACCATAACCGCTTCCAGCAGGGCGCCTCCATCGCCGACACCAATGGCCTTGCGCCGCTCCGCCCAAAGGTTGAAGCCTTCGGCTGGGAGGTCACGGAGATCAACGGCAATGCCATGAGCGAGGTGGTTGCGGCTCTCGAACATCGGGGCGCACGCCCGCACTGCATCGTTGCGCATACCAACAAGGGTCACGGGATCTCGTTCATGCAGGACACCGTGGACTGGCACCACAAGGTTCCCAACAAGGAACAGTACGAGATCGCCGTTAAAGAACTGTCGGAGGCCCTCTAATGAACGCGCATGTCCCATCCCAGAAGCTCCACGACTGCCGCGATGCCTTCGCCGCCACGCTGGAGCGCCTTGCGGCAGAAGACGAGACGATTGTGGTCGTCTGCAACGACTCCGTCGGCTCCTCCAAGCTCGGCGGCTTCAAGGCAAAGTTTCCCGAGCGGCTGATCAATGTCGGCATTGCCGAGCAGAACATGATCGGCGTTGCCGCCGGCCTCGCCAATGGCGGACGCATTCCCTACGTCTGCGCGGCGGCCCCCTTCCTAACGGGGCGCGCCCTTGAGCAGATCAAGGCCGACATCGCCTATTCCAATGCCAATGTGAAGCTGGTCGGCATCTCCTCCGGCATGGCCTATGGCGATCTCGGGCCGACGCATCATTCGATCGAGGATTTCGCCTGGACGCGCGTCCTGCCCAATCTTCCGGTCATCGCCCCCTGCGACCACATCGAGACGGCCGCGGCCGTCGCATGGGCGGCGCAGTAT
The DNA here is from genome assembly GCF_900067135.1 of Rhizobium sp. 9140. Classification (NCBI taxonomy): domain Bacteria; kingdom Pseudomonadati; phylum Pseudomonadota; class Alphaproteobacteria; order Hyphomicrobiales; family Rhizobiaceae; genus Rhizobium; species Rhizobium sp. 9140. The sequence continues at coordinate 134,712 of NZ_FJUR01000002.1, read as the reverse complement.
CAGGGTCCCTGCTTCCTGCGCCTCTCGCGCGTCGGCGTTCCCGATCTCCTTCCCGAAGATCACATATTCGAGGTCGGCAAGGCCAATCTTTTGCGGGAAGGCTCCGACGTGACGCTGATCGCAAACGGCACGCTGACGCACCGCATGGTCAAGGCGGCCGAGATCCTTGCGTCCCGTGGCATCAGCGCCCGCGTTCTCAACCTTGCGACCGTTCGTCCGATAGACGAGGACGCCATCATTGCCGCCGCGCGTGAAACCGGTGCGATCGTCACGGCCGAGGAGCACTCGACCTTCGGCGGGCTTGGTTCGGCCGTGGCGGAAGTGGTCGTCGATTTCCTGCCCGTCCCGATGAAGCGTCTCGGCGTACCCGGCATCTTCGCGCCCACCGGCTCCGCAGAGTTCCTGCTGAACGAATTCGGCATGGCGCCGGAGGCGATCGCCGATGCGGCGGAAGCCGTCATCAAACGCAAATAAAAAGACGGACGACATTTCGGCCGGGGCGCGTTTCCATCGCCGCCCCGGCATCATCTATGCTGAGGAGAGCGAGAATGCAGGCGATACTGGCGATCGACCAGGGCACCACCAATTCGAAGGCGGTGCTCGTGTCCTTGAAGGGCGAGGTTCTTGCCCGCGGTTCCGCCCCCGTCGGCATCAGCTACCCGAAGCCCGGCTGGGTCGAGCAGGATCCGGCCAGGCTCTGGGCCTCGGTCTGCGAGGCGATCGCCGCCTGCCTGAACGCCGCGCCGCAAGCGACTGTCGAGGCCATCGCCATTTCCAACCAGCGCGAATCCGTGACCGTCTGGGACGCCGGAACGGGCGAGCCGCTCGGGCCTGTTCTCAGCTGGCAGTGCCGGCGCACGGCGACAGATTGCGAGCGACTGACGCGCGAAGGGCATCTGGACCGCGTGGAGCAGATCACCGGCTTGCCGCTCGATCCGATGTTTCCCGGCGCAAAATTCCGCTGGCTGCTGGACCGCGTGCCGCAAGGCCGCAGCGTCCGGGCCGGCACCATCGACAGCTGGCTCATCCACCGCATGACGGGCGGACGGACGCATGCCTGCGATGCATCGAACGCGGCGCGAAGCCAACTCTTCGACCTGAATGCGCAGGTCTGGAGCACGGAACTCTGCAGCATTTTCGGCGTCGACCCCGGCGTCCTGCCGGAGGTGCGCGACAGTTCCGCCGATTTCGGCACGACATCCGGCGTGCCCGGCATCGCCGACGGCACGCCGATCCGCGCGGCCATTGGCGACAGTCACGCCGCGCTTTTCGGCCATGGCGCGTTTCGGCCGGGCGACGGCAAGGTCACGTTCGGAACCGGATCGTCCATCATGACGACGCTTGCCGACTACATCGCGCCGCGCAACGGCATCACGACGACGGTCGCCTGGCGGATCGCCGGCAAGCCGACCTTCGCGTTCGAAGGCAATATTCTCGTTTCCGCCGCGAGCCTCCCCTGGATGGCCGACATTCTCGGCCTTGCCGACGTCGCCGCCCTGATCGATCTGGCTGCCACCGCCGAGCCGGGTGTCCCCGGCTTCGTGCCGGCCTTCGTCGGCCTTGGCGCGCCCTATTGGGATTCGAACGCCCGCGCGCTGTTTTCGCAGATCAATTTCAACACCAGCCGGGCGCAGATGGCCCGCGCCGTTACCGATTCCATCGCCTTTCAGGTGCATGATGTCGTCTCGGCCATGAAGACGCAGAGCGGCGGCGTCATCGGTGCGCTTTATGTCGATGGCGGCCCGAGCCAGAACCGGTTTCTCATGCAATGCGTCGCCGACACGTTGCGCCACACGGTCATCCAGTGCGAAGCTCCAGAGGCGTCGGCGCTCGGTGCTGCCTATCTCGCCGGCCTTTCGCTCGGCATTTTTCCGGATCTCGACGCCATTTCCGCCCTGCCTCGACAGACGGCGCCAATTGCGCCTATTGCGAATGATGGCATGGAACGGCTCAAAACGTGGAATGACGCGCTCGCCCGCTCGACGCTCGACCCGGGAGCCGCTAAGAGTGAATAAAAATTCACGACGGGAACGCCCATGGGACGCCTCAACGAACTCCGCCTGATCTCGCGGGTCGCCCAGATGTATCACATCGAGCGGCGCCGGCAGGCGGAGATCGCGGAGCACCTGAGGCTAAGCCAAGCGACCGTTTCGCGCATGCTCAAGCGCGCGGAAACTGAAGGCATCGTCCGGACCAGCGTCATTCCTCCGGTCGGAACCTATGGCGATCTCGAAAGCGCGCTGCGGGAGCGTTTCAACCTGCCGGAAGCCGTCGTCGTCGAGTGCACGGAGGATCGTGACGGCGCCATCATGTCGCGGATCGGCGAGGCCGCGGCCCATCTCCTCGAGATCACGTTGGCGCCGGGCGAAACGATCGGCGTTTCCAGCTGGAGCCAGACGATCTTCAAGATGGTGGAGAACATCCATCCGCAGAAAAGTGCCCGCGCCAAGTTCGTGGTGCAGACGCTCGGCGGCATGGGCGATCCCTCGGTGCAGACCCATGCGACGCAGCTGACGACGCGGCTTGCCGGCCTCACGGGCGCCGAGCCGAAACTGCTGCCCGTGCAGGGGGTGACCTCGTCGCGCGAGGCGCGGCTCCTGATGATGGCCGACCCCTTCGTGCGCGAAACGGTCGATCTCTTCGGCAGCATCACGCTCGCCATCGTCGGCATCGGCGCTGTGGAACCATCTGAACTGCTCGCGCGCTCCGGCAATATCTTCTCTGCCCGCGAACTGGCGGATCTTGCAGACGCCGGCGCCGTCGGTGATATTTCGCTCCGCTTCTTTGACAAAGACGGCCACCCAGTGAAGACGCCGCTCGACGATCGCGTCATCGGTCTTCCCCTCGAAGATCTTGCCCGTGTCGAACGCGTGATCGCGCTGGCAGGCGGCGCGAAGAAAACCGCCGCCATCGCCGGAGCGTTGAAGGTCGGCGTTATCGATATTCTCGTCACCGACAAGTTCACGGCAGAGCGCCTTCTCCAGATGTAGGAGGCTGGAGCTGAGTCAACAGCCGCAGAAACCTTGAATGACTCGGTAGCGATACGAAAACCGGGTTCGGCGGCATGGATTTCGTCAGTCGCAATCCGGTGGTCGTCGTCGTCCCGCGGCTGGGGACTGGCGAAACAGCCCGGCAGTTGCTACCGAGGCGCCGCGTAACCCTTCCGGAGGACTGAGATGGGTGCTCTGATCGACCGGCCTGAACTGATCGCCAGCATCCTCGGTGCCCGGACGCCGATCGTCATTCTGGATGCTCCTGCCGGCATGGGCAAGTCGTCTGTCCTGGCATTGATCGCACATCGCATGGGAGCCGCCGTCGCTCGCTCGCCCCAGCCGCCCACCGGTCCGGCAGACGGCTCCACCACCGACACTGTGCTTCGCCTGTGGGATATCCCGCCCTACACCGCGCCTCTCGCCATTCCCGAGGCCTACGTCTCCGGTAATCACCGCCTGATCATCGCGAAACGTCCGGACACGGTGCTGCCGGGCCAAGCGCGGGCACTGGCCTACGGACAGGCAACGCTGATCGGCAGCGAGGGCCTGACGATGTCGTACGGCGAGCTTGAACGGCTGTTCGGGAGCGCTTCCGAAGATGTGGCCGCTAAAAGCGGGGGGTGGCCGCTGGCCGTGTTCAATACCCGTCTCTTCGAAGGCCCTGCAGATATCCTGCGTGCATTTCTCGAAGCCGAGGTGCTGGCGACGATGCCAGACGAGGAACTCGTTGCTCTGCAACGGATGCTGGTCGAGGCGATCAGCGGTACGAGTGCTGCGACACGGCATCCGTCCTTCTCCACATCGCACGTCCCCACCACATCTCCTTTGCCCCTCACGGCGCCGTTCCTGATGCGGCCTGACGGCACCGGTCGTCCGACGCTGGTGGTGGCAGGCGTGCGTGACGTCCTGCGCGAGGCGATCGACCATGTGATGGAGCGGCGTTTGCGCAATGCCGGAAGCGCCAAGGCCATTGCCGAAGCTTACAGGGCGAGAGGTCTCGTGGTCGAGGCAATCTGCGCCTTCCAGAATGCCGGCCTCTTCGACAATGCGCTGCGAATCTTCCAGGATGCGGGCGGCCCCTTCTTTCTCTACTATTTCGGGCCTCAAGCCTTCGACACCGTCCTTGCCGGGTTTCCGCTGACCTTTTCCCTCCAGACAGAGGTCCTCGTTCTCGCCAGGGCGTTGCAATCGCTGAAGCTCGGCGATATCTCGCGCGCCCGCCGCCTGCTCATCGACCGCTTCGGAGACGTCGCCAACGACTACACGCAGGTGTTTTCCAGCCGCTCGGTTTTCTCGCGTCAGTTTCGGGCGTTCCGGCTCGTGATGCTGCTCTACGAGGACTATTTCTTCTCCGAGGAACTGCTGGAGCGGGCCTATGCGCTGATCGCGGAGTTTCCGGTGGAAGACCATCTGTCGCGGGGTAGCTTCTATAACTCGGTGCTCGAATTTTACATCCGCAACCGACAGTTCGCGGCCGCCGAAGAGGTGGCGCAGCGTGCGATGTTTCATTATCGCGCCGCACAGGCGCCGCTCCTCGCCTTCTACATCAGTCTCCACCAAACACTGATCCGGCTCATGATGGGCGATGCGCTGGCCGCACGCCGTTACGCGACGCAATCGGCTGCTTTTATCGCGGAATTGCCGTTCGAAAGCCCCAACGATGTGCGGCTGCAAGTGCTGATAGAAGCGTGCGTTGAGTACGAAGCCGGGCGAGCCGAGCCGCTGGCGCGGTTTCTCAATCTCGAGATCGATGGTTTCGCCCACGGCGAAATCTGGCCGAGCCTTCTCGAATTTGCGCTCCACTATGGCAGTCAGGCGTTGGGCGAGCACTTTTCCACCATGGCCGCCCGAAGCTTTCTCGACCGCTGGCGCGTCTACCAGACATCGAACGGGCAGTTCCAGGCGATGATCTCAATCCGCGAGGCTGCCGTCCTTCAGAACGCAAACCGCTGGCAGGAAGCGGCCGACACGCTGTCGGCGATATCAGGCCGGGTCGATCGGGCCTTCGTTCTGGCGGGCGGTGAGCCTCTCGCGCGCGTGCAGGAGCGTGACGAACTGGCGCTGGCGCTTATCTGGCTACGCCAGCTCGTCTATGAAGCGCCGCAACGGCCCGGCCTCGACCAGCTCGTAACCACCATCATTGGCAACTTGAACCTGACGGATCGCCAGCGGATGAGCGCCGAGATCTGGCTTGCCTATGTCGCCAAGCGCCAGCGCAATGCGACGCAGGCACGCGCCGTGCTCCAGAAGACCTTCGGCGACTGCGCACGGCTCGGCAGCATCGCCCCGCTCGCCGAAGAGCGCGTCTTTCTGCAGGAACTGATCGACAACCAGCGCATCGGCGGCTTCCTGTCCACCGTCACGGGCAACCGCCAGATTCTCCGCAAGCTGAGGGATTCCGGCCGCCTCGACAACCAGTCCACCAAGATGGCCAACACGCTGTCGCGGCGTGAAAGCAAGATCCTGTTGATGATCTCCGAAGGCGCCGCCAACAAGGACGTGGCGAACACGCTTGGCCTTAGCGAAGCGACCGTGAAGTTCCATCTCGGCAATGTTTACCGGAAGCTCGGCTGTCGCAGCCGCCAGGAAGCGATCCGCTCCGCTCGGGCACTCGACCTTCTCGGCTAGCCTTTCGTGAACCGTTCGCACAAAACCTAGACCATTTAGGCAAAAACCTAAACGTGGTGACGCTTGAGGTGCGTCGTTTCGCAATGCATCCTCGCGTCCAACAACGAGATGACGGTCAATAGGGACCGCGCCGGGAACCTTCGATAAACATGGGAGATACAATGCGCACCCTTTGCATCCTTGCCTCCACCGCCGCCATTGCACTGGCTGCCGGCTATGCCGGATCGGCTGCGGCGAAAACCGTCGTGACCATGAACACCGTCCAGATTTTCGGCACGATCGATCCGGCCAAGATCTCGGACTACACGGACTACATGTCCGCGGTGAACCTCTATGACAGCCTGACCACGGTCGATCCGACCGGCAAGATCATCCCTGAGCTTGCGGAAAGCTGGACCGTGTCGGACGATGCCAAGGAAGTAACCTACAAGATCCGGGCCGACGCCAAATTCTCGGATGGCACGCCGGTCGAGGCGAAGGATGTGGTCTACTCGTTCGAGCGGCTCTTCCGCATCAACCAAGGCCCGGCCAACCTCTTCACGGATGTCCTGAAGCCTGGCTCGATCGTCGCGGTCGATGACAAGACGGTCAAGTTCACGCTGTCAAAGACCTTTGCCCCGTTCCTGACGACGGTTCCCGCCGTCTTCATCGTCAATTCGGACCTGGTCGAGGCCAACAAGGGCAGCGACGACGCACAGGCCTATCTCGGCAGCACCGTTGCCGGTGCCGGCGCCTACAAGCTGATCGAATGGGACCGCGGCGCACGGATGACGATCGAGCGCGACCCCAATTATTACAAGGGCTTCGGCAAGGGTGCGATCGACGAGGTGCGCTGGATCATCACCAATGACGAGGCGACCGTGCGGTCGCTGGCGGCCTCCGGCGAACTGACCATGACCAGCCAGTACCAGTCGCCCGAGACCTACAAGGCGCTTGCCGACATGGGGCGCTTCACCGTCGTCAGCGAACCCACGACGACAGCATTCTACCTGAAGCTCAACACCAAGGTGCCGCCGACCGACGATTTGCACATCCGCCGCGCGCTGGCGCTGGCGACCGACTACCAGACGATCCGCGAGGTCATCCTTCCCGGCGGCGAACTGACAACACCTCTGCCGGCCGGCTTCAAGGAATTCCACGCCGACGACGTGTCCGCACCGTCATACGATCTGGAAGCGGCGAAGGCCGAGATCGCCAAGTCGAAATATGCCGGCTCCGACATCCCGATCACGCTCGGCTATGTCGCCGGCACCAAGTTCGAGGAGGAAATCAGCCTCCTGATGCAGTCGAACCTCGAACAGCTCGGCTTCAAGGTGACACAGCAGGCCGATCCGTGGAATCGCGTGACGGAGATCGCGACCAAGGTCGAGACGACGCCCGCCGTCAACCAGATCTTCTTTGGGCCGACCTATCCCTCGCCCGACTCGATGTTCTTCACCCAGTATCACTCGAAATCCGCAGGCACCTGGGCCTCCGCCGAATGGCTGCAGGATCCGGCCATCGACGCCCTGATCGACGAGGCCCGATCGACCGCCGACGTTTCGAAGCAGGCCGTGATCTACAAGGATCTCCAGCGCAAGCTGGTCGAGATCCAGCCGGACGTCTTCCTGATGACGCAGACAGTCCAGCACGCGATGGACAAATGCCTGACCGGCTTCAAGGCCGTCCCCATGCAGTCCTTCGACTACGACTTCACGCGCTACAGCTGGACCTGCAACTGACAGCCCGTCAGAGAAACCGGCGACCGTCCTGATCTGACGTTCCAGGCCGCCGTTTCCCTCGTCCCGGTCCGCCGTCCTCCCAAGGCGGACCGGGACACGCTCTCCGCTCCCTGTCGCCTCGATCCCTTGAACCGCGAATTGTCGCTCTGATCCTTCGAAAAGGCTGAATTCTTGGAATTTCTGCTCTTCCTTCTCAGGCGTGTTGCGTGGTCGCTGCTGGTTCTTTTCGGGCTCTCGGTGGTGATCTTCATCATCGCCCGCGCCATGCCGGGCGACCCCGTGCGGCTTGCGCTCGGACCACGGGCGAGCGTCGAGCAGGTCGAGCAACTGCGCGAGACACTGGGGTTCAACCAGCCGCTCATCCAGCAATACGGCATCTATGTCGCGGGCCTCGCGCGCGGCGATCTCGGGCGGTCGCTCCTGACGGAGCAGCCGGTGGCGAACGATATCCGCCAGACCTTCGCGGCGACCTTCGAGCTCGTCCTTTCGACCATCACGATCGCCTTCGTTCTCGGCGTACCCCTGGGCGTCGCCGCAGCGCGACACAAGGATAAATGGCCTGATAATGTGGTGCGGATCATTGCCATCTTTTCCGCCGTGACGCCGAGCTTCTTTCTGGCCCTCCTTCTTCAGATTCTCGCCGGCTACGTCCTGCATATCCTGCCCACGACCGGCCGTCTGCCGCCAGGACTGGCCTTCTCGGCCGACATGACGGGCCTGATCACCCTCGATGCGCTGTTGCACGGCCGCCTAGACGTCTTTTTCGAAGCGCTGCGCTATCTGCTCCTCCCGTCCATCGCGCTGGCCGCCGCCACGATGGGGCAGATCGCACGCATCACCCGCTCGTCCATGATCGACGTCTCCAGCCAGGATTATGCGGAGGCGGGTCGCGCCTTCGGCATCCCCGAGCGTGTGCGCGTCTTCAAGTACATGCTGCGCCCGAGTTTCGTGCCGCCGCTCACCATTCTCGGCCTCGAGTTCGCCTCGCTGATCGGCAACGCCTTTGTCGTGGAACTGGTCTTCTCCTGGCCCGGCATGGCGGCCTACGGGGTGCGCACCATCCTGCAAAAGGATCTGAACGCCATCATGGGCGTGGTCATCGTCTCCGGCGTGTTCTTCGTGCTCGCCAACCTCGTCATCGACGTTCTCACTGGCATCGTCGATCCACGCATCCGCATCCGGGGGCGCCGCTGATGACCGGGACGTCACTTGCCCCCCAAGAGGCGCGCCGCCTGTCAAATGCCTACCAGAACTGGTACCGCTTCTCGCGCAATCCGACGGCCGTGATCGGCGCCGTCATCGTCCTCGTCTGCATTCTCGCCGCCCTGTTCGCGCCCTTCATCACACCTTATCCGGAGCATGTCGGCGCCGTCGTCAACTTCCGGGTCCGCCACCAGCCGCCATCGCTAACCTTCTGGTTCGGCACGGACAATGTCGGTCGCGACATCTTCACTCGCACGATCTACGGCATGCGCATCTCGCTGCTGCTCGCCTTCGTCGTGCTCGGCACCGCCGTCCCCATCGGCACAATTCTGGGCCTTCTCGCCGGCTATTTCGGCGGCTGGGTCGAGACGGTCATCATGCGCGTGACGGACATCGCGCTCGCGCTTCCCCCGCTTGTCATGGCGCTGGCTGTAGCCGCCGTGCTGTCGCCCGATCTCGTCAATTCCCTGCTCGCCATCGCTGCACTCTGGTGGACCTGGCATACGCGGCTGATCTACGCGATCACCAAACAAATCCGCACGCAGGAATTCATCGAAGCTGCGGAAACACTCGGTGCCAGCAAGTTTCACATCCTCTTCCGTGAGATCCTGCCAAACTGCGTTTCCGCCATTGCGGTCAAGACCTCGCTCGATTGCGGCTTCGTCATCCTTGTCGGCGCCTCGCTCTCCTTCCTCGGGCTCGGCATCCAGCCGCCAACGCCCGATCTCGGCACCATGGTCGCGCAGGGCGCGGGCTTCCTGCCGGATTTCTGGTGGGAACCGGTGCTTCCGGGCCTTGCCATCCTGTTCGTCGCGCTGGGCTTCAACCTGCTCGGCGATGGCTTGCGCGACCTCTTCGACGTGCAGGAGGTCCGATGAGCTTCCCTCTCCTGCGTGTCGAGAACCTCTCGGTCTCCTTCACCACCTATGGCCAGACCGTGCCCGTGCTGCATGGCGTCAGCCTCGATGTACCCGCCCGCTCGCAGGTGGCGCTGGTCGGCGAAAGCGGGTCCGGCAAGACGGTGACGATGAAGGCCATCATGGGTCTGCTGCGCCAGCCCCCTGCCCGCATCACCTCCGGCGCGATCTATTATGACGGCGCGGATCTCCTGGCCATGCCTGAGAAGGAACGCCTGAAACTGCGCGGCACGGCGATGTCGATGGTGTTTCAGGACCCGATGAGTTCGCTCAATCCGGTCTTCACCATCGCCGACCAGATGGCAACGATCCTGAAATATGCCGACAGGCGCCTCGGCCGCGCCCGCGCTGCCAGAGACCGGATGCAGAGGGTCTACGAAACGCTGGCGCAGGTGCGCATGCGCGATCCCGAGCGGGCGGCGCGCGCCTATCCGATCGAGCTTTCCGGCGGCATGCGCCAGCGCGTGCTGATCGCCATGGCGCTGCTCAGCGAAACCGACCTTCTGATCGCCGACGAGCCGGGAACCGCGCTGGACGTCACCACGCAGGCACAGATCCTGAAACTGCTGAAAGATCTGGTCGAGGCACGCGGCCTTGCGCTTCTGATGATCACCCACAATCTGGGCGTCGTGCGCGAGACGTGCAACAGCGTCTACGTCATGCAGAAGGGCGTCATCGTCGAGAAGGGCGAAACCGCTGCGATCTTCGAAGCGCCATCGCACGACTACACCCGCAGCCTGATCGACGCCGTGCCGCGCCTGACCGGCGGGCGGCGCTTCGGAACCGCCGGGGTGCCGGCATGAGCGGACCGATGCTGGAGCTGAAAAACCTCTGTAAAACCTTCCCGATCCGCAACGCCTTCGGCCGCAAGACCGGTGCGCTGCAAGCCGTCGAAAATGTCTCGATGGCGATTGCGGCCGGTGGCGTCTATGGTCTTGCCGGCGAGAGCGGATCGGGCAAATCCACGATCGCCCGCATGATCATGGGGCTGGAAACGCCCGACAGCGGCGAGATCCTGATCGACGGGCGAAGCATTCACGACCGCTCCGACGGGGTGGCGCATGGCCGCCGCGTGCAGATGGTGTTCCAGAACCCCGGCTCCTCGCTCAACCCCCGCCGCACCGTCGGCCAGTCCATCGCCGTCCCGCTGGACGCCCATGGCTTCCCGCGCTGCGAGCGCCGCACGCGGATCGGAACCCTTCTCGACATGGTCCAGCTGCCCGCCGCCTTTGCCGAGCGGTACCCGCACGAGCTTTCCGGCGGGCAGAAGCAGCGCGTGGCGATCGCACGGGCTCTCGCTGTCGAGCCGAAATTGCTGGTACTGGACGAGCCGACCTCGGCGCTTGATGTCTCGGTGCAGGCCAAGGTCATGGACCTGCTCGCCGATCTCGGCCGGCAAATGGGCCTGACCTATCTGTTCATTTCCCACGATCTGAGCCTCATGCGCAATTTCGCGCGCGAGGTCAGCATCCTCTATCGCGGCGCTATCGTGGAACGCGGCACGTCGGACGCCGTCTTCGGGAACCCGTCCCACGACTATACGCGCCTGCTGATCGCCTCCGTACCCGTCATCTCGGCGGAGGAAGCAGCGCTCCGGCCCGTCATCCCTCTGATCGACGGCGAACTCCCCACACCCGAACAACTGATCGCGCTGCGGCAAGCGGCGGATCGTCAGACATGACAAGCGCAAACAATACAGGCAATGAGGTTTGAAGCCCATGATTAGGATAGGCATCGATGTCGGCGGCACCAATACGGACGCCGTGGTCATGAACGGACCGGAGGTGATCGCCGGCGTCAAATCCGCAACGACTGCCGACGTGATGAGCGGCGTCGTCAACGCGCTGCGCGACGTGCTGGCGGCATCTGGCATGGAAGCCTCGGCCGTCGATTTCGTGATGATCGGCACGACCCATTTCACCAATGCCGTCGTCCAGCGCCGCGATCTCGCGCAGACCGCGGCCGTCCGTCTCGGACTGCCCGCCACGGCCTCCCTGCCGCCAATGGTCGACTGGCCGGAGGACCTGAAGCAGTCGATCGGCAACCACGCCTATCTCGCCCATGGCGGCAACGAGTTCGACGGCCGCATCATCTCGCCGCTCGATGAGGACGAACTGAAGGGCATCGCCCGCGACATCGCCGCCAAGGGCATCCGCAGCATCGCCATCACCTCGGTCTTCTCGCCGGTCTCCAGCGATTTCGAACGCCGTGCCGGCGCCATCTTCGAAGCGGAAATTCCCGGTGTGCATATCACGATGTCCAGCGATATCGGCCGCATCGGGCTACTGGAGCGCGAGAACGCGGCGATCATGAATGCCTGCCTGCGCGACCTCTCCGCCCACGTCATCGAAGCCTTCCGCAACGCCATCCGCGAGGCCGGCATCACCGGAAAGTTCTTCCTGACTCAGAACGACGGCACGCTGATGGATGCGAGCTTTGCCGAGAAATTCCCGGTTCTGACCTTCGCCTCCGGCCCGACGAACTCCATGCGCGGCGCGGCGTTCCTCTCCGGCGTCAGCGATGCCATCGTGGTCGATATCGGCGGCACCACCTCGGATGTCGGCTCGCTGCACAAGGGTTTTCCGCGTCAAGCGACGATTGCCGTGGAAGTCGGCGGCGTGCGCACCAATTTCCGCATGCCCGACGTGTTCTCGATCGGGCTCGGCGGCGGGTCGCATGTCGTGGAAACGGACAGCGGCATCAAGGTCGGCCCGGTTTCCGTCGGTTACCGCATCAAGACCGAGGCGTTGATCTTCGGCGGGCAAACGCTGACCACCACCGATGTGGCCGTGGCGGCGGGCCGTGCCTCGCTCGGCGATGCGGCAAAGGTCTCGCACCTCTCCCCCGATCTCATCGATCGCGTGCAGGCGAAGATCCACGCGATGCTGGAAGACTGCGTCGAGAAATCCCGCCTCTCGCCCGATCCGCTGCCCGTCATCGTGGTCGGCGGCGGCTCCATCCTGGTCGATGGCCCGCTGAGTGGCCTTGAAGTGATCAAGCCCGCACATTTCGGCGTCGCCAACGCCGTCGGTGCGGCCATCGCGCAGGTCTCCGGCGAAATCGACCGCGTCTATGCACTGGCCGAACTCGGCCGCGACAAGGCGCTCGAAGACGCCAAGCAGCGGGCGGTCGATGCGGCGATTGCCGCAGGTGCTGCACCTGACAGCATCGAGATCGTCGATGTCGAGGACGTTCCGCTCGCTTACCTGCCGGGCAACGCCACCCGTATCCGCGTCAAGGCCGTGGGAGAGCTCCATGCCGGTTGAAGGTTACCTCCTCAAGGAAGAGGACCTCGTGCCGCTGTCCATGGGGGCCGCCCTGCTCGGCACCGGCGGCGGGGGCAATCCCTATATCGGCATGCTGCGTGCCCGCGAGTTGCTGCGCAAGGGCGCGCAGGTTCGCGTGCTGCCGCTTGAAGCGCTGGCTGACGATGCCTGGGTAGCAGAGTGCGGCGGCATCGGCGCGCCGGTCGTCGGCGTCGAAAAGATCGAGGAGGGCGGCGAATGCTACCGCGCGGTGCGCGCCGTCGAAGAAGCGGCCGGCGTCACCGTCTCCGCGATGATCTCGGCAGAAATCGGCGGTGCGAACGCCATCGAGCCGATCATCGCCGCCGCCATGGCCGGGCTTCCCGTCGTCGATGGCGACGGCATGGGCCGGGCATTTCCCGAAGTCCAGATGACCACTTACATGATCTATGGCGCACCGGCCGCACCGGCCGCCATTGCCGACGACAAGGGCAACGTCGTGGTCTTCAAGCAGATGGTCGACATGTTCTGGCTGGAGCGCTTCGCGCGTGATGCCTCCGTTGCCATGGGGGCCGGCGCCGGCTTTGCCGTCGCCCCGATGCGCGGAGATTTCGTCAAGAAGACCTCCGTGCCCGGAACCGTCACGCAGGCGCTGGAGATCGGGCGCACCATTCTGGACGCCCGCCTGAAGCGTCAGAACGTCGTGGAACGCGTGGTCGAGGAGACGGGCGCAACGCTCTTCTTCACCGGCAAGATCACGGACATCCGCCGCGAACTGACCGGCGGCTTTGCGAGAGGCGAGGCGCTGCTGTCGGGCGTCGGCAGATGGGCGGGGTCGCAGGCGCGGATCGCGATCCAGAACGAGAACCTCGTTCTCTGGGTGGATGACGTCGCCGTCGCCATGGTGCCGGACCTCATTATCAATCTGGAACTCGACACCGGCGAGCCCCTGACCACGGAGATCCTGCGCTATGGCCAGCGCATTGCGGTCATCGGCCTGCCGGTGCACGACCTCATGAAGACGCCGCGCGCGCTGGAGATCGTCGGCCCCAAGGCTTTCGGCTACCCGGACCTCACCTTCGAACCGATGGCCTACAGCAGCGTGCAAAGCGGGGAGCGGCGTGCATGAACATCCTGAGAACGATCCATGCCGAAGATCTCGATGATATCGCCATCGGCGGCGCCATTCTCGGCACGGGCGGCGGGGGCGATCCCTATGTCGGCAAACTCATGGCGAAGGAAGCCATTCGCAAACATGGTCCGGTCGAACTGATCGACGTCAGCGAGCTTGCCGACGACGCGCTCGTCGTTCCCGTCTGCATGATGGGAGCGCCGACCGTGATGACGGAGAAGCTGCCGCGGGGCGACGAGCTTCTCACCGCCTTCCGCAAGCTGGAACAGCTTCTCGGCCGCAAGATCGATGCCGTGCTGTGCGGCGAAGCGGGCGGCGTCAACTCCACGACACCTTTCGTGGTGGCGGCGGCCGCAGGCCTGCCGCTGATCGATGGCGACGGCATGGGGAGGGCCTATCCGGAGTTGCAGATGGTGACCTTCACCCTACACGGCATCTCCGCGACGCCTATGGTTCTCTGCGACGACAAGGGCAACGCACTGGTGCTCGAAACGGTCAGCAATGCCTGGACGGAGCGGCTGGCGCGTGCTGCGACCGTCGAGATGGGCGGTTCGGCGCTACTCGCGTTCTACCCGATGAGCGGCAAGCAGGCCAAGGCCTGCGTCGTTCGCGGCACACTGTCGCTCTGCGCCAATCTCGGCCTCGAACTTCGAGAAAGCCGCCTTTCGAACGGCGATCCTGTCGGCGCCATTGCCGGGAAGCTCGGGGCCTCCATCCTCTTCCACGGCCGCCTGACCGACATCGACCGCCGCACCATCGGCGGTTTTGCCCGGGGGACGGCGCGGTTCGATGGCGTGGAGGACTGGAAAGGCCAGACGTTCCGCCTCGACTTCCAGAACGAGTTTCTGATGGCCGAGCGCAATGGCGAGATCGTCTGCACGACGCCGGATCTCATCACGCTGCTGGAAGCCGAAAGCGGCAATCCGGTGACAGCGGACTCGTTGCGCTACGGCCTGCGCCTCGTCGCCCTCGCCTTCCCTTGCAACCCGCAATGGAAGACGGACGCCGGCATCGCCCTCGTCGGTCCTCGCTATTTCGGCTATGACACGGATTACATTCCGTTCGACGCACATTGAGCGGATGACAGGATCATGAAGTCATAGACCTCCGCCATAGGTGGAGGTTTGAGACGCTGCGCTCGGACCACGGGAAGTGGTTTTGTTACATGTTAATAGGAACCCTTGAAGAGGTCTGCATCGTCAGACGCCTTGTCAGCCTTCTGATCATCCGGTGGCGGCTTACTTTCACAACGACCCGTTCACCCGCTGGTCGTTCGAAAAGCCGCGCGGCTATTCCGGGGATGCAAGCCTGATCGACTTCATCTACGGCCACGCGGATATCGCAGCCGACGTCGAGCGCGCCTCGCCGCTCGGGCGCACACTCTACGAATACACGCGCAACGCGCCGTCCGCTGTAGCGGTCCGGGAACGTCGCGATCTGCTGACCCGCACCGTAGATGAAACCGCTGCCAAAGTGGGTCCGGAGACGGAAGTGCTCGCGGTTGCCGCAGGACATCTCCGCGAGGCCGAGACATCCCGCGCTCTACGTGAGGGCGGGATCAAGCGATGGGTGGCACTCGACCAGGACCCTCTGAGCGTCGGCCGCACCATGCGCGACTTTAGCGGCACGCCCATCGACGCGATGGACGGCTCGGTCCGCGGACTTCTGAAGAATGCCTACAGTCTCGGGCAGTTCGACCTGATCTATGCGGCCGGCCTCTACGACTACCTGGCCGACAAGGTCGCGGTGAAGCTGACGCAGACGTGCCTTTCGATGCTGAAACCCGGCGGGATGTTCCTGTTCGCCAACTTCTCCACGGAGGTTCCCGACGACGGCTACATGGAGACGATGATGAACTGGACGCTTCTCCTGCGGTCGCAGTCGGAGATGTGGTCCATCATCGAGGCGAGCCTCGAAGGGCAGCAGGCGGAGAAGAGCGTCTTCTTCGGCGCAAACCGCAACATCATCTACGGCACCATCCGTAAGCCGCAGTAAGCGGCTCGGCGTGCGTCTCGTTCGGCCGCTTGCGCGGCCGAATCTGTGGCCGGTAACGAAACGAAAAACTGACGCGCCGTGAAACTCTTTTTAGTCCGCCGTCGTCTTCCTCCACTTGGCCCGGAGGAAAAATGCATATCACGAGAGCGCAGTGGCTCAACTTGGCGTCGGAGCGGCACTCCATCAGGCATATCTACAGCCTGTGCCTTCTCGTCCACGGTGGCGACATCTTCAGCTACAAGGAGCGCCGCTTAGCCGGTCGTCTCATTCAAAAGCTGGACGGCATCGTGCATCTGGCGATGACGGCAAGCTCGGATGCGAAGACCATTGCAGACACTTTCTCGTTGCTGGAAACCCAGGTCGCCAAGCGACTGGAGCGCTTCCAGCCGCCGAGGCGATGACAGGGCGACTCACATGTGCTGTCCGATGTCCTTACGTAAGCGGAGGCCTGTCGTATCGAACAGCCGGATCGCGTCCTGCGACCATGACAGCACGATGCGGTCGCCGGGCTTGACCGCATCGGGTGAGCGGTACTCAACGGTTACCGTCTGGCGATCGGCGAGCTGGCAGTAGAGATACTGCGTCCCACCGAGATATTCCGAAAAGTCGATGGTTGCCGTGAGCGAGTGACCCTCGACGATCTGATGACCGACCGTCAGATGCTCGGGCCGGATGCCGAAGGTGACGTCCTCTTCGCGATCCCCCGATACCGTCGGAAACGGCGCAATGAGCAACGCATCGGCCAACTCAAGACTTTCCGGCCCCACGCGCTTCGCTTTCAAAAGGTTCATCCGCGGCGACCCAATAAAGCCGGCGACGAAGCTGTTGGCCGGGTTCTCGTAAATCTCACGTGGGCTGCCGACCTGTTCGATCCGCCCTTCCCGCAAGACCACGATCATGTCCGCCAGGGTCATCGCTTCCGTCTGGTCGTGCGTCACGTAGATCATCGTGTTGCCGAGTTCGCGGTGGAGCCGGGCGATCTCGATGCGCATGGAGACACGAAGCTCCGCGTCGAGGTTCGACAGTGGCTCGTCGAACAGGAAGACGTCCGGCTTGCGCACGATGGCCCGGCCAATGGCAACGCGCTGGCGCTGGCCGCCGGAAAGCTGCCCCGGACGCCGGTCGAGAAGATGGTCGGTCTTGAGGATGGCGGATGCCGCCGCGACACGCCGGTCGATCTCCGCCTTCGGGGTATTCGCCATCTTCAGGCCGAAGGCAAGGTTGTCGCGAACGCTCATATGAGGATAAAGCGCATAGGACTGGAAGACCATCGCAATGCCGCGATCCGACGGATCGAGATCCGTGACATCGCGTCCCTTGATGGCGATCAGCCCGTCAGACACCTCCTCGAGCCCCGCAATCATGCGCAGCAATGTGGATTTTCCGCAGCCTGATGGGCCGACGAAGACGGTGAAGGCACCCTCCGGGATCGACAGGTCGATCCCATGGATGATGTCGAGACTGCCGAAGGACTTTCGGACCCCCGACAGGCGAACGCCCCCGGTTGCAGCGCCGTCTTCGCCGTCAGGCCCGGCTATCGCTCCGTCCGGCCAGACGGGTAAGCGGGCATCTTGAGCCAGGCTCATTTCATCCCTCCCTTGCCGTCGCGCATCCAGACCAGCATTTCGCCCGGCTCCCGGTTGTCCCAGAGATGATAGGGAACGAAACGTGCAGTCACCTTCGTGGCCTGCGGCGGCGCCTCGCGATAGAGCGTTTCGCCCCAGTCGGCCTCGTCCCGCTCGGCCGAGATTTCGAGCGAGATCGCATCGTTCAGGCCGGGCATGGGACGTTCGGTCGCGGATTCCGGCTCGCCGGTGATCGTCAGCCTCTGCAAACCGGTGCCGTTATCCGTCTCTTCCGTGCAATAGACCAGCGGACCGCGCACAAGCGCGACGCGGCCGGCATCCTGGCGGATCAGCGGATTGGCCCGCAGAAGCCGCGGCGCGAGCGGCAGGTCGAGCGCAATCTCGTCCTTGTCGGACCATTCCCGCTCTATCCGCGCATAGCCATCGACCATCACTTCGTCGAGATCGGCCGGCACGCCGTTGACCGAGAGCATCGCCCCCTTGCACCATGCGGGAATGCGCAGCGACAGCGTGAAGCGGGCAGGCTTGGCAAGACCGACATCGAAGCGGATGGCGCCATTCCAGGGGTAGCGCGTTTCCTGGGACAGCGAGACCTCTTCGCCTCCCATCTCGAACCGCGCCTTGCCTTCTCCGTAGAGATGAACTGCAATCTCGTCGTCCGAGACGGCATACATATAGGAGCCGATGGAGGCGAGCAGCCTTGCGATGTTCGGCGGGCAGCACGGGCATGGATGCCAGGTCCAGCGATGGTGCTTGCCGGCGCTTTCCAGCGGGTTGTCGTAGAAGAAGCGTGTTCCGTCGAGCGAGAGACCCACCATCGCGCCGTTGTAGAGCGCCTGCTCCATGATATCGGCATAACGGCGATCGGGGCCGCGGCCGAGCATGCGCGCGGCCCAGAAGACGATGCCGACCGAGGCGCAGGTCTCGTTGTAGGCGCTCTCATTCGGCATGTCGTAGGGATCGGTAAAGCCCTCGTTCGCCGCGGACGGGCCAATGCCGCCGGTGACGTACATCTGCCGGGTGACGAGATCGCTCCAGAGCGTTTCGAGCGCGCCCGTCAGGCTGTCGTCACTATATTCCGTCGCGATGTCGGCCATGCCGGAATAGAGGTACATGGCACGCACGGCGTGGCCAACGACGCGGGTCTGCTCGCGCACCGGCTGGTGGGACTGGTTGTATTCAAAGCTGTGGAAGACGAATTTCTTGGCCTCGCGACCGTCGCGTTTCGCTTCATCGATGAAGAAATGCGGCTCGGTGCCGCGTTCGTCGATGAAGTATTTAGACAGGTCGAGATACTTCTGCTCGCCGGTCACGCGGGCAAGCTTGACCAGCGCCAGCTCGATTTCCTCGTGTCCGTCATAGCCGGGGATCTGGCCTTCGCTATGACCGAAGACGGTGATCATATAGTCCGCGAAGCGCGCCATAACGTCGAGAAGCTTGCGCTTACCCGTCGCCTGGTAGTAGGCGACGGCCCCTTCGATCAGGTGGCCGGCGCAGTAGAGTTCGTGGAAATCCCGCAGGTTCGTCCACCGGCGACCGGGCTGAACGCGCTGGAACCAGGCGTTCAGATAGCTGTCCTCGTCCTGCAGCGTCTCATAGAGATCGGCGATCTGGTCGACGCGGGCCTCAAGCTCGGGGTTGGGCGAACGGAAGAGCGAATAGGCGACCGTCTCGATCGACTTACCCAGATCGCTGTCCCAGAACATCTGGGTGGAGCCGTCCCAGGGCTGGATCGGCAGCACGACGCCGGGGCTCGGGAGGCTGACGTCGATCGCGGTGAGCATGCCGGCTTCCACACAGCGGTCGAGCAGCGTCTTCGCCGTCGTTGCGCAGATCGCATCCTGCCGCTCGCCGAAGAGGCCGCCAAGCGTGACGCTCGGAACCGGCAGCGGCCGGAATTTGCGGTCTTTGCGGGAATGGGAGCGGGTCTGGTTTTCAGTGTGCACGTTGCTATCCATGGCTTTCACTTTCGGAATGAGGAGGCATCACTTGACGGCGCCGGCCATGAGGCCGCGCATGTAGTAGCGTTGGAGGAGAAGAAAAATGACGAGGCACGGGATCGTCATGACGACCACCCCGGCCTGGACCGCGCCCCAGTTGATCGCGCCGAGCCGGCCGGCCCGCACGGCCATCATGAGGACGGGCATGGTGTAGTTGTCGTTGCTTGAGAGAAGCACGAGCGCCGCGAGAAACTCGTTCCAGGCATTAAGGAAGGCGAAGATCGCAACGGTGGCGGCGCCTGGAAGGACGAGCGGCAGGAGCACGCGCACCAGCAACTTGAGGTCCCGCGCCCCATCGATCCGCGCAGCCTCTTCAATCTCCTTCGGCACGGCATCGAAGGCATTGCGCATCATGAACACGGAGAAGGGCAGCTGCAGCGTGACATAGACCAGCACCAGCCCGAAGAGCGAGTTGTTGAGCCCGAGCTTTGCCAGGATAATGAACAGCGGCGTCAGAATCGATTGAAACGGGATCATCAGCGTCGCGATAATCAGCACGAACAGCGTGTTCTTCAGCGGGAAGCGATAGCGTGAGAATCCGTAGCCCGCGAGCAGGCTGATGGCGACGGTGAGCACGACGGTGGCGAGCGACACGATCAGCGAGTTCAGCGTATGCTGCCAGACACCCGCACCGAACGTATCGAGCGAGCGATAGGAATCGAGGCTGAAACCCGTCGTTGGCCAAGGCGGCAGCGGCGGGGTCATGCCTTCCGCACCGCTGCGGAACGAGGCAAGGAAGGCGATGGCAAAGGGTGCAAGAAAGAAGAGGACGATGGCGACGCCGGCCGTATGGTAGGCGACCGCACCATTGCGCTTGCGGCGCGCACGGGCGAGCTTTGCGGCCTCGTTCGCCGGGTTCGGTCGAACCTCGATGGCGACGCCGGTCGCTGTCATGGTCGGGGAGAGCGCTGTTTGTGTCATGGTCATGCCTTGTCGTCTCCGACCTTCAGCAGCCAGAGCTGCACGATGCTGATGGCAACGAGGATGGCGAGCAGCACGATCGAGAGCGAGGCGCCGTAGCCGAGGTTGAAGGACACGAAGGACTGGTTGAAGATGTAGTAGACGACCGAGATCATCCGGTTTTGGGGTCCGCCGGCCGTCATGATGTAGAACTGGTCGAAGGCGAGGATTGAACCGGTGACGGAGATGATGAGGGCCAGCGCGATCGTGCGGCGCATCAAAGGAAGTGTCAGGTAGCGAAACCGTTGCCAGCGCTTCGCCCCGTCGATGCGTGCCGCCTCGACGATATCGGCCGGAATAGCCTGCAGGCCGGTGAGCAGGATGATCATGGTGAAGCCCGCAATTTTCCAGACGACCATGACGATGATGGTCAGAAACGCGCTGTCGAAACTGGCAAGCAGGTTGGGGATGCGCTCGACAATACCAAGCGCTTTGAGGAGTGGCCCGATGAAGCCACTGTCCACATTGGCCAGCCACACCCACAGGAGCGATGCAGTGGCCAACCCGACGACGACGGGCAGGAAGATGACCGTGCGATAGGCGCCCACGAAACGCCGCTGCTTTTCCACAAAGAGCGCCAGCGGAAAGGCAACGGCGAAGATCGCGATGGTGGCAACGACCGTGTAAAGCGCCGTGAACCGCAGGGCCGACAGAAACCGCGTGTCATTGATCATACGGATATAGTTGTTGATCCCGATCCAGCGCTGAGCGCCCATCAGTGGCCAGGCATGCAGGCTCATCCAAGCCGTCATTATCACCGGAATGACGAAGAACAGGAGGACGAGCGCCATGGCGGGTGCGATGTACAGTAGACCACGCCAGGCCGACGACCTCGGTTTCGGGCGTCCCGCAGCGGGCGACAGGTTGGAAACGACGGTCATGAGCAGATCTCACACTTCACAGTCCGACCGACGACCCGAACAATTCCGGGCGCGGTCGCTGAAGGAACCGGGCGGAGGGGATACGTTCCCTCCTCCGCCCGTGGGCGACCAGCGGGAGGATCACTGGCCGCTGTCGATGATCGACTGCATCTCGGACTGTGCCGAAGAGAACGCGCCATCGACGTCGTCGCCGAAGATCGAGGCGTTGATGAAGGTTGCCCAAGGACCGTTGGCGCTGTTGATCAGATCGTTGAACTGCAGGGTATAGGGCGTCTTTGCGACCGCGATCGCCTTCATGCCCACGCCCATGCGCGGATCGAGACCCTTCAACACCTCATCGGCGATATCGCCACGGGTCGGCAGGCTGCCGTACTTCGCCATGATCTTCTGGCCTTCTTCCGAATAGATGAACTGGATGAAGGACTTGACCGGCTCTAGCTTGGTCGTGCCCTTGGTCACCACCACATTGTCGCCGCCGGCAAAGGACGAGGGTTGCCCGTTGACGCCGGGGATCAGCGTGACGCCGAAATCGATCGTCGGATGCTCGGTGACGAGTGTGCCGATGGCGAAGGCGCCAAGGCTCTGCTGGCCGATCTTGCCATTGGTAAAGGACAGAAAATTCGTGCCGTTGTCACTGGCCGCACCCGATGGCACGAGGTCCTTCCTGACCATATTGCGGTAGATATCGACCGCCTTGCGCATTTCCGGTGTATCCAGCGTCGCAGTCTTGCCGTCTGCCGACAATATATCGGCACCCGCACCCCAGACGAGCGGCGTGAAGGTGAAGATCATGCAGCCGCCACAGCCGCCGCCCGAAAAGTAGAAGCCGTAGGTGTCGTCGCCGAGCGCGCGGATCTTCTCGGCGTTCGCGGTGATCTCGTCCCAGTTGGCGGGTGCCTTTTCGGGGTCGAGGCCGGCTTTGCGGTAGAGGCCCTTGTTCCAGGCGAAGACGGAGGTCTCGACGGACAATGGCAGGCCGTAGAGCTTGTCCTCATAGGTGCCGAGACGAACATGCGACGGCGACAGGGCATTGAAGTAGGGCAGGCTTTTTGCCCAGTCGGTTAGGTCTTCGAGCTGGCCAGCAGCGGCGAAGGCCGGGGTATAGATCAGGTCCATCGACAGCGCGTCCGGCGCCTGACCGCCGGCAATCGAGGTCGCGTATTTCTGCACGAGTTCCGAGAAAGGAACTTCGGTCAGCTCGACCTTGTCCTCATGGCCCGCATTGTAGGCGGCGACGACATTCTTGAAGGCGTCGCCAACGCCGGTGCGCACCCACATATTGATGGTTTCGGCCGAGGCGAGGCCTGGGCTCAGAGACAGAGCGAGCAGGCTTGTCGCAGCGAGAAGCTTTTTCATCATGGTCATTCCTCCCTTGTGGCGCTCCTCAGCGCCGTTTCTCAGTCTCGGGGCTCCCGACCCCACATGATTGCCGAACCACCAACCGGCACGGCAACGTTCTCACGCCCGGCTCCACGGGCTGGCCTTCCGCCAGCGCGAGGATGGTCAGGCCCGCCTGACGCCCGAGTTCTTTCAGGTCCATGTCCACCGATGTCAGTGGCGGACGCATCTGGGCTGCGACAATCTCCCAATTGTCGAAACCGACGATCGCAACATCCTCAGGCACACGAATGCCGCGTTCTCGTAGAGCGTCCACCGCGCCCCGAGCGATCTGGTCGTTGCCGCAGAAGAGACCATCGGGCTTCTCGCCGGGGGAAGCCCAGATCCTGTCGACGGCATCCCGTCCCCAGGTCTCCGACCATTCGCCGAAGAGAACGCTTGCCCCCTTCCCGATCACTGCGCGAAAGGCGCCGCTCCGCTCGCGGACCGAAAAGAAGTCCTCCGGGCCGGTCACATGCACGATCCGTTGCCGCCCGCTCGCCTTCAGCCATTCCACGGCGAGCGTCGCGCCATGCGCATCGTCCGAGCGGAAAGACACACTGTCCGGTCCGCCCTCGGTAAAGGCGTAGACCACGGGCACCGGCACATCCGACAGGTCGATCGGCAAGCGACGATCGACGCGTTTTCCCGTAGCGATGATACCGTCCACCTGCTTGTCGAGCATCGCATCCACATGCACCTGACCGAGCGCCGGATCGTCCTCGATGGCGCAAAGGAAAACCGAGACGCCGCGATCGACCAGGGCTTCGGAAACGCCCGCCATGACCGGCAGAGTGAAGCGACCGTAGGTGTCGTTCGTCAGGAGGCCTATGGTGAAGCTGCGCTTCGACAACAATCCCTGCGCCAGCGCGTTCGGCCGAAAGCCGATCTCGCGTGCGACGCGCTTGACCCGCTGGCGCGTCTCCTCGCCCATGCGACCCGTGTCGTTCAGCGCCTTCGACGCCGTGGAAATGCTGACCCCTGCCATGGCCGCAAGATCCCGGATCGTCTGCCGTCCTCCCTTGCCGCGCATGGCGTCCCGCAACCTCCCTGCCGCTGTTAGTGCAGAGAAAAGCTTTTCTCACGCGCTTAGTCAAATGAGAAAACGTTTTCTCAGTGAAAAACTTGCGGAGGGGGTTTTTCAGGCGACGGGGATCATTTTGAGCAGGTGCTCAAGGTCGTCGATCAGGACCGGCTTCGTCAAGTGATGGGTAAAGCCCGCCTCGAGCGCCTTCACCTTGTCCTTGTCCTGCCCCCACCCCGTCTGGGCGATGATGGTCGTCGCCTTGAACCGGTCCTGGTTGCGGAAGGCGCGGCAGACTTCGTAGCCGTCCATGCCCGGCAGGCCGATATCGAGAAGGATGACATCCGGCCGGAAGCGCGTAGCGACGTCGAGCGCTTCGCGCCCGTCATGGATCGCCTCGCACTGATGGCCGATCTCTTCCAGCATCAAGCCGAGCGCATCCGCCACGATGACATTGTCATCCACGATCAGCACCTTCAGAGAACGCGGCGTCTGTGTCGCCCCATGCTGGGGCTCGTCCGTCGTCGGCTCGATGAAGATAGCGGGCGCGGCGACGACGTCAGGCGCTTGCCCAAGCGGAAGGCGAACAGTGAAAACGCTCCCCTTGCCGGTGCCGGCGCTCGTAACCTCGACGGTGCCGCCATGGAGAACGACGAGTTGGCGGACGAGGGCAAGCCCGATACCCAGGCCGCCCTGCGCGCGCTCCAGATGACCATCGACCTGCGCGAACAGCTGGAATACGTCGGACTGCAGCGTTTCGGGAATGCCGATGCCGTTGTCGGAGACGTCGATAACGGCGCTGCCGCCCAGCGCGCGGACCGCAATCCCGATCTGCCCGCCGGCCGGCGTATATTTCGCGGCATTGTTGAGAAGGTTGGCGACGACCTGCGCCATGCGGGTCGGGTCTGCATCCAGCCAGAGGGGTTCGCCGGGCAGATCCACGGTCAGCCGGTGTCCGGAAGCGTCGATGAGCGGAAGGCTCGCCTCAATGGCGGACCGGATGATCGTCTCGACCGCGATGCGCTCCTTGCGCAGTCCGATCTTGCCCTGGCTGACGCGGGAAACGTCAAGCAAATCATCGATCAGCCGCACCAGATGCACCATCTGCCGATCCATCATCTCGCGAATGCCCTCGGCGGCCTCCCCTGTCGGGTTCCGGCGCAGCACATCGAGCCCATGGCGCAGAGGTGCCAGCGGATTGCGCAACTCGTGCGCCAGCGTCGCCAGAAATTCATCCTTGCGGCGATCCGCTTCGCGCAGGGCCTGCGCCTGCGCCTCCAGTTCGTCGCGCTGCTCGGAGATTTGCTGGCGCTGCCGGTAAAGTTCGAAGAAGACGTCGGCCTTGCTCCGGAGAATGTCGGTTTCGATCGGTTTCTGAATGAAATCGACGGCTCCAGCCTCGTAGCCGCGGAATCGGCGCTTTCCATCCGTGCTGCCGGCCGTGACGAAAATGATGGGCACGCGGCGGGTGCGTTCGTTGCCGCGCATCAGCTCGGCAAGCTCAAAGCCATCGAGGCCGGGCATCTGCACGTCGATCAGCGCCAGAGCCACGTCATGCTGCAGCAGGAGTTCCAGTGCCTGGTCGCCGGAGCGCGCCTTGAGAAGCGTCAGGCCGTCGCGGCGCAGAAGGGCTTCCAGCGAGAGGAGGTTTTCCTCCAGGTCATCGACCAGCAGAAAGGTAACGGGGGTCATGCGCATACGACCTTCTGAAGGTACGCCGCGATTGCGTCAAGCGGCAACACTCGAGCGTCGGGACACCGTGCGATTGCACCTTCGGGCATTGCTGCGGCAAAAGCCGTCGCCGGATCCTGAACGACGGCATGGCCGCCGGCATCCGAAATGGCACGAAGGCCCCGGGCGCCGTCGTGATTGGCGCCGGTGAGCACGATGCCGATCAGCGCTCCCCCGAACGCATCAGCAGCACTCTCGAAAAGGACATCGATGGAAGGTCGGGAGTACATCACAGGTTCGTCGCTGGAGAGTGAAAGCGTTCTATTCCCTTCGACGAGCAGATGATAGTTGGGCGGCGCGAAATAGGCCGTTCCGCCGGACAGCGGCTCCTTGTCCTCCACCTCCATCACTCTGATCCGGCATTTCGCCTGAAACAGCTCGGCGAGCACGCTGCGTTTGTCGCCGGGAATATGGACGACGAGCATGATCGGCACTGGGAAATCGGCCGGCAAAGCCGGCAGGATGAGCGTGAGGGCCTCCAAAGCACCGGCAGAGGCACCGATGACGACAGCTTGGGGGCGAACGTCGCTCATTCGCCGATCCTCTGGTAGATCTTTTCCTCGCGCACGAAGTCGCGAAACGCGCCAGCATGATCGGAAAAACGGATGCTTTCCTTCGCGCCGAGGCCGAGGAACCCGTTTCGTGGCAGCGAGTCCTTGAAGAGGCCCAGCGCGCGATCCTGTAGGGTGCGATCGAAATAGATCAGCACGTTGCGACAGGAAACCAGGTTCATCTCGCCAAAGACGGCATCCGTGACGAGGCTGTGATCGGAGAACACAACGTTGCGCCGCAGTGTCCGGTCGAAGGATACCCGGCCATAGGCTGCCTGATAGTAATCCGAGAGCGACGACTTGCCGCCTGACTTACGATGGTTTTCGGTGAAAAGCTGCATGCGGTCGAGCGGATAGACGCCGGCCTCCGCGATCTGCAACGCGTCCTGGCTGATGTCGGTCGCGTAGAACAGCGTCCGGTCTTCGAGCCCCTCCTCGCGAAAGAGGACGACGAGGGAATAGAGTTCCTCGCCATGGCTGCAGCCAGCCACCCAGACTTTCAGCGAAGGGTAGGTCCGCAGATGCGGTATGACCTGTTCGCGGATCGCACGGAAATAGTCGGGATCGCGAAACATCTCACTGACCTGAACGGTCAGGTAGCCAAGCAGTTGCGGCAGCATGTCCCGGTCGTGCAGAAGGCGTTCCTGAAGCCCCGAAATGGTGGAGATATGAAGCTGCTCCAGCGCCTGGCGCAGGCGTCGTTTGATGGATGCCATGGCGTAGCCGCGAAAATCATAATGGTATCGGGAGTAAAGAGCTTCCAACAGCAGCCGGATCTCGATATCCTCGACCTTTTCCAACGCGCAAAGATCACTCATCGCGGCATCCAGACGCGAACAAGCGACAGCAGTTTCTCAACGTCGAGCGGTTTTGCCATGTAGTCGTTCGCCCCGGCCTCGATGCAGCGCTGCTGGTCGTCGGGCATGGCTTTGGCCGTGAGGGTGATGATCGGCAGCTTCTTCCATTGGGTGTTCTTCCGGATCTCCCGCGTCGCCGTCAGGCCGTCCATGACCGGCATCATCACGTCCATCAGCACGAGATCGATGCCGGTACCCGGCTGGCCTGTCGATTTTGCCAGCGCATCCAGCGCTTCCTGTCCGTTGCGCGCGATCTCGATCACGGCGCCGCGCGGCTCAAGAATATTGGTCAACGCATAGACGTTGCGCACATCGTCCTCGACGACGAGGATGCGGCGGCCTTCCAGAAGCGCGTCACGGCTGCGGGCCTTGCGGATCATCTTCTGCTGCTCGGCAGGCAGGTCGGACACGACCTGGTGCAGAAACAGACTGACCTCGTCCAAGAGCCGCTCCGGCGATTTCGCGCCCTTGATGATGATCGACTTGGAATAGCGGCGCAGTTGCAGTTCGTCATCGGCCGACAGCACACGGCCGGTATAAACGATGACCGGCGGGAAGGCGCTTTCGCTGTCCTGGCTCAGCGTCTCCAGCAGCGAATAGCCGGAGGCATCGGGCAGCGAGAGATCGAGAACGATGCAGTCGAAAGTCTGCTCCTGCAGGAGCTTCAGGCATTCGGCCGCGGTTCCCGCGGTCACTGTCTCCACGTCGTGGGAGGTGAGGAGGCGCGCCACCGCCTCGCGCTGGACGTCGTTGTCCTCGACGATCAGCACGCGGTGCACCCGCTGCGAAAGTTTCGCCTCGAGCTTCTGCAGCACCTCGACCAGCTGCTCGCGTTTCACCGGCTTCAGCATGTAGCCGACGGCACCAAGCGAGAGCGCCGTTTCCGTATGGTCGTCGCCCGAAACCATGTGGATGGGAATATGCCGCGTCTGCACGTCGCGCTTCAGCCGGTCGAGGACCGAGAGCCCTGACTGGTCAGGAAGGCCGACATCGAGCACGATGGCGCTCGGCATGAATTGGCGGGCGAGCTCCAGAGCCTCCTGCGCCGTGCCGGCAACCAGCGTGCGGAAGCCCATCTCGCGCGAGAGGTCCCGCAGGATCGCCGCGAACGTCACGTCGTCCTCGATGATCAGCAGCACGCGCTTGTTGTCGAACGGTGCGGCGCGGTCGTCTTCCACGAGACGTGCCCTGGAAACGGCAGGTGTCTCGCGTTGCTCGATCATGGCAGTGCCGACCGGGGGGCGCACAGGTGCAGGTGCGGCAGGCGCCGCCGCAGCGCTCTCGCGCGGCTGCCGCGCGGCGACCCGCGTCGCGTCGTAGGTTTCCGGGACGGTGATCGTAAACGTGCTGCCCTGACCCGGCTGGCTCTCCAGATGGATCGCCCCGCCCAGCAGACGAACGAGCTCGCGGGAGATCGACAGGCCGAGGCCCGTTCCGCCATAACGACGGCTGATCGTGCCGTCGGCCTGATGGAAGGCCTCGAAGATGTTGCGCTGCTGGTCCTCGGGGATGCCGATGCCGCTGTCGGTGACGGCGAGCGCGACCTGCCCCTCCCCGCCGCCATGCCTTATCCCAGCACGACGGATGGACACGGATACCTTGCCGGCGGAGGTGAACTTGAACGCGTTGGACAGGAGATTCTTCAAAACCTGTTCAAGCCGCTGCAAATCGGTCTCGATCACCGGCGGGCATTCCGGCGCGATCTCCACCGCGAAATCAAGTTGCTTGTTCTTCGCCACGGGATCGAACACCTGCCGCAGATTGTTGGCAAGCCGCTCGACAGAAACCGCCTCCGGGCGAATATCGATGTGCCCTGCCTCGATCTTCGAGAGATCGAGGATGTCGTTGATCAGGGTGAGAAGGTCGTTGCCGGAGGATTCGATCGTCTGGGCGTACTTCACCTGTTCGCCGGTCAGGTTGTCCTCGGAATTGTCGGCGAGCAGCTTTGCGAGAATCAGCAGCGAGTTGAGCGGCGTGCGCAACTCGTGCGACATGTTAGCGAGGAAGTCGGATTTGTAGCGGCTGGCCTGCTCCAGCTCACGCGCCTTCAGTTGCACCGCCCCGTTGACGCGCTCCAGATCGTCGCGCTGCGTTTCCAGCTGGCGCGTCTGCTCTTCCAGCTGCGAATTGGTCTGTTCGAGTTCCACCTGCTGCTGCTCGAGCTTCGCCTGGGATTCCTTCAGCGCCCGGCCCTGCTCCTCCAGCTCTTCGTTGGAAACCCGCAGCTCTTCGCTCTGGACTTGCAGTTCCTCGGATTGGCGCTGGGTTTCGGCCAGAAGGTTCTGAAGGTCGGTGCGGTAGTTTGCCGACCGGACGGCGGTCGCGATCGATGCGGCCGCCTGCTCCAGCAGAGCGAGAACGCTCTCGTCGATCGGGCGGAGGAATCCCAGCTCGATCACCGCATTGACCTCCCCATCGATGATGGCAGGGGAAATGACCAGGTGCCGAGGCTTATCGCCCCCGAGCGCCGAGCCGAAGGACAGGTAGCCATCGGGAACATCCGCGACCAACACCGCCTTCTCGCCGGCCGCCGCCTGCCCGAGCAGGCCTTCCCGCAGCTTGAACTGACGCGGAATGTCCGCGCCATCGGGAACGCCATAGGTCGAGGACCGTTGGAAAATGCCCCTGTCACCGACGAAAATCGCGCCCGCTAGGGCTCCGGCATAGTCCGCCAGAAAGGTGAGAATACTGTCGCCCAGCTGCTCCGTGCGCTGGTCGCCCATGACCGCGGTGCTGAGGCCCACCTGCCCTGCCTGCAGCCAGTCCTCTCGGCGGCGCGCAAGGGTGGCGCGGCGGATGAGGACGCCGATGGCAACCGTCAGGAGAAGCCCCAGAATGCCGGAAAAGATGCTGCTAACGAGGGCGGTGCCATAGGCGTCGTCCATCTCGCTCAGCCACTGCTGCCGCTGGCGCGTTTCTTCCTGTCCCATCTCGAAAAGCTGTGATCGAATGGCGTCCATCGCCGCCTTGCCGCGATCCGAGTTGACGACGGCAAGCGCTGCCGGAAGGCCTTGGCTCCGGCGCAGCTCGATAGTTTCTCTCAACTCGGCGAACTTGGCATCGACGCTGAGACGGATCGCCTCGATACGGCGCTCTTGTGCGGGATTGTTCTGCACCAGCCGGGCAATATCGTTGAGGTGCCGGGGAACGGCAAGGACGGCGACATTGTAAGGATCGAGATAGCGGGCATTGTCCGTCAGCAGGAAGCCACGCTGCCCGGTTTCCGCATCCTGCGCACTCGACAGAAGCTTGCCAAGCGCCACGATGACCTCGTGGGTATGGACGATCTTGTCGTTGTTGTCGCGCAAGGTATGCAGGTTGAGATAGGCGACGGCGCCGCTGATCAGGAAGAAGACCAGCGCTCCGGCAAGGCTGAAGGCGACGACAGGATCAAGACCGAGCTTGAGGCTCGATGTTCTGGGCTGATTGATATCTGTCATCGGAATCTCGGCGAGGTAGGAGCGGCGACGGTACGGAAGCAGATGGCGACGGAGCTGTCGCGCAACGCGCTGTATCATTGCAGACGATCACTGCACAACGCGTTCCGTCGTCAACGCGGGCGGATATGGATCGAAACCGCGGGAAGACAAGGACGCCGGCTCATGACGACACCGTGAGATGCGCGATCAATGGCCCGAGTGTGAAAGAAAGACCGGAGGCTGGTACGTAAGCCGGATTCTCGATAGCGTAGAGACCGACGTGTTTTTCTCGCGTCATGGAGACGACCAAACCATCCGCATCACGGTCCGCACGGTCCTTGGTGAGAACGACCCGCTGTTTCTGGAGGACGACCACCAGAAATTCCCGGTCTTTGGGGTTTCCCACGTCGTGGAGAGGCGGCGTGAACGGGTTGGTGTAGGTGGCGCCCTTCACCCAGACGGTGGAGGCGAGCGGAACGAGTTCGCCATCGATGCGGGCATACCGACCGTCCACCTCGCCGCTGATCTCTTTTACGATCACGTTTTTCTCCTCGTGCTTGCGAACAAGCATCGGCCTTTCCAGTCCTGCGACACCCTCAGGACCGGAACGAATCGAGAGGCCGTCTGTTATCACCGCAGCCACGTCCGTTAACGGCGTCTTTCGCAGTGTTCCAATGGTCGTTTGCGCGAGAGACCGGCACAACGGGCTCGACAGGCGCCAAACGTCAAGAGGATCGCATCATGGAAGACAAGACCACGACACCGTCCAAGAAGATCGCCGAGGAATATCTGGCGCTCGGCGGCCGCCGCAAGGCGAAGGTGGACGACAACATCGTCAGCACGCGAGCCTGGGAAGACGATGCGCCAGAGGCGGATGCCTTCTGGAAGGAAAAGGTCGAGCCCATGAGTGACGAGGAGCGCCGCGAGGTGGAACTCCATCTTCCCTCCATGTCGGATACCTGAGGCAAAATCCTTCGATAACGTCTTCCTGCCGACATCAGGGTGACGCCGATTGATGGAACAGAGAACGTCGCCAAGCATTCTCTTTTCAGACCATAAGCGCGGCGCTGACATGGACTTCACCGGCGAATGACCGGCTAGCGATTGTCTCAGCGCCGCGCATGGTTTTTTTTCTGACGTCTATGTAGCGTGTCGCCGCGCATCAATGCGAAGACACTATAGTCGATCGCCTCTCAGGATCTCCTCAGCTTCGTCGCGCGTCATGTCGTAGACTCTGCGACCGGTCTCGAAAGCGAACCCGCCGCGGGCGAAAGCGGAAAGCTCCTTCATCTTGCGCTTATCGTCCGGTGCCACCTTGCGAAAGGGACCGAAGGCCCGCTTGCGGGCAAGGATTATCGCAGCCTTGAGGTCGTCCACGTCTGCGACGGCCGCGGTTGCCGTCTCGCGATCAATGCCCTTGACGACGAGCCGCTGCGAGATTGCACGTCGGGAGCGTCCACTCTGCTGGCCCGAGCGCGTCGCAACATCCGCATAGGCAACGTCATCAAGCGCGTTGTTGTCGTAACCGAAGGCGACTGCGAAGGCAGAGAGGGCCGTGACTTGCTCTTCGCTGATACCCTCAAATTTTTCGCGCGCCTTGCGGGCGATGGCGTCGGATAATTGCTTTTCGGTATGCATCTGCTTACCCAGCCGATAGGCCGCTGAGTTGCGGGTCCAGGATAGCATACGAGGCGTAGGGATGGGAGAGAGCCCGGCCTCCTCGTTTTTATCGCGTCCTTCCTTGTCGGAGTCATGCACTGACGTCTTCCTCGATTCAAAAGCGGACGTGAACGGCACGTTCCGCCCATCTATTTTCTTTGCGAGCCAGCGTGAAAAATCCCTGACAGGATCCTGTCCATAAACCGCAGAGCGCTCACTTATGTCAAAGACCGTTGACGACATCGTGGTCCGGAATCCGCCCTTCTTTGCTTGAAACCGCCCATGATACGACCACACCAGCCTAACACGCGGACCGTCAAGAACGCGTTTTCCCACGGGCTTCCCTGTGCTATGGACCGGCACTAAGCCTTCGACAACGCATTGGGATGCCCCGGAGCGTTGTCGAAGGCATATCTTGAAACGTGACCCGGAAGAGATGGACGCATGGCAAAAGTTCCGGAAATGACGAAGCACCGCGGCTTTCCGGCCGGACTGTCTGGAACGCAGTGGCAGTTCACGCTTCGCAGGGCAAATTCGAAAGTGACCGTTCTTGGGCAATGGCGCCGGCATCCTACCCTCGACAAGTCGGTCGGGCTTGCCGACACCGCCTTCGTGCATTCGCTCTGGCACTATTTTGGCACAGAACCCTTCGAGCGCGGAAACCTGGATGGCGAACGCCTGTCCCGCCTGTTCGGACGAGAGCTCCTGCCGGCCGAACGCGATTTCGATCCGGCATCCTATCAGGCGCTGCTGAAGCTTAACGAGCCTCTTGCACGGAAGAACTTTCCCGACGCCTTCGTCGATGTTCTCGACGTGTAAGCCCGGTCGGGTATCCCAGACATGCAAAAGCCCGGCACGATGTCCGGGCTCTTACGATAAAAGGTTCGACGTGATCAGTCGCGGTGCTCAGGCATGTCCTTAAGCTGATCCTTGGTCCAGGTCGTCACGGCATGGATGTCACCGTCTTCGTCGCGCATGAACTCGAGGTCGCTCAAGGGGACTGCAACCGGCTTCGCGCCGATACCCAGGAAGCCGCCGACATCGATGATCGCCTTGCCGCCGACACCCGTGCCGTGCATGTGGTCGAGCTTGCCGACCTTGTGGTCATCGGCACCATAAATTGTCGCGCCTTCAAGGACAGCCGGGGTCAACTCGGTGGGCGAAAGGCGAACGTGACTGCTGTGATCCATTGGATGGTCCTCCTTGATTGCTGTCCAATTGTAACCCCTCGCTTGCAATGTTTGTTCCCGGGCGGAAGCTCATTCTACAGCGGGTTTGAAACCGATGACAAAGGCTGTGACCTTGTCCGATGACATTTCGCAGGGCTTCAGGACGGCACCGCCTGACGCAGTCCGGTAGAGGTTGAAGCTGACGATGTCATTGCCCCTGAGGTCCCGTGCAAACAGCCAGACGCGTCGATGATCGGTGGATCGGCGAACGATCGCGCCCCATGGCCGGCCTTCGAACGCGCCTTCGATGTAGCCGCTCGGCAGCCGCGCGAAAGCCTGTTCGAACGCCATCTGTTCATCGGCCGCCTTGCCCCCACTCATCGCCTGCGCACCGTGTCGCTACCCTCGCGAACCCGGGCGGCGCGGCGCGCGGGCCTCAGCTCCTCGATCGTCGGCATCCACCAGTCGCCCGGCGGGTCCGGGATCGCTTTTGCCGGCCACGTCGACAGCAGCTCATCGAGGGACGGCGCGCGCCAGAGGCCCCAGACATGGTTTCCCGTCGCGCCCGGGTAAAAATCGGAGACAGCAGCGTAATCGACCAGTTCGCCGGGGATCTCGGTGAAGACCACGATGCCGTAGGAGATCGCCACCGGCATGCCGGGCGGCGGCAGATCGTCAGGCAGCAAGGGATAGCGGTGCTTGCGGCGCTCGGTGGAGCGGGCCTTGGATTTCAGATCGTCTTCGGTGCCCTTTCGCTCTTCCGCGCGCCGCGCCCGCTCGGCCGGCTCGTTCCGACGCGCTGCCGCCTCGATGGCGGGCCAGTGGCTGCGCAGATCTTCGAATGAGCGGAAGGGAACATGCCAGAGGCGCAAATCCCCATCCCAACGTGCAAACCGGATTTCCCGCAGCTCCTCGACCACCGTTTTCGAGTAGGGCGTGCGGATCTGGAAGCCGGCCCGCCCGAGCTCGAGATAGGGGCTGACGATCGGTTCGAAGGCGAAGGCGTCGCGTCCGCGGGCATCGGCGTGCGCATCCGCTTCGGCCTCCTGTTCCGCCAGCCACCGCCCGATCCGGCGAGGTGCCGTCTTTCCCGGAACCCACCACGCCTTGATGTCGTCGCGCCAGCGAGCGCGGGGAAAGCGATGCCGGAACTGGTCGACCGTCATCCGGTCATAGGAAAATGAGACGATGCCGCCGGGCGCCGCTTCATCGTCCGGTTCAGGACGAGAACCCGGATCGCTCTCCAGCGGCTTTTCGGACTTCGACTCCATCCCCGCTCCTATCGCCTCAGCTCGACGCACGCACGTCGTAACGGACGTGGATGGCGCCGTGTGCGAGGACGTCGCAGGATTTCAGAGACAGCTCGATCTTGCCCGCGAGACCCTCCTCTCCGAATGCGATGACCCGGTCGCTGTCGGCGCGGCCTTCCAGCGCCGGTGCGATGACGAGGCTGATCTCATCGACGAGCCCCGCCGCCAGCATCGACCCGTTCACGTTCGCCCCGCCTTCCAGAAGGATGCGGGTGATGCCGAGTTCCTGCCCAAGGAGTGTCAGCATGGCATGGAGGTCGAGCGCCTTCTTGTCCGACACGACATAGGAAACGCCGTCGCCGGCCAGTTCCGCCAGATGGCTGTCGGGTACATCGGGACCGAGCAACACGACGATATGATCGCCGAAAAGCTCGTCGCCTGCGAAATGCAGCTTGCCACCCGGGTCGAGTGCGATGGCGAAGGTCGACGCGCCCGGCCGGGCGAAGTGGTGCGGGCGCGCGACGTCCACAGGTCCCGTCGGCGGATGGGCCTTGGCCTTCGACATCTCCGCCATCGTCACCCGCCCGACCATCCAGGCATTGCCGGCATGTTCCGTGTGGATCTTTTCGTAAAGCGTCGTCCAGTCGGACCGCTTACCATCCGGGCTCTTTGTCCAGCGGCTCGGATGAAGGCTGCCGTCCGGCGAGGTGATCATCAGGCAAATGACGTGGGGTTTCATGGCGCGGCGGTCCTTTCTGTCAGGTCTTCTCGCCTTAGATAGGGCTGGCGCGACCGCGCACCATGGTCCGGGCTTGACGTTCCCAGACATCATGGCGGTTCGACGAGCGTCTCTCCCTTTGCCAAATCACGCTCCAGCCAGTATGCCGAGAGGGAAACGGCAGACGGATACCGGACGTGAAGACGATCGCCATCGATTTCGAAACAGCCAACGAACAACGCGGCAGCGCCTGTTCGGTCGGGCTTGCGTGGATCGAGGATGGACGGGTCGTGCGGGTTGAGGAACGTCTCATCCGTCCGCGTGACATGCGCTTCTCCTCCTTCAACGTTGCCATCCATGGCATCCGGCCGGAGCATGTGGAGGATGCGGCGGAGTTTCCGGAGGTCATGGACGAGTTTGCCGACGACTTTAGGGGCGCGACGATGATCGCGCACAACGCATCCTTCGACTTCAGCGTCTGGCGCGCCTGCCTTGATGTCTACCGGCAGAGCTATCCCGATCTTTCCTATCTCTGTTCGGTGAAGATGGCGCAGCGGGTGTGGCCGCATCTCGGCTCCCACCGCCTGAACATCCTGGCCGGCCACCTCGGCCTCACCTTCCGGCACCACAATGCCGGGGAAGACGCGGCGATATGCGCAGAAGCGTCGATCGCCATGGCCATTGCACTGCACGTTGCCCATGTCAGGGATGTGCCACTGAGGATCGGCATGCAGGCCGGCCGGCTGTTTGCCGGAGGTTACGATGCCTGCCGGTGCCGAAAGGCCTAAATTTCAGGCCTTCTGTGAACAGCGGGACGATCACATTTCAAGACTGCGAACGGGGTGCCCCGGAAAGGACGATGGGATGGAGACGGTGAACGAACTGATCGTCGAGTTGGTAACGGCGTCAAACGATGTGGAGACGTTGGACCACCGGGATGTCGCGCGGTTGATCGACGCAGCCCTACGCCAGATCCGGGACCTTCGCGCGCAGCAGAACGTCGTCGCTGAGGGGGATGTGCCCGGGCTGGAACGCGTGTCCTCCGGTGCGGAGCATCTGACTGAGGACGACCGGCAGCGTGCGCTTCGCCACGCGGCAGACATGCTGCGAAACCTTCAACCGACCATCGATCCCGAACCGGCCCTGCCAGCCCACCAACCGGATGGCGGCGATGGGGGCAACTACTGACGCGTCAGCGTCTATCGACGATGCATCTCACCCGCGCCAGGGGTCGATCACGACGACGCCGGTGCCTTCGAAATCGCGGATGTTGCGTGTGACGACGGAGAGGCCATGGACGAGACCCGTGGCAGCGATCAGGGCGTCTGCCTCGTTGCGCCGGTCGGGAATGTGAAGATGGGCGCAGCGGGTCGCGATCGCATCGTCGATGGCGAGGATCCTTCCAGAGAACCCCGGCCGCACGTGATGATCAAGCCAGGTGCGCAACCGCGCGCCCTGTGCCGGATCGCGGCGCTGGACGCCCCGCACACCGCGTTCGAGCTCCAGAATGGTGATGGCGGACAGGCAGAGATCGTCGGCGTCCTGCCCTCGAAC
Source organism: Rhizobium sp. 9140 (assembly GCF_900067135.1). Lineage (NCBI taxonomy): Bacteria > Pseudomonadati > Pseudomonadota > Alphaproteobacteria > Hyphomicrobiales > Rhizobiaceae > Rhizobium > Rhizobium sp. 9140. Next base: position 98,142 of record NZ_FJUR01000002.1, on the reverse strand, counting down.
CCAGTCCGCCACATTTTCGTCCGCCTTGCCGTCACCGAGTTTCCGCAGTTCCGAAATGACGTTGGTATCGAGGAGATATTTCAAGACAGATCCACGTCGCGACCCGCGATGTTTGCGCGTGGCGTGTTGAAATCGATTTCCGACAAGCCAGGCATGGAGAGGGCATCGACGAGGCTGCGGCGCGTCCCGGTCAGGCGTTCATAGGATTCGTAGGTCATCAGCACATGCGACGGGCGCCCCCGGTCGGTGATAACGACCGGCCCCTTCAGCGCCGCCTTTTTAGCGCTGCTCACATCGTGATTGAGTTCACGACTCGAAAGTCGGGTATGCTTCATGGGAACCTCCATGTAGAAACGTAAGTACATATAAGGCATATCTGCGCGAATCGCAATCCTCGACCTCTCCGCTTCAATGCTTTAGCGGTGTCACCGCTCGGGCCATCCGCAAGGCTGGCCTGACGAGCATGGCCTATCGGAGGATGTCGAATGTCGACAAGGATCGAGGATTACGCGCTCATCGGCGACTGCGAGACCGCTGCACTGGTGGGAAGAAACGGCTCGATCGACTGGCTCTGCCTGCCCCGCTTCGATTCGCCGGCCTGCCTTGCGGCCCTTCTCGGCGACGAGACGAACGGCCGGTGGAAGATCGCGCCGGCAGACGGCGCCTTCCGGACGCGGCGCGCCTACCGCGAGGATACGCTGATCCTCGAGACGACGTTCGAGACGGCAACGGGCAAGGCCGTCATCCACGATTTCATGCCGCTCCGGGACGGGTCGAGCAACATCATCCGCATCGTCGAGGGCATAGAGGGCACCGTTGCCTTCGATTTCGAATTCATGGCGCGTTTCGATTACGGGCAGACCGTGCCATGGATGTCGTTCGAAGAGGAGGGCGTGGTCACGGCGGTCGCGGGACCGGATATGCTCATCCTGCATTCGGCCGCGCCCCTGACCGGCAACGACAGGCGGGTGACGGGCGCATTCACCGTTGAAAAGGGCGATCGGCTGACCTTCGCACTGACCTTCTGTTCCTCCTACCTGCCGCGGCCGAAGCCGGTGGATGCGGAGGCCGCTTTGGAGGCAACAGAGAGCTTCTGGCGCGAGTTCACCGGGCGGTGCCCTGATGTCGATGGGTGGACGGGGCCGGTCAAGCGATCGCTGATCACGCTGAAAGCGCTGACCTACATGCCGACAGGCGGTATCGTGGCCGCCGTCACCACGTCGCTGCCGGAGAAACTGGGCGGCACGCGCAACTGGGACTACCGCTATTGCTGGCTTCGCGATGCGACATTGACGCTTCTGGCCCTGATGAAGCTCGGCTACTACGAAGAAGCGAGCGCCTGGCGGAACTGGCTGCTGCGCGCGGTGGCGGGCGCGCCTGAGCAGATGCAGATCATGTATGGCGTGGCGGGCGAGCGCAATCTCCGGGAATGGGAAGCCTCATGGCTTGCGGGCTACGAGAACTCGCAGCCGGTGCGTATCGGCAATGCCGCCTCCGAACAGTTCCAGCTCGATGTCTATGGCGAGGTCGCGGACGCGCTGATGCAGGCCTCCAAGGGCGGCCTTGCGCGTCACCCCCGCGGCGCCGAGATCGGCGATGTCCTGATGCCGTTTCTCGAGCGCGTCTGGCGCGATCCGGACGAGGGCATCTGGGAGGTTCGCGGCGAGCGACAGCATTTCACCTATTCCAAGGTCATGGCCTGGGTCGCCTTCGACCGGGTGGCACTGATGGCGGAAGAGGCGGGAGAGCACGACGCTTCCCGCCGCTGGCGCAAGGTCGCCGACGAGATCCATGCAGAGGTCTGCGCCAGGGCCTTCGATCCCGCACTCAACAGTTTCGTCCAGGCCTATGGCTCGAAAGCGCTGGATGCGAGCGTGCTGCAGATCGGCATGGTCGGCTTCCTGTCGCCCGACGATCCGCGCTATGTCGGCACGGTGGAAGCCATCGAACGTCATCTGACCAGCGACGGCTTCGTCCTTCGCTACCGCACCGGCGAGACCGACGACGGATTACCGTCGGACGAAGGCGTGTTCCTTGCCTGCTCCTTCTGGCTCGCCGATGCGCTCAACCTCATTGGCAGGCGGGAGGATGCGCAGGCGCTGTTCAAACGCCTGCTGGCGCTCTCCAACGATGTCGGGCTTCTCTCCGAGGAGTACGACCCGAAGGACAGGCGCCTGCTCGGAAACTTCCCGCAGGCCTTCAGCCACATCGGCGTCATCAATACGGCGCTCAACCTGTCCCGGCGCAAGGGACCGGCCGACGAGCGGTCCGATGGCACCCCCGACGTCACGGTCGGGCTGGACGGCTGACCATAAAGAACGGACGAACCTTGCGACGGATGAAAGGACGATCATGGAAGGCGTGACGATTTCCCTGTTCCTGCTGCTGGCCGTGGTGATCAGCGGTATGCTGGCGCGGATGTCGCCGATCGCCGTGCCGGTACCGCTCGTGCAGATCGGGCTCGGTGCGCTGCTGGCCACGGTGACGGGTTCCGCGATCACGCTGGAGCCGACGCTGTTCTTCCTGCTGTTCCTGCCACCGCTGCTGTTTCTCGACGGCTGGCGCATTCCCAAGGAAGGGCTGTTCCATGATAAGGGTACCATTCTGGAGCTTGCGCTCGGGCTCGTCATCTTCACGGTTCTCGGCATCGGCTTCTTCATCCATTGGATGGTGCCGGCGATCCCGCTTCCCGTCGCGTTCGCCCTCGCCGCCATCCTCTCGCCGACCGACCCGATCGCCGTCTCCGCCATCACCGCTCGGGTACCGATTCCCAAGCGCGTGATGCATATTCTCGAAGGGGAGTCGCTCCTCAACGATGCGTCCGGCCTCGTCTGCATGCGCTTTGCGATCGCCGCCACGCTCACCGGCACGTTTTCTGCCGGCGAAGCGGTGCTGACGTTCCTGTGGCTTGCGATCGGCGGCATCGCCGTCGGATTGGGGATGACATGGCTGGTGACGCGCGCCAAGGACATCGTGTCGCGCAAGCTTGGCGAGGAGACCGGCTCGCAGATCCTCATCAGCATCCTCATTCCGTTCGGTGCCTATCTGCTGGCGGAACACCTGCATTGCTCCGGCATTCTCGCGGCCGTCGCAGCCGGCATCGCCATGAGCTACGAGGAGCAGCGCGGCAAGGTGCTCGCCGTGACCCGCGTGCGCCGCGCCGCCGTGTGGGATACGGTCCAGTTCACCATGAACGGCATCATCTTCGTGCTGCTCGGCGAACAGCTTCCGGGCATCGCTTCGGGTGCGGCGCGCATCGTCAGCGACACGGGCCACCTGCATCCGATCTGGCTCGGCTACTACGTCGTCGCCATCACGCTGGCGCTGGCAGGACTCAGATTGGCCTGGGTCTGGGTGTCGTTGCGCTTCACGCTGTTCAAGGCGGCCCGTCGTGGAGAGGTGATTCACAAGCCGAGCTGGCGTCTCGTCATCGCTATCTCTGTCGCGGGTGTGCGCGGCGCGATCACGCTGGCCGGTATTCTGACACTGCCGCTGGTCATGAACGACGGTGCGCCCTTCCCCGCGCGCGATCTGGTGATCTTCCTGGCAGCCGGCGTCATCATCGTCTCGCTGGTGGCGGCAAGCATCGCGCTGCCGGCGTTGCTGCAGGATCTCGAACTGCCGCCCGAACCCTCCCACCAGCGCGAGGAGGACGATGCCCGCATTGCCGCTGCGGAAGCCGCGATCAAGACCATCGAAGCCACGCAACATCGCCTCGGCAACGGCCGGAACGACGCCGATCTCTATGCCGATGTCGGCACGCGCCTGATGGAGGTCTATCGCCAGCGCATCGACGGGCGGTCGCGGTCCGGCGACGAGAACGACCAGATCCGTAAGGTGGAGGAGATCGAACGGATCCTGCGGCTTGCCGGCGCGCGCGCCGAGCGGGACCAGATCCTCAAGATGGCCCGCGCACGCAAGCTGCCCGACCAGATGGCGCGCAGGATCGTGCGCGAGATCGACCTGACGGAGGCACGCCTGAGTTCTCCGACATGAGGGAAGCACGCGAACCGCCGCCGGCGGGAGGTTCCCTCGGGCCTGAAACGGCCTACATACCGTCTGCCGCCAGCAACCGGCGACAGAAGCAGGAAGGTTTCAATCCAATGCAGATCGGAATGATGGGACTGGGCAGGATGGGCGCCAATATGGTGCGCCGCCTGCTGCGCGGGGGCCATGAATGCGTCGTTTACGACATCAACCCGGCGAGTGTCGCGGCCCTCGTTGCAGAAGGCGCTGTTGGTGCCACCTCTGTGGAAGAGCTGGTGGCGAAGCTCGCAAAGCCGGCCGCGGTATGGCTGATGCTGCCGGCGGCGATCACCGATGAAAACCTCGAGCGCGTGGCAGCCCATATGGTGCCAGGCGACATCATCATCGACGGTGGCAACTCCTTCTACCACGACGACGTCGACCGCGCCGAGCGCCTCTCGGCCCGATCGCTAAACTATGTGGACGTGGGAACGAGCGGCGGCGTGTGGGGTCTGGATCGCGGCTATTGCCTGATGATCGGCGGGCCGGACGATGCCGTGCGCCACCTCGACCCCATCTTCGCGACGCTCGCGCCGGGCGGCGATATCGATCCGGCCGACGTTAGCGAGAACATGAAGACCGCGGATCGCGGCTATCTCCATTGCGGACCGAGCGGCTCCGGCCACTTCGTCAAGATGGTCCATAACGGCATCGAATACGGCATGATGGCGGCCTATGCGGAGGGTATGAACCTTCTGAAAGCGGCCAATGCCGGCAAGGCCGATCGCGCCGCCGATGCGGAAACCAGCCCGCTGCAACAGCCAAAATACTATCAGTTCGATCTCGATCTCGCCGCCATCGCCGAAGTCTGGCGCCATGGCAGCGTCGTCAGTTCCTGGCTGCTCGATCTTACGGCAGGCGCGCTGAAGACCGATCCGGAACTCGCGGGGTTCAGCGGCCGAGTGTCGGACTCCGGCGAGGGCCGCTGGACGGTCAAGGCGGCGATCGACACCGGTGTGCCCGTGCCTGTTCTCTCGTCTGCGCTCTACCAGCGCTTCACCTCGCAGGGCGAAGCCGAGTTCGGCGACAAGCTGCTGTCGGCCATGCGCTTCGCCTTCGGCGGTCACCACGAAAAACCGAAAAGCTGATCGCCGCTAGAACCAACCGTAGCGGGCAAGGTATCCCAAACCCGCTACGATCATCTTGAACGTACGATCCGAACTTGATCAAGCCCTTGCCCTTGGCGCGGCTTGTTTCGACAAAGGCTTTCGCGCGTTAATTTCGGTCTGCTGCGTCCGTCGATACGGCATTGGGCGTATCTTTGAGGGCGATGTTGCGCCCGGTCTTCATGAGGAACTCGAGGTTAATCCACGTCAGAGGCGGACATGCGCGAACGGCCGACCAGAACGCCGATCGCGTCTTTTCCAGCCTGCAGGATGCGATCCGAGACCTTGGCATCGACAGCGCGTGAGAGCTGAAGCGTTCCGATCAGCAAGGCGAAGATCGCCGTCGCCACGTCTTCCCTGTTCTCGACATCTGCCGGAAGCGCTTCCGCAAGCTGGAGCACGAGGACACGGGACTGCTCGGCATACATGCCGCGCGTTTCCTCCGGCTGCCGGGAAAGCTCCGGAAGGAGTGCTGCAGAGGCGCAGCCCTTCCCCGGCTCGTCGCGGTGATCGGGCGAGAGATAGATATCGACGATACGGTCGAGGCCGCCTTCGTCCAACACACCGCGCAGCCAGGTGGCCTGCTGGCTCAGAGCATCCGAAACGGTCTCCCGCACCAGATCGGCCTTGGAAGGAAAGTGCGGATAGAAAGCCCCATTGGTCATCCCCGCATCCTTCATGATCGCGGCGAGGCCGGAGCCGGCAATTCCATTGGTGCGGAACCGATCGACAGCAACATCCATGATCCGGCGGCGCGAGGCATCCTTCCGGCCTTTTTCATATCGCATGACGCGTCCCTTATATTGCTATGTAATTATGATCGTAATCATATCAATTTAATCCGGTAAGACAACAGCCTCCGGCGCTGAAATGCGGGGCGGTTATCGTAAGGGGTGCATCCCGTGGGTTGACGACGCCACCGCCAAAGGCCTTGCCTGAGCCGGCTTTGTCGTTTTTGGAACCAGCCGGAAAATTAACAACGACGGTTCCGGGGGCGTGACAATTCTGGGGTGCGACGCTTCCTCTACCGCGTTTGGCGCGGATGTCGTTGCGCGGGCAGGCAAGATTGACCTCTTCGTCAACAATGCAGGCATCGGCAATTCCGCGGCGTCGCGGAATCCTCCATCGCCCAGTCGGTCGTCCGCATATTTCCCTGCCGCACTCTGCCGCGAAACATTCGGTCGAGGGCGGTAGGTCGTCTGCGATACCTCGAGATCATCCAACGATCCCAGATGAACAAAGGCCGCGCGTCGTCATCGACACGCGGCCTTTGTCGCTTTTGAATGCCGACCCCGAAAAGGCCGGCGGTTTGGTTTAGAGATTGACGTCCACGATCGTGCGGCCTTGAACATGCCCGCCCAGAATGCTCTCGGCGACAGCTGGCACCTGCTCAAGTCCGATGACTGTCGTCGTCCGCGCAAGCTTCTTCAAATCGAGATCGCGCCCGAGGCGCTCCCAGGCTTGAAGGCGTACGACCTGCGGGGCGTTGACCGAGTCGATACCGGCAAGCGTGATGTTGCGCAGGATGAACGGCAGAACCGTTGCCGGGAGGTCGCGGCCCTGGGCCAGGCCGCAGGCCGTGACGATGCCGCGGTACTTCGTCTGCGCCAGCACATTCACCAATGTGTGGCTACCGACACTGTCGATGGCGCCGGCCCAGCGCGGTGTCGCGACGGGCGCACCCGGCTCCGAAAGCGTCTTGCGGTCGATGACTTCGGCTGCCCCGAGCTCCCGAAGATAGGCTTCCTCCTCGAGGCGTCCGGTGGACGCAACAACGCGATATCCGAGGCCGGACAGGAGCGTGATGGCGACCGATCCGACGCCGCCATTGGCACCGGTCACGAGGATATCGCCTTTGTCAGGCGTGATGCCGCCATGTTCGAGCGCCAGTACGGAGAGCATGGCGGTGTAGCCGGCCGTGCCGATGGCCATGGCATCTTTGGTCGACAGCGTGTCGGGAAGCTTGACCAGCCAATCGCCGCTTAGCCGCGCCTTCTGGGCATAGCCGCCATGATGGCTCTGGCTCAGGCCCCAGCCATTGGCGACAACGCGGTCGCCAACCTTGAAATCGGGATGCGACGACGCCGATACCGTTCCTGCGAGATCGATGCCCGGCACGAGCGGGAAGCGCTCGATGACCGGAACGCGACCGGTGATCGCCATCCCGTCCTTGTAGTTCACGGTCGAGTAATCCACGTCCACCGTCACATCGCCGTCCATAAGGTCGGCTTCGGTGAGGTCAACAACCCTCGTGGAAAACACATCGCCATCCTTGGTGGTAAGCAAAGCTTTGAATGTCATTTTGGTGTTCCTGTTGAAGACAATGTCGGCATGCACCTTAGCCCGCAGTGCGGTAGCGCTCGGCAGCATGCTCCTGCCGGGTGTTGGGAAGCATCGCCTGACGTGCCGTCTGATAGGTTTCCCACTGGGCAGCATCGGGCAGCGGCGGGATGGTCACGGCTTCACGGCGATCATAGCCGACAAGCGCGGCATCGACCAGTTCTGCGACTTCCATGACGCCGCTCATCGTATTGACGTCGATGCCGGAATGCTCCCAGATCTCGGTGCGGGTGGCGGCGGGAAGCACGGCCTGGACATAGACGCCCTTCGGTCCGAGCTCGACGCTGAGGCTCTGCGACAGGAAGGTGACGAAAGCCTTGGTGGCGCCATAGACCGACATGGCGAATTCGGGTGCAAGGCCCACGACCGACGAGATATTGACGATAGCACCCGTACCGGCTTCGGCAAAGCGCGGTGCGACGGCGCTAGCCAGACGAACGACGGCGGTCGTGTTCAAAGCCACAAGCCGGGCCACGTCGTCCGGCGTCTGGGTGAGGAAGCCGCCGCGCAGATTGCCGCCGGCATTGTTGATCAGCACGCCGATCGTCGTATCGTCGCGGAGACGCGCCTCGACGATTTCGAGGTCGGAGACGAGGGTAAGGTCGGCCTGAATTATATCGATGGCGACGCCGGTTTCCTGGATCAGCCGCGCCGCAACGGCATCGAGCCGGGTTTTGTTGCGAGCGACAAGAACGAGGTCATGGCCGCGACGGGCAAAACGCTCGGCATAGACTTCGCCGATACCGGTGGATGCGCCGGTGATGAGAACTGCTGGGAGTTTGGACAAGATGCACTCTCGCTTTGCGAATAGGTTCTAATGATGACGATGGTCATCTGCGGATTATTTATGATGATCATCATGAAACTGTCAATGGCTTTGTTCGGGAGACCGTTCTTCGGTGTCCGTGTCGACGAGGTGCGCCGACGAGGTGCCCGGCGGGAAATACGGTTGCAAGCACCAAAGGCCGGCCATTGCCTTCGCAGGTTGCAACCTTTACAATGATGACAACAATCATGATTGCTGCCGGCACGGCGATGTGCGGCAAGGACTGGGGAGACGATCGACATGAAGGTCAGTCGGGAACAGATGGCGGAAAACCGCCTGCGGATTCTGGATGCGGCCAGCAGGCTGTTTCGGGAAAAGGGTTTCGAGGCGGTCACCGTCTCCGAGGTGATGAAGGCCGCCGGCCTTACGCATGGCGGGTTCTACGGCCACTTCACCTCGAAAGACGATCTGGTGGCCCAAGCCTTGGCCAGCACCTTCCGCGCGCAGGTGAACGAGACGCAGGATATCGCGGCCTATCTGGATCAGTATCTTACCCCGCGTCATCGCGACAATCCAGGCGCCGGCTGCCCGATCGCCGGCTTGAGCGCCGAAAGCCGTCATCAGGGTACCGCGGCGCGGACCGCAATTACAGAAGGCCTGCAGACACAGATTGCGCGCATGAGCCGGGCGGAGGATGGCGACACGAGTCCTGAAATGCGACGGGCCGTCATCGGCAGCTGGGCCGCGATGGTCGGCGCGATCATTCTCTCCCGCGCCATCGTTGATCCCGAGCTTTCCGACGAGGTGCTTCGGGAAACGCGCGCCTGGATCAAGGCGGAGGGCGGGGTTTCCGAGGCCAAGGCGTCTGACGGACTGCTTTGCCGATAACGCTTCAGGCGAGCGATGCCTGCCGCGTTTCCGCATCGATCAGGCGGGCCGCGAAAGCGGCGCAGACGAGGAGCGCTGCAAAGAGCCCGACCGCCACACCGACCCCGAAGGTCACGACGAAGGTCATCAGCGTCGGAGCGATGAGGCCGCCGAGCCGCGCGACCGCGCCTGCGGCACCCATGCCGGTGGCGCGGGAGGCCGTGGGGTAGAGTTCCGGGGTGAAGGCATAAAGCGCACCCCATGTTCCAAGCAGGGCGAAGCTCATCACAAGCAGCGACGCCCCGATCAGAACATCGTCCGGAGACAGGACGAACAGCAGGCAGCCGAGCGCGGAGAGAAGGCAGAAGCCGATCAGCGTCGGCCGCCGTCCCCACCGCTCCACACCAAAAGCGGCGAGTGCATAGCCGGGGATCTGCGCCAGAGCCACGAACACCAGGAAACCATAGCCGCGCACGAAGCCGAAGCCCTCGCTCGCAAGGCGCGCCGGCATCCATGTAAAGATGCCGTAATAGGAAACGGAGACCAGAAACCAGACGGCGAGGATCAGCAGGCTGCGACGGCGCAAGGGTGGCGAGAAGACGCCTTCGGACGCTGTTTTCGGCGCCGCGACCAGCCGTTCGCCGGCCGTGAGAGCAAGCTTGCCATGCATCACCAGCATGCGGTTGACGATAGCTTTCGCGTCCTCCGTCCGGCCTGCACGCAGAAGGTAGTAGGGCGATTCCGGCACGAAGACGCGAAGGCCGACGCCAATGATGGCCGGCAGCGCGGTGACCGCGAAGATGTAGCGCCAGGCATCCGCCACGCCGGCGACACTTGCCGCCCAGGCAGCGAGCGCGATCACCAGCGTGCCCACCGCCCAGAAGCCTTCCAGCATGACGAGCCAGCGGCCGCGGTTTCGCGCCGGCAGGAACTCCGCCATCATGGCGTAATCGACCGGCAGCGTGCCACCGACCGCGACGCCGGTGAGAAACCGCAAGGCCAGCAGGCTCGTGAAATCCGGCGCGAAAATCGAGAGCGTCCCGAACACGGCGTCACAGGCGACGGTGAGCAGAAGCACGCGCCGACGACCCCAACGGTCCGCGAGCCGCCCGAAGACAACGGCGCCGATGAGCATTCCGAGGAAGAACAGCGTCCCCGTCTGCAGCGCCTGCGGCACGGTCAGTTCAAAGGTTGCCGCGATGGAGGCAGCCGTAAAACCCACGGCGAGCACCTGCATGGCATCGGCCGTCCACACGAGACCGAACACGCCGAGCAGCCTGCGCTGGAACCGACCCGTGCCGGCACGATCCAGCGCTTCATCCATCGTCATCGACGCCATATCGCCATCCCCATTCCGCAGCGCAAAGGCAGATCTCCGCCGAGAGCGGAAAGATCTGCGCATTCCTGCGAGACTCTATAGACGAGCCTGCCGCGGAGTATAGTCCGGTGGGCGTGGCGTAATCGCCCGAACATGCGTTTTCCAGGAGCGCCGCGCGCCATTCAGGACGTGCCAAGCTCGCTTACGCGGGTGACCCTGCTGATGTCTTCCGACGCAGTTCCCCCTTGCAACGTTCCGAGCACGTCTTGACGTCGTCCCAGTCGCGCGCCCACTTCTTGCGCCATGCGAATGGTCGTCCGCAGGCGGCACAGATCTTCTGGGGAAGGTTGGATTTCGTGTAGCGCGGTTCTTTCATAGGCTGGAACGTGTGGCGCTGATCCACTTGGGTCAAGCGGCACGACCATCGACGGGCTTTTAACGGGTTGATCTCGTCCGCACCGGCGCCAGATCATGCCGATGATCTACTTTACCAGCGACACGCATTTCGGCGATCCGCGCGTCCTGCGCATCGACCGCCGCCCGTTTTCCACAATGGCCGACCACGATGCTGCTCTGATCGCAAATTGGAACGCCATCGTCGGAGAGGATGACGAGGTCTGGCATTTGGGCGACGTCATCTCGCCGCGGGGCGACTGCGCGGCATTGCTCGACGCCTTGAATGGCCGCAAGCACCTCATCATTGGCAACAACGATCCGGAAACGACGACCGCAGCGAAAGGCTGGTCGAGTGTTCAGGCCTATGCAGAGATCCTTCTCGACGGTCAACATCTGATTCTCTGCCACTACGCGTTCCGCACCTGGAATAAGATGGGCAAGAAATCGATCGATCTCCATGGGCATTCGCACGGACGCCTGAAGCCGATGCTGCGGCAGTTCGATGTCGGCGTGGATGCACAAGGGCTGCGGCCGGTGACGCTGTCCGAGCTGCTCATCGGACGGGGGACAAACCCGTAAGACAAGCGTACCGTTCCGGTCACCGCAGGACTTGCCAAGCCGCAGCCACATCCCGATAACCAAGGGATGGCCTTCACGCTCCGCCAGCTTCAGTTCTTCGTTGCCGTTGCCGAACAGGGGTCTGTCACCCGGGCGGCACAGAATCTGTCCATCTCACAATCCTCGATCACCGAAGCGATCAAGGAACTTGAAAGCGATCTCGGCGTGGCGCTCTTCGACAGGCATCCGCGCGGCCTGCATATCACCCATAACGGGCACCAGTTTCTGCGCCATGCGACGAAGATCCTGGCAGGCGTGCAAGATGCCCGCCGCTCGTTTGCCGAAACACCGGAAGCCGCGACGGGCAAGCTCAATCTCGGCGTGACGTCGCTGGTGGCGGGCTATGTTCTGTCGGATCTTCTGGCGCGCTATCGCCGGGCATTCCCCTCGGTCGATGTCAGCGCGATAGAGGACAACGGTTCCTATCTCGAACATCTTCTCGTCGGCGGCGAGCTCGATGTCGCCGTGATGGTCATTTCCAACCTGCGCGATCGCATGGCGCTGCAGGCGGAGATCATCGAGACCTCGCCCTACAGGCTCTGGCTGCCGCTCGGCCATCGGCTCGTCTCGGCCGATATCATTTCGATATCGGATGTCGCGCAGGAGCCGCTGATCATGCTGACGGTGGACGAAATCGAGGAAAACACCGGCAAACTGCTCGCTGCCCTCGGCGCCCGTCCGCATGTGGCGTTCCGCACCCGCTCGGTGGAAGCCGTGCGCAGCCTTGTTGCCACCGGCGCCGGTATCGCGCTCCTGCCGGATCTCGTCTATCGGCCCTGGTCTCTGGAAGGCGACCGGATCGAAAGCCGCGACGTGTCCGGCGCCCTGCCCGTGGTGCAGGTCGGAATGGTCTGGCGGAAAGGATCGAGCCTGCCACAGTCCGCGCGTGATTTCATCGGCGTCGTGGAAAATCTGCGCAGCGGGCGCGGACGCAACTAGCTTTCGGTAAAACCGATACCGGCTATCTGTTTAATGAATTTGCGAATGCGGCAGAAGCGCGGCACCTTTCTTTCCGGGAACAGACGAGCCGAACAACGGCCGAACCGGGAGACCACAGATGATCAAGATTCTGAAGTCCTGCACCACCCTTGCCCTCTCGCTTGCCTTTGCCACGTCCGCCATTGCACAGGAGCCTTTGAAGACGCTTGGCAAGGGCGAAGGCGAACTGTCGATCGTGGCATGGGCCGGCTATATCGAGCGCGGCGAGACCGACAAAGCCTATGACTGGGTTACAGATTTCGAGAAATCGAGCGGCTGCAAGGTCTCGGTGAAGACAGCCGCGACCTCCGACGAAATGGTCGCGCTGATGAACGAAGGCGGCTTTGACCTCGTCACCGCATCCGGCGACGCGTCACTCCGTCTTGTGGCCGGCAAGCGTGTGCAGCCGGTGAACACCGACCTCATTCCCAGCTGGAAGACGCTGGATGCCCGCATGCAGGATGCACCCTGGCACACGGTCAAGGGCGTCCACTACGGCACCCCCTATGTCTGGGGTCCGAACGTGCTGATGTACAATACCGAGGCGTTCAAGGGTGAACCGCCGAAAAGCTGGAAGGTGGTCTTCGAGGAGATGACCCTGCCGGACGGCAAGTCCAACAAGGGCCGCGTTCAGGCCTATGACGGGCCGATCCACGTCGCGGACGCCGCCAACTACCTGATGGCGCACAAGCCGGAACTCGGCATCAAGGACCCTTACGAGCTGAACGAGGAACAGTACAAGGCGGCACTCGATATTCTTCGTGTCCAGCGCACGCTGGTCGGCCGCTACTGGCACGACGCCATGATCCAGATCGACGACTTCAAGAACGAAGGCGTTGTCGCCTCCGGCTCGTGGCCGTTTCAGGTCAATCTGCTGACGGCCGAAAAGCAGCCGATCGCCGCCGTCTTCCCGGAGGAAGGCACGACCGGCTGGGCCGATACGACGATGCTGTCCTCCGAAAGCGCCCACCCGAACTGCGCCTATATGTGGATGGAGCATTCGCTTTCGCCCAAGGTTCAGGGCGATGTGTCCGCCTGGTTCGGCGCCAATCCTTCCGTCGGCGCTGCCTGCAAAGGCAATGCGCTGCTGACGGACGAAGGCTGCAAGACCAATGGCTACGAGAACTTCGACAAGGTGAAGTTCTGGAAGACGCCGGTTGCCAAATGCGCCGGCCAGAGCGAATGCGTGCCTTACCACCGCTGGGTGTCCGACTATATCGGCGTCATTGGCGGGCGGTGACGCGAGACAGCATGCCGACCGCCTCATCTCTCTCTCCTCCGTCATCCTCGGGCTTGTCCCGAGGATCTGCTGAAAGCGACCGCGCATAACGTCGATTTCCCGATGAAGGGCTCAGATCCTCAGGACAAGCCCGAGGATGACGTCGCGGGTCTGGTACGCGTGAAGATGGCGCCATCGACCACTGCACAAGGCGCCTCCCGCCCCCCCCGCAGACCACGGACACGGCACACCGTCACGACATTCGTCCTTGCCCAATGGAGCCACAATGACCGCCATCCTCTTCGAAAACGTCTCGCGCCATTTCGGCAGCGTGCGCGCCGTCGATGGCGTCGATCTCGCGGTTGCGGACGGCGAGTTCTTCGCCATGCTCGGCCCCTCGGGCTCCGGCAAGACGACCTGCCTGCGGCTCGTCGCCGGCTTCGAGCAGCCGACATCCGGCCATATCGAGATCTTTGGCGAGACGGCGGAAGGCGTGCCGCCCTACCGGCGCAACGTTAACACGGTCTTTCAGGACTACGCGCTGTTTCCGCACCTCTCCATCCTCGACAACGTCGCCTACGGGCTGATGGTCAAGGGCATGGGGAAGACCGAGCGGAGGCGGGCGGCGAAGGAAGCGCTGGCGATGGTCGCCCTGCCCGGCTATGGCGCGCGCAAACCCGGCCAGCTCTCCGGCGGCCAGCGCCAGCGCGTGGCTCTGGCCCGGGCGCTCGTCAACCGGCCACGCGTGCTGCTGCTGGACGAACCCCTGGGCGCGCTGGACCTGAAGCTGCGCGAGCAGATGCAGGAAGAGCTGAAGACCCTTCAGAAGACGCTCGGCCTCACCTTCATCTTCGTCACCCACGACCAGAGCGAGGCCCTGTCGATGGCCGACCGGGTGGCCGTTTTTCAAGAGGGCAAGGTGCGACAGGTGGGGACGCCCGAAGAGATCTACCGCCGCCCGAAGACGCGGTTCGTCGCCGATTTCGTCGGCTCCTCCAACGTTCTCTCCCGCGAACAATGCCAGCGGCTTGGCCTCGACGCCCCCGCCGCCAGCCTGCGTCCGGAGTCGATCCTGCTCGGAACGCCCGCCGATGATCAGCTGGGGCTCACCGGCGTGCCGATTGCCGCGAGCTTTCTCGGCCCGATCAACCGGCTGACGCTCGATTGCGGCGGCCAGCGTATCGTCGCATCGCTCCCGGCCGGCACGCCCGTTCCCGCCAACGGCATACCCATAACGTTCGCCTTCGACCGGCAGGACCTCCACGTGATGGAGGAAGCCTGATGGCGATGGCCTCGCAGGTTCACCAGGGCAATGCGACGATGACCCCGGGCAGGCCTGGGACGGGTCGCCTTTCAGATATCTTCTGGCGGCACCCCAAGCTGTTTCTGGCCTTGCTTCTCTGCCTGCCGCTCCTTTGGCTCGGCGTCGTCTATCTCGGCTCGCTCGCGATCTTCCTCGCCCAGAGCCTTTTCGCCATCGACGATTTCTCCGGCCTTGTGACCTACGAGCCGACGCTTGCCACCTACCGGCAGCTTTTCTCGGACGCGAATTTCGACATCATCCTGCGCACCGTCCTGATGGCAGCGAGCGTGACGCTGGCCTCGATCGTCATCGCCTTTCCCATCGCCTACTATGCCGCGCGCTATGCGCAGGGCGTCTGGAAGGCCGTCTTCTATCTCGGTGTCATGCTGCCGCTCTGGTCGAGCTACCTCGTGAAGATCTACGCCTGGAAGCTGATCCTTGCGAAGGAGGGCATTCTCACCTGGCTGTTTACAAAGCTGCATCTCATCTGGCTTCTCGATGCCTGGCTCGCGATACCCTTTATCGGCGGCAACTCGCTCTCGGTCAGCTATACAGGCACCTTCATGGTCTTCGTCTATGTGTGGCTGCCCTTCATGATCCTGCCGATACAGGCGGCGCTCGAACGGGTATCCGGCAGTCTTGTCGAAGCCTCGGCCGATCTCGGCGCCCGTCCGCGCCAGACGTTTCGTCATGTACTGCTGCCGCTTGCGCTGCCGGGTATCGTCGCCGGCTCCATCTTCACCTTCTCGCTGACGCTCGGCGACTACATCATCCCGCAGATCATCGGCTCCTCCCGCCTCTTCATCGGGCAGGCGGTCTATGCGCAGCAAGGCACCGCCGGCAACCTGCCCCTCGCTGCCGCCTTCACGCTGGTCCCCATCGTCATCATGAGCGCCTACCTCTGGGCCGCCCGCCGCATGGGAGCTTTCGATGCGCTCTGACCGTCTCGACCGGGCGCCGCTACCCCTGAAGATCTCGGCTTGTGTCGGCCTGCTGTTCCTGCATCTGCCGATCCTGCTGATCTTCCTCTATGCCTTTACCACCGAGGAGAAGAGCTATCGCTTTCCGCCGCCGGGGCTGACGCTGCAATGGTTTGCCGTCACCTGGAACCGGCCGGATGTCTGGGCGGCGCTCATGCTGTCGGTGAAGGTGGCGAGCCTTGCGACGGCCATCGCCCTCGTGCTCGGCACGCTCTGCGCCGCCGCCGTTTCCCGCTCCGCCTTCTTCGGACGCGAGGCAGTGTCGCTGCTCGTCATCCTGCCGATCGCCCTGCCAGGCATCATCACTGGCATCGCGCTCCGGTCGGCCTTCTCGATGGCGGATATTCCGTTCTCGTTGTTCACCATCGTGCTCGGCCATGCCACGTTCTGCATCGTCGTCGTCTACAACAATGCTGTCGCCCGCTTTCGCCGCCTGTCGGGCTCGCTGGTGGAAGCGTCCATGGATCTCGGGGCCGATGGCTTCCAGACGTTTCGCTACGTCATCCTGCCGAACATCGCGACAGCGCTTCTGGCCGGCGGCATGCTCGCCTTCGCGCTGTCCTTCGACGAGGTCATCGTCACGACATTTACCGCCGGACAGCAATCGACATTGCCGATCTGGATGCTGGAAGAGCTGATCCGTCCGCGCCAGCGGCCGGTGACCAATGTGGTCGCCATGGTCGTCGTGCTGGTGACGCTTTTGCCCATCCTTGCCGCCTACTTCCTCACCCGCGATGGCGACCGCATTGCCGGCGCGGGCAAATGATACGAACCTGAACAGGAGATCGACCATGGACACGGACCTTTTGATCGGCGCGCGCTTCGAAGCCGGCACGGAGGCGGAAGAGCAGATCCTCAACCCGAAGACCGGCGCGAAAATCCTTGCGCTTGCCGAGGCGTCGCACGGGCAGATCGATGCGGCGGTAGACGCCGCCGAGCGCGCCTTCACCACATGGTCGCGCACGACACCGGCCGAGCGTTCGACCTATCTCCTGCGGATCGCCGATGCGATCGAGCGTGACGCGGACGGGTTCGCAAGCCTCGAGGCGCTCAATTGCGGCAAGCCGCTGCATGCCGTGCGCAACGACGAGATCCCGGCGATCGTCGATTGCTGGCGGTTTTTTGCCGGCGCCATCCGCATGCTGAACGGGCCGGTAGCGGGCGAATATCTGCCCGGACACACCTCGATGATCCGGCGCGATGCGATCGGTGTCGTCGGCTCCATCGCGCCGTGGAACTACCCGCTGATGATGAGAGCGGCGGTGCAAAATTAGACCACGGTAGCGGCGGGATTGTCCCGCTTCGGGCGGCGTAAAAGTCGGCCACCTATTTCTCTTCTGCAATGAGCGCAGGAGGGCCTGGGGATCTATACCGTGGAATTATATCTGAAGGTTCGACTGGCTTGCTCGGAAGGCATGAGCCGGCGTCAGGCTGCAAAGCATTTCAACATATCGCGCGACAGCGTTTCCAAGATGCTGTCCTATTCGACGCCACCTGGCTATCAGCGACAATCACCGATCCGGCGGCCCAAGCTGGATGCGTTTGTCTCGACGATCGATCACTGGCTGGACGAAGACAGACAAGTGCCGCGCAAGCAGCGCCATACGGCCAAGCGGGTGTTTGACCGGCTTCGAGACGAATGCGGGTTCACTGGCGGCTATACGATCATCAAGGATTACATGCGCGAGCGGGATCAGCGCCGCCAGGAAGTGTTCGTGCCGCTGTCGCATCCGCCCGGCCATGCGCAGGCCGATTTCGGTGAGGCGATGGTGGTCATCGGCGGTGTCGAGCAGAAGGCGCATTTCTTCGTGCTCGACCTTCCGCACAGCGACGGCTGCTACGTGCGGGCCTATCCGGCGGCAGTGGCCGAGGCCTGGGTCGATGGCCATGTCCATGCGTTCGCTTTCTTCGGCGCCGTGCCGCAATCGATCGTCTACGACAACGACCGTTGCCTGGTGGCGAAGATTTTGCCTGACGGCACCCGCAAGCGCGCGACGTTGTTCAGCGGCTTCCTGTCCCACTACCTTATCCGGGATCGCTATGGCCGTCCCGGCAAGGGCAACGACAAGGGGAACGTCGAGGGTCTCGTCGGCTATGCCCGGCGCAACTTCATGGTACCGATCCCGCAGTTTGCGACATGGGAGGCGTTCAACACCTTTCTGGAGGAGCAGTGCCGGAAGCGCCAGCGCGACAGGCTGCGCGGCGAGAGCGAGACGATCGGCGAGCGCTTGCGGCGCGATCTGGCTGCCATGCGCGCCTTGCCAGCCTCGCCATTTGATGCCTGCGACCAGGCAAGTGCCAAGGTGACGGCGCAGTCGCTGGTGCGCTACAAGACCAACGACTATTCCGTCCCGGTCGCCTATGGCCATCAGGATGTGTGGGTGCGCGGCTATGTCAACGAAGTGGTCATTGGTGGCCGTGGCGAGATCATCGCCCGCCATCCTCGGTGCTGGGAACGGGAAGACGTCGTCTTCGATCCTGTCCATTACCTGCCGCTGATCGAGCAGAAGATCAATTCGCTGGATCAGGCAGCGCCCCTCCAGGGCTGGGACTTGCCGCAAGAGTTCGCTACGCTGCGCCGGTTGATGGAAGGCCGCATGGCCAAACACGGCCGGCGTGAGTACGTGCAGGTCCTCCGCCTGCTGGAGAGCTTCGAACTCGCCGATCTGCATGCGGCGGTGAAGCAGGCGATCCAGCTTGGCGCCATTGGCTTTGACGCCGTCAAGCATCTGATCCTGTGCCGGGTGGAACGCCGGCCGCCCAGACTGGACCTGTCCATCTACCCGTATTTGCCGAGGGCGACGGTCGAGACGACATCGGCGAAGGCGTATATGCGTCTCCTGTCGTCGGATGCGGGAGAAGTCGCATGAACACCCAAGCACCCGAGATCCTTCTCACCCATTATCTCAAAACCCTGAAGCTGCCGAGTTTCCAGCGCGAGTACCAGAAGCTGGCCCGGCTGTGCGCCACCGAAGGCGTCGATCATGTCGGATACCTCACCCGGCTTGCCGAGCGGGAGATGATCGAACGGGACCGTCGCAAGGTCGAGCGTCGCATCAAGGCGGCCAGGTTCCCGGTCGTCAAAAGCCTCGACAGTTTCGACTTCGCCGCCATCCCAAAGCTGAACAGGATGCAGGTGCTGGAACTGGCGCGCTGCGAATGGATCGAGCGCAGGGAGAACGTTATCGCTCTCGGCCCCAGCGGCACGGGCAAGACCCATGTGGCGCTCGGCCTCGGCCTGGCCGCCTGCCAGAAGGGCCTGTCCGTTGGGTTCACGACAGCGGCCGCACTGGTCAGCGAGATGATGGAGGCGCGCGACGAGCGGCGTCTCATCCGGTTCCAGAAGCAGATGGCCGCCTACCAGCTGTTGATCATCGATGAACTGGGCTTCGTGCCGCTGTCAAAGACCGGCGCGGAATTGCTGTTCGAGCTGATCTCGCAACGATACGAGCGAGGCGCGACCCTGATCACCAGCAACCTTCCTTTTGACGAATGGACGGAAACCTTGGGGTCCGAGCGCCTGACCGGCGCTTTGCTCGACCGCATCACCCATCACGTCAGCATCCTCGAGATGAACGGCGACAGCTATCGTCTCGCCCAAAGCCGCGCCCGAAAGGCCGGCTGACGCCCTTCGAAAATCGCAACGCGCGCATGAGACCCCCGCTCGGGCCTAAGCCCTCCCGGCGGTCTCATGCGCGCGCCACAAGTGGCCGACTTTTGCGCCGCCGCGTGGCAGGATTTTACTCCGCCGTTGACACGTGGATTTCGCCCGAAAGGAAGGTGATGGAGGCAGGCCGCAGCGCTTCCACCGTTCCGTAGCGTTTGTGCAGGCCGCGGAGTTCGAGGATCGGCGCGCCCTTGGCGACGGGGCCGCCCGAAAGCGCCTCGACCTCCGCGTCATGCCGGTGGCTCACATCGTTCAATCCGGTCATTCGGCTCTCCTCTCGAGGTCGCGCACGCGCGCGGCAACCTCGCCCAGACGAGGTGCGCCGCGACCGCGTTGATCGTCGGACGGCAAGGCTCCGCTCTCGCAGCGCCCTCCCGTCCGACTATCTTCAGTTGATCTTGGGATTGAGAAGAGCGTCGATCTTCGGATCTGCCATGTTGGCCTTCGTCACGAGGTTTGCGCCGGTATCCACGTTGGCCTCCACCTTCTCCTTCTTGGAGACGGCAAGGGCTGTCTTGATGCCGTCATAGCCCATGCGGTAGGGATCCTGCACCACGAGGCCGGCGAGCACGCCTTCCTTGAGGAAGCCGACCGTCTTCTCGTCGCTGTCGAATCCGATGACCTTGACCTTCTCGCCCAGCTTGTTCTCGGCAATGGCCTGACCGACGCCCTGCGCCATGATCAGGTTGGAGGCGAAGACGCCGACGAGGTTCGGGTTGGCGGTGATGAGGTCGGTCATGATGTTGAGGCCGGTCGAGGCCTGACCATCGGCGTACTTGTCGGCGACGACCTTCAGGCCCGGATATTTGGACTTGATCTGGTCGAGGAAGCCTTCCTTGCGCTGCTCCAGCGAGCCGGCGCCAGGCGTATTGGTGATGATGGCGATCTCGCCTTCGTCCTTGCCGGTCGCCTGCTTGATCGCCGCAGCCAGACCATCGGCCGCAATCCGCCCGCCCTGAACGTTGTCGGTCGTGAGGAACGAACTGAAGGCCTTGGAGTCGGCGCCGGAATCGATGCCGATGATCGGAACCGACTTGGCGGCTTCGTCGACCGGCTTGCCGAGCGCCTTGAACTCCGTCGGCGAAATGACGATGGCTGCGGGGCTGCCGGCAACCGCATTCTCCAGAATGCTGATCTGGCCGTTCACATCGGTTTCCGCCTGTGCGCCGAGCTCCGGCACGTTGACGCCGAGGTCCTTTCCGGCCGCGCGCGCGCCGGCGAGAACGATCTGCCAGTAGAACGAGGTCGTGTCCTTGACGATGATCGGAATGGTGACGTCTTGCGCGAAGGCGCCCATCGGCATCATCGTGGCGATGACCGCCGCGCCGGCAACGCTTGCAAGCGACCGACGTGCAAAGGCGCGACGCGAAAGAATATGGTTCAGCAGTGTCATGGTGTTGTTCTCCTCCAACAACGTCTTGTTTCGTTCTCCTCCAACCGTACCGAAGACGCGGCGATACGATCTTTATCTATAAAAAACATATTATCGTGGGACGCTAACCCAAGACTGACGAACTTGCAACCGGCATCCTCACGGTCAACAGAGCCCTCCCCGGCCCTGCCTTGCCGCCGGTCAAACGCGCACGGCCTCCGTTCCCAGAGGCGGCGCGACAAGGGTATGCGCATCGTATGGCCCAAAGTCTTCGGGCTGAAGCCGGCGAGCCTCGAGCGCCATGTTGCGCGTCAGGCTGGAAGGCCTGGCCGTGCCGAGAAGGACGGAAGCGACCAGCGGGTTTTGCAGCGGAAACTGCATGGCCGGAGCGGCCAGCGGCACGCCCTGAGACGCCGCGATCTTCTCCATGGCGGCCACCTTTTCGAGAACCTCCGCCGAGGCCGGCCCGTAATCGAAATGCGCGCCATCGACCGCGCCTGTCGCGAGGATGCCGGAGTTGAACACGCCGCCCACGACCAGCGAGGTCTTTTTCGCGGCGCAGAGCGGCAGCAGCTCCGAGACGGCGGTCCGGTCGAGCAGCGTGTAGCGTCCGGCGAGAAGAATGCAGTCGAGATCGGCCGCGCGCATCACGTCGAGGCAGACCGGGACTTCGTTGACACCCAGACCGTAGGCGGAGATGGCGCCGCTTGACTTCAGCGCATCCAGCGCCTTCAGGCCGCCATCGAGCAACTGCCTGAGGTAGACGGCGTTGCGCTCGGCGCCATGGGTGTAGACGCCGATATCGTGCACGAACAGGATGTCGAGGCGGTTCAGGCCCATGCGGGCGTAGCTGAACTCCACCGAGCGCATGATGCCGTCATAGGAATAGTCGTAGTCCGTTTCGAAGGGCAGCGGATCGACGAAACCGAAATCCGGCACCTTGTCATCGGCAACGGGACGCAACAGCCGACCGACCTTCGTGGAAAGCACGTAATGGCCGGATGGCTTGTCGCGCAGAAAATCGCCGACTCGACGCTCGGCGAGGCCAAAGCCATACCACGGGGCCGTATCGAAAAACCGCATGCCGGAATTCCAGGCAGCTTCCAGCGTCTCCATCGCCGTGTCGCGCGGGCAGGTGCGATACATCCCGCCCAGCGGCGCGGTGCCAAAACTGTATTCCGTGACGGAGAGGTCTGTCGTGCCGATCTTACGCGTCTTCATCGCATCATCTTCCGTCTGAACGCCTGCTATCCAAACCACGGTCGAGCCGTCTTGGTCAGCACCAAGTGGGCTCTCAGGATCCGTCGATTTGTTATTTTATCTACAATAGACAGTTTTCCGTCAACTTGTATTATGCACCCGCCCACCGCACCGGAAACGAGAATGGCAAAACAGAACACGGTCTTCAAGGACGCCTTCAACCGGTGTCTGACCCTCATCACGGAAACCGAGGCGCTTCCCTCGGAGCTTGAACTCGGCACGTCGCTGGGCGTCAGCCGTACGACGGTGCGCACCATTCTCGCACGCCTGAAGGCGCTGGAGATCATTTCCTGGGACAAGCGCGCCAAGGCGATGCTGCGCGCGCCGCAACCTGCCGATTTCTTTCCCGCCGAGGAGACCAGCTCGCTCGCGGAGATCATCGAGCGGAGCTTCATGCGACGGATCCTTGCCGGAGGCGCCGAGCCGGGCATGCAGATCAACGAGCTGGAGCTTGCCCGCGATATCGGCACGGGTACGACCAGCGTGCGCGAATTCCTGATCCGCTTCAGTCGTTTCGGGCTGATCGAAAAGCGGCCGAACAGTCATTGGGTGCTGAAGGGCTTTACCCGTGATTTCGCGCTGGAACTCACTGAAATCCGCGAAATGTTCGAGCTTCGCTCCGCCGCCGGTTTCGCCGCTCTGCCGGAAGATCATCCGGCTTGGCACGATCTTGAGGAGATGGAGACGCTCCATCGCGACATGCTGGCGAACATCGACACGCGGTACCGCGATTTCTCGGAGCTCGACGAGCGCTTCCACCTTCTGGTGCATCGCTCGTCGAGCAATCGCTTTATCATCGATTTCTATGACATCATCACCATCGTCTTCCACTATCACTACCAGTGGAACAAGGCGAATGACCGCGAGCGCAACGCGCGGGCGGTGCAGGAACATCTGGAGTACATCGCGGCACTGAAAACCCGCGACCTGCCGACGGTCGAGCGCGCCTGCCGGCAGCACCTGCGCTCGGCGCGCGAAACGCTGCTGCAATCGATCCAGCAGCCGGACGTCTGAGCGGAGACCGGGCCGGCGCTCGATTCAAACGACGGCGACGTTCTCGCTGTCCGTCCTGCCGCTTGCGGCCAGCAGCATGCAGACCGCGCCGGGAAGCTTCAGCGCCTCGGCCGCCGCAACGCGTTCCGGCGTGTAGAAACCGGTCTCGTGCAGGCAGTTGATGGTGCCGATCACGGTTCCTCCGACGACGATCGGCACGTTGATGACCGACTGGCAGCCGAGGGAATCGATGAGTTCGTAATCGCCGAATACCTCCGCGATCTCCTCGATCGTGTTCGCCACGAAGGTCTGCTGCCGCGTGAGGGTGATGTCGGACCAGTGCGTCTCGTTATAGGGCTTGGTGCCGAAAACCGGATATTGCTCCGGCATATTGGAATAGACCCGCTCGGCCACGCGGGTGGTCGTGTCACTCGTCATGATGGTGAAGAGCTTCACCCCAACCAGAGCCTGCGTCAGGGCCTCCAGCGCGGCATAGGCCGCCATCGGCTGCCCCTCGCCGGCCAGCGCGGCGACGAAGGCCGTGTAATCCGTAGTCGTCATGGGCTTTCTCCATCAGCATGCAGGGTCTCGATGCGGCGTAACATCCGCCAGGGCTGGAGATCAACTCCCGCTACCGGCCATCCTGTGGCGCCCGATGGGCAGCATCATGGGGCGGCCCGACAGGGGATCTTTAATGATGCGGCTTTCGAGGCCGAAGACCTCGCGGACCATGTCTTCCGTCAGCACCGCTTCGGGCGTGCCGAAAGCGTAAATCCGTCCCCCGGCCATGGCGACGAGATCATCGGCATAGCGGGCCGCGAGGTTGAGATCGTGCAGCACCATGACGACCGTCGTGCCGCGCTCGCGGTTGAGATCCGTGAGGAGGTCGAGCACCTCGATCTGATGGTTGATGTCGAGGAAGGTCGTGGGCTCGTCCAGCAACAGGATTTCGGTCTCCTGGGCCAGCGCCATGGCGATCCAGACCCGCTGGCGCTGGCCGCCGGAAAGCTCGTCGACGGGCCTCTCGGCGAGATCGAAGGTTTTCGTCGCGGCGAGCGCGCCATCCACGGCCTCGTCGTCGCTGCGCGTCCAGCGAGAGAACAGGCTCTTGTGGGGATGACGACCACGGCTGACGAGATCGGCGACGGTCATGCCCTCCGGCGCGATGGGCGCTTGCGGCAGAAGGCCGAGCGTGCGGGCGAGCTGACGCGCCGGCGTGCGGTGGATCGACCTGCCATCGAGCAGCACATGTCCCTTCGTCGGGACAAGCAGCCGCGACAGCGTGCGCAGGAAGGTGGATTTCCCACAGGCATTGGCGCCGACGATCACGGTGATCCGGCCGGAGGGGATCGTCAGATCGAGCCCGTTCAGGATCTCCTTGCCGTCATAACCTGCGGAAAGCCCCGTTGCGACGAGGGAATGATTGGTCACAGCGAACCTCCTGTCCGGTTGACGCGGACAATCAGGAAAATGAGGTATGGCGCGCCGAGAGCGCCGGTAATGACGCCGACCGGGTAGCGGCTGGGCAGCAGCACCTGCCCGACATAATCGCCGACGAGAACGAGGATCGCCCCGACGAGCGCTGCCGGCAGGAGCAGAGATCCGTTTGAGCGAACGATGCGTGCGGCGATAGGGCCTGCGAGGAAGGCGACGAAGGCAATCGGCCCGGTGACGGCGGTGGCCGCCGCAATCATGCCGACGGCGGAGACGATGACCAGCATTCGGGTTTGCGAGACGCGAACACCGAGGGCCGACGCGGTATCGTCGCCGAGCCTCAGCGCTTCGAGATCGCGGGTGCGGCCGAGGAGAATGCCGCCGAAGACGGCAAGCGCCAGAAGAAGCGGCAGGGCCTGCTGCAACTGGGCGCCGTTGACGCTGCCCGTCAGCCAGCGCATCGCCTCCTGCAGGCTCCAGGAGGGCGCGGTGGAGAGGATATAGGCGATGACGCTTTGCAGCATGGCGGAAACGCCGATGCCGACCAGAATGAGACGCGTGCCACCGACGCCATTTCGGAACGACAATCCGTAGACGAGCAAGGCGACGCCAAGCCCGGCCCCGACAGCCAGCAGCGACACAACCGGCCCCGACATCTGGAGGACGACGATGGCAAACACCGCTGCGGCACCCGCGCCCGAGGTGATGCCGATAATATCCGGGCTCGCCAGCGGATTGCGCAGCATGATCTGAAAGGCGACGCCGCCGAGCCCGAAGCAGAGGCCGGAGACAACCGAGAGGACCGCGCGCGGCAGGCGCAGTTGCCCGACGGTGAAGGACGTGCCGGGAACCGGCTCGCCCGAGAGCACTCTGAGGACATCCAGTGGCGCGACGATGCTTTTGCCGACGGAGAGGGTTATGCCGAAGACAACGACCATCAGCGCGAGCAAAAGGCCGAGCGCCATCGAATGACGGCGTGCACGACGACGGCGATGATCGGCAAGGAAATCGATTGTCCGGGACGGCACGCTCACAGCTCCCTCACCCGCTGCCGCCGCACGATCCAGATGAAGAACGGGGCGCCGATGAGCGCGGTGATGATGCCGACATCGATTTCACCCGGCCGCGCAACGATGCGTCCGAGAATATCGGCGCCGAGCAGCAGGGCCGCGCCGCCAAGGGCCGAGAACGGCAGCAGCCACCGGTGATCGACGCCGATCAGTGTCCGGCAAAGGTGCGGCACTACGAGGCCGAGGAAGCCAATCGGACCGCAAACAGCTGTTGTCGCGCCGCAAAGCAGGATCGCGCCGAGCGAAGCGACGGCACGGGCGGCGGCGACATGCTCGCCAAGGCCAGCGGCCACATCGTCGCCGAGAGCCAGCGCGTTCAGCTTGCGGGCGGAAAGGAGGCTGATGGCAAAGCCGACGCCGAGAAACGGCAGGACGGGAACGACGCGTTGATAGGTGGCACCGCCGACGCCGCCGATCTGCCAGGCATGGATGCCGCCTGCGATATCGCCGCGTGGCAGAACGATCGCGATGACCAGCGAGGCGAAGGCGACGGAGGTCGCGGCACCCGCCAGCGCCAGCTTGAGCGGCGTCGCACCGCCGCGACCGAGCGATCCGATCGTATAGACGAACACTGCAGCACCGCCCGCACCCGAAATCGCCGTCCAGATATAGGCATGCGCCGAGGTCACCCCGAACCAGGCCACGCCGATGACCACGGCAAGAGAGGCCCCCATATTCACGCCGAGAATGCCGGGATCTGCGAGCGGATTGCGCGTAACGCCCTGCATGATCGCGCCGGCAAGCCCGAGTGCGGCCCCAGCAAGCACGGCAAGAAGGGTGCGTGGAAGACGAAGTGCGACCGCCGCCTGACCGATCGTCTCCTGCGCGCCGCCCAGCGCCGTCCTGATCTCCGCCCAGGCAACATCGCGTGTGCCGATGGTGACCGACAGCGCGGCAAGCAGCGCGAGCACGGCGACGAGCACGAGAAGCCAGAGCCCGCGCATCCGGCTGGAGCGGGCGACGATGCCGTGGCGACGGGCGGGGTTTTTGATCGCGGCCGATGTCATTTCCGGGTCTTGGCCGCCGCGCCCAGCCGCGAGACATAATCCTTCAGCACCCAGCGGATCGAAAGCGGCGTCGGGTTGGCGGCGTTGCCCACCGGATCGTTGCCGAGCATCACGAGCGCTCCGTTCGCCACCGCCGGCATGTGCCGCGTCAGCGGATTGGCCTTGAGCGAATCGAAAAGCGCCTGATCTCCGTAGGTCACGAGAATATCGACGTCATCGAACGCATCGATCTGCTCGGCGCTGACGGAACCGGAATATTTCCCCGGCTGCGATGCCTCGATAACGCTTTTCGGCGAGGCCAGCCCCAGATCTGCGAAGAACTTCACCCGCGTGTCATTGGTCGTGTAGAAATTGATGATGCTGAGGTCCGACGCGCTCAGATGCGTGATGAACATTGCCGATTTGCCCTTCAACTCCGGATGCCCGGCGAGCGTGCTGGCGATGTCGGCCTCGATCCCGGCAATCAGCGCCTCGCCCTCCTTCGCCATTCCAAGCCCGGCGCTGTCGAGCCGGATCGTCTCGCGCCAGTCGGTGGACCAGGGCGCTTGGGGATAGGCAATGACGGGTGCGATCTGGCTCAGCGTGTCGTAATCTGCCTGGCTGATACCGGAATAGGCCGCGAGAATAACATCAGGATGGGTCGCTGCGACCGCTTCGAAGTCGATACCGTCGCCTTCGTCGAAAAGCACTGGCGTCTCGCCACCCAGTTCGTCCAGACGTGCCTTTACCCAGGGAAGGATCCCGTCATTGTCGTCGTCGCCAAAATTGGCGCGCGCCATGCCGACGGGAACGATGCCGAGCGCAAGCGGCACTTCGTGATTTGCCCAAGCGACGGCCGCCACGCGCTCCGGCTTCTTTTCAATGACCGTTGTACCGAACGCATGCCGGATGGTGATGGGATAGGCGTCGCCCTGGGCTGCCAGCGCATGACCCTGCATAAGCAGCCAGACAGCCATGACGATCTGCGTGGCGAAGCGGAAATATCTCATCTCCCGAACCCTTCAACGGACATAAGTTGACCTCAAC
This sequence comes from Rhizobium sp. 9140, assembly GCF_900067135.1. Taxonomy (NCBI): domain Bacteria; kingdom Pseudomonadati; phylum Pseudomonadota; class Alphaproteobacteria; order Hyphomicrobiales; family Rhizobiaceae; genus Rhizobium; species Rhizobium sp. 9140. The sequence goes on along the minus strand of NZ_FJUR01000002.1, from coordinate 70,396 downwards.
TTTCAGCTTCATTCCGTGGCGTCAACGGTAAAGCAACCCCACCTCGGAAAGTTGGATAGTTAGGCATCGGATTCTACAAAACCGGTGGATTCGACAATACTCGATAAAATTCCTCCAGTTATAGGGTACGCGGGGACGAACACGCAGTCGAGCGAACTGGACGGCGAGATATCACGCAGACGCGCAGTGCGAACCCACCCGGACTACCGACCGGCCCGGCCGGCCGCCCTCGCGTCACGTCAATCTGGATACTGCACATGGATATCGATAGAACACGCACCCACCGGAGGCTCGCGCCGCTTTCCCACCGGGGCGCCATCCTTCTCGGCTGCACCGCACTGGCCGCCCTGTCGCCGACCATCGCATCTGCCCAGGACGCGGCGAGCGGCGCGACGGCGCTCGAAACCATTGTCGTCCAGGGCGGGTCGAGCGGAACGGTGCTCAACACGGACAATGATTCGCAATCCATCGTCGCCACGGAAACGACCGCCACCGGCAAGCTGCCGACGGACATCCTGAAGGCGCCGGCCTCCGTCTCCGTCATCACCTCGAAGGAGATCGAGCAGCGCGGCGCGGATACCGTCGAGCAGGTGGTCCAGTATACCGCCGGTGTCATCACCGACTTCTACGGCTCGGACGACCGATACGACTATTTCGACATTCGCGGCTTCACGCCCTACACCTACCGTGATGGCCTTGCGATCGGCCGGACCTTTGCCGGCACGCGGGAAGAGCCTTACGCCTATGAGCGGATCGAGGTGCTGAAGGGGGCAAGCTCCTCCGGCTTCGGCGCGGCCGAGCCGGGCGGCTCGGTCAACTACGTCACCAAGACACCAAAGCGGGAGCGTTTCGGCGAGGTCTACGGCACCGGCGGCTCGTTCGCGCACAAGGAACTCGGCTTCGACTTCGGCGACAACCTCACCGGCGACGACACGCTGTCCTACCGCCTCACGGGCAAGTTCCAGCGCGCCGATGCCGAATACGACTATTCGCAGGACGACGAGAACTTCATCATGGGCGGCCTGACCTGGCGCCCGGATGCGGCCACGAACCTGACCGTCGTCTTCGATCACCTCGACAAAGACGGCGTTCCCGGCAGCGGCGGACATCCGCTTGGCACGGATTTCGACCGGGACACCTTCTTCGGCGAGCCGGACTATTATTTCCGCGATACGAACCGCAACAGCTACAGCGTCATGTTCGACCACGACTTCGGCAACGGCCTGAGCTTTGGGTCCAACGCGCGCTACAGCAACCTCAACGACGGGTTCGGCAGCGCCTATATCGGGGGAACGCCAACCGATGGCTCGACCACCGCAAGCCGCTACTTCTTCGGCAGCAACAAGTCGTCCGAGCAGTTCATCATCGATGCGAACCTCGTCTACGAAACCCGCACCGACACTGTCGAGAGCCGGACGCTGTTCGGCACCGAGTACAACAGATTCGAGTCCGACACCGATAACTTCTACACATCGGCGCCATCGATCGACTGGGAAAACCCGATCTACTCCGGTGGGCCGGGCAGCCTGTCGCCCTATTCCAGCGTTGACAACGACCAGAAGACGGCCGCCGTCTACATGCAGCAGGACCTGACCTTCTTCGACAAGCTGACGGTCAGCGTCGGCCTGCGCAACGACTGGCTGGATCTCAGCGAAACCGATCTCCTCGCCGGCTCCACGTCGTCGGGCAATCACAGCGAATTCACCAAGCGCATCGGTGCGAGCTACAAGATCACCGAGGAACTGGCACCCTACATCAGCTATGCCGAATCCGCGGCACCGCCTGCCTCCGGCGCGGACCCGACGACCGGCAAGCAGTACGAACTCGGCATCAAGTACCGTCCGGAAGCCTTCCCCGCCCTCATCACCGCATCCGTCTACGACCTGACCAAGGGCAACATCACCGTCTACGATCAGGTAACCTACCTGCCGCAGACGGTGGAAAAGGTGCGGCATCGCGGCTTCGAACTGGAAGCCAAGGCGGAAGTCACGGACCAGATCGACATCATCGCGGCCTATAGCTACATCGATTCCAAGATCGAGGAGCCGGGCGGCGCCAATGACGGCAACCGGTTGATGCGCGTGCCTGAGCACCTCGCCTCGATCTGGGGTACATACACGCTGGCAGGACAGGGCGCGCGCGGCGACATGACCTTCGGCGTCGGTGCACGCTACCTCGACTCCTACTATACCGACATCGAGAATACGAAGACGTCGGAAAGCGCCGTCGTGTTCGACGTGGCCTACACCTACAGGGTTCAGGAGAACACGACGTTCCAGCTGAACGTCAACAACGTGTTCGACGAGAAGCACATCGCCAGCACAGATTCGGGTGCGGTCTACTACAATCCCGGCCGAAAGCTGATGGCGACGCTTCGCCAGACGTGGTGAACTGACGGCGCAGATGCCCGCCTGCGCATCACGCGCCGGGCGGGCGTCAGAGCGAGCGGATCTGTTGCAGACGCCGCCACGCCGCCGGCGTCTCGCCCTCTACCTGCCGAAACACCTTGGTCAGGTGCGCCTGATCGGAAAAGCCGAGTTGGGCTGCGATGCTGGCCACCGGCAGGTCACCCTTGCCGAGCATCTGCTTGGCCTGTTCGATCCGCTTGCAGAGCTGCCATTGCAGCGGCGTCTGGCCGGTCGTCTTCTTGAAGACGCTCGAGAACCAGCTTTCCGAGAGCCCGACGGTCGCCGCCATGTCGGCCACCGACATGCGATAGCCGCCGACCTTGTCCACATGCATCAGCAGCTTGTTCATCTGCGCCTGTGTCAGGCGGCCTCCGGCCCTTTGATCGGCTTCGGCTGGAATATCGAGCAGCCCCGCCACGATGCTGCCGACGAGGCTCTCGGCATAGACGGCATGTTTGGTCGGAGACCGGATCTCGGTTGCAAGCAGCCGCGCGAGCGCGTCGATACCGGCGATATCGTGAAGTTCGGCCGGACGGCGAAGCGCCGCCTGCGCGCAGGAACTGCCGACCGACGGGGAGAGGTAGCGAAGAATCCGATCCTTGTGCAGATGGAGATTGAGATGGCTGAAGCGGTGCGCGCTCCGGCTTGTGGTCCACATCGGCATGCCTGCGGGCACATAGACGGCTCGCGGCATGGCGCGCGCGTTGCGGGTGAAATCATCGCTGCAGTTTGAAATGCGCACGTTCGGCGAAACGTCGTTGAAGAAGAACATGATGCGGGGATCATCCGCCAGATAGTAGCCGCTGGCCCCGGCCTGGCTTTCCGCCTCCCAGAGCACCGTCACCATGCCATCCAGCTGCCGCCACTGCACCGGAGCCGACACGGTGATCCCGTCCGTCTTCCACGACATCGTATGCCAGAAGCTCATGATGAAATGCCCGCTTGCTTGAAACCCGTTCATCGGCCTGCAGATCGACAAACCCACGACGCCATCGAATGCCACGCTAAGCTGACGGTTTTTGTCAGATTTACGGGATCAGGACAAGGGCGTCGTCGTCGGACCTCGTCTCGAATATTGACGCGTGCCGATTGACAAAAAGATTACGGTCATAATATAAAGCTATCAATGATGACAATCATCATGTTTAAAGCATTGCAACCACCGGGGCTCCCCTCGCTGCTGGGCAACGGCCACCGATCAGGAATCGAGAAGACGCACATGACCGAAGCCCGCACGTCGCACATCAGCAAAATCTCGTGGAAGACGTGCCGACGAAAAGCGTCGATATCGCAGGCACCACCTTTGTCTACCGGCAGCTTGGCGGCGGAGCGGATGTTCCTCTGGTCATGTTCAATCACTGGGGCGCCACGTTAGACAATTTCGACCCGCGCATCGTCGATGGCCTCACCGCAACGCGCACCGTGATTGCCTATAACTACCGCGGCGTCGGGGCCTCCGGCGGCAAGGCGCCGCTGACGATCGGCGAGATGGCGGACGACGCCAGTGCCTTCATCCACGCGCTGGGTCTGGGCACCGTCGATATTCTCGGCTTTTCGCTCGGCGGGTTCGTCGCACAGGACGTCGCCCTGAAGGCGCCGCATCTCGTCCGCAAGCTCATCCTCACCGGCACCGGACCCGCAGGCGGAGACGGCATCAGCAAAGTGGGCGCCGTCTCGCGGATCCCGATCCTGAAGGGGATGCTGACCTTTCGCGATCCGAAATACTATCTCTTCTTCACTTCCACCGCGAACGGCCGCAGAGCGGCGAGTGCTTTTCTCGACCGGCTGAAAGAGCGCAAGGCGGATCGGGACAAACCGATTGCCCTGGTCGCGTTCCTTCGCCAGCTGAAGGCTATCAAGGCATGGGGTCTGCAGAGGCCGCAGGATCTCGCTGCAATCCGCCAGCCCGTGCTCATCGCCAATGGCGATCAGGACAAGATGGTGCCCACTGTCAACTCGAAAGATCTCGCCAGACGCATCCCAAACGCGGACCTCGTGATCTATGACGATGCCGGACATGGCGGCATCTTCCAGTATCATGAAGCCTTTGTCGCCCGGGCGCTGGCGTTCCTCGCAAAATAGGCAAGCAGCGACAGCGCCGCTCGATTGTCAGGCAGCGTGTTGGTGGAAACGCTGCCGTAGTCCGCTTCTTTCATGAAAAGCTTGGACAATTCTGCTTTCGCGGATAGGTTAGTGTAGCTAACCAAGGAGGCAAAATTGAACCGCAACACCATTATCGCAGCCGTCGTCGCCGTCATCGTCGTCATCGTTCTCTGGAGCGTCCTGCGCACGCCTGAGCCGGCTCCGGCTCCGCCCGTCACGCCGCCGGCAGCTTCGACACCTGCTCCCGCACCGACAACGACACCGCCGGCCACCACCACGCCGGCTCCGGCACCCGCAACACCGCCGGCAAACTAATCTATAAGGCGGCCGCTTCACCTGCAAGCGGCCGCCGAGAAACCTGCCACGCCGGTCGCGATCAAGGCATTAGAACCTTGCTGCGCCGGCGTTTGGCGATTTCGAGCCTGTCGGCTCGTGGCATCATCGTCATCCCATTCCGGCGCCAGACCGTCGACTGAAGTTCGACGTTGCCGTTTCCTTTCGCCGCGCGACGCCTACATCGATCAGCATGGACCAAAGGCACGGCCATGCACAGGCGCGGGATCAGAAGCTGAGATGACATCACCTATCAAAGACGATATCGAGAACCTGGTATCCTCCTCCATGCTGTATCAGGCGCGACAGTTTGCCGAAAATTACGGTGGACAGGGGCGTTTCTGGCAACGACCTTATGCTGAGCCGCGCCCGCGCTCGGCCTCTGCCTTTGCTTCGGTCTGGTTCACGGCTTACCCGCCTTCCGTCATCACGCGGGAAGGAGACTCGGTGCTGAAGACGCTGGGCGATCCCCAACTCTGGTCGGCCCTCTCTTCGATCGGCGTGCGCGGTATCCATGTCGGTCCCACGAAACGATCGGGTGGCCTGAAGGATGGCGCCTACACGCCGACCATCGACGGCAACTTCGACCGCATCGGCTTCGATATCGATCCGGCGTTCGGCACGACGGAAGAGTTCGTGGCCATCAGCCGCATGGCTGCCGCCTTCAACGCGATCGTCATCGACGACGTTATCCCCTCCCACACCGGCAAAGGCGCAGACTTCCGGCTCGCCGAGATGAAGTATGGTTCCTATCCCGGCCTCTACCACATGGTGGAGATCCCCGAGGAGGAATGGTCGCACCTGCCCGAGGTGCCAGAGGGGCGCGATGCGGTGAACCTGGGCACGGAAGCGGTCGATTACCTTAAGGAAAAGGGCTTCATCGTTGGCCAGCTCCAGCGCGTTATCTTCTTCGAGCCGGGCGTGAAGGAGACCGACTGGAGCGCGACGGCGCCGGTCGAGGGCGTGGATGGCAAGCTGCGCCGCTGGGTCTATCTCCACTATTTCAAGGAAGGGCAGCCGAGCCTCAACTGGCTGGATCCGACCTTCGCGGCCCAGCAGATGATCATCGGCGATGCCCTCCACTCCATCGACCAGCTCGGCGCCCGCGGTCTTCGCCTCGATGCCAACGGCTTCCTTGGCGTCGAGCGCCGGCTGGACGGCCCTGCGTGGTCCGAAAGCCATCCGCTGTCGCTGACGGGCAACGCTCTGCTTGCCGGGATGGTGCGCAAGGCGGGCGGCTTCTCGTTCCAGGAACTTAACCTGACGGTCGACGACATCGCTGCGATGTCGAAAGGCGGCGCCGATCTCTCCTATGATTTCATCACACGCCCCGCTTATCACCATGCGCTTCTGACCGGGAACACCGAATGGCTGCGCATGATGCTGCGCACGGTGCACGAGTTCGGCATCGATCCCGCATCCCTTATCCACGCGCTTCAGAACCATGACGAGCTGACCACGGAGCTTGTGCATTTCTGGACGCTGCATGCGGACGACATCTACAGTTTCAGCGGCCAAACCTGGCAGGGCCGGACGTTGCGCATGCACCTGCGTGACGTGATCCGCGAGCGGTTGTCCGGCGCGAATGCCCCCTACAACCTGCCCTTCGTCACGAACGGTATCGCCTGCACTACTGCCAGCGTCATCACGGCTGCCCTCAACATCGCCGATCTCGACACGATCGACGAGGACACGGTGAAGCTCATCCGCAAGATCCATCTGCTGCTCGTCATGTACAACGCGTTCCAGCCCGGCATCTTCGCTCTGTCCGGCTGGGATCTGGTCGGCGCCCTGCCGGTGAGCCCCGACGACGTGCAGCATCTGATGGGAGATGGCGATACCCGGTGGATCGAGCGCGGCGCGTATGACCTCACGGGTCAGTCGGATGCGGGACAATCGGCCGAGGGCGTTCCGCGCGCCCGCGCGCTCTACGGCCCGGTGACGGAGCAGCTGACGCAACCGGACTCCTTCGCCAGCCAGCTGAAGCGGCTCCTTGCCGTCCGGGAAGCCTATGGCTTTGCCGCCAGCCGGCAGATGATGATCCCCGACACGACGGCGCCAGGACTTCTCGTGATGGTGCACGAGCTGCCCGACGGGCGCGGCACGCAGGTGACCGCGCTGAACTTCGGCGATACGGCGCTGGAAGAGGTGATCGTGCTGCCAAACGTCACGCCCGGCCCGGTGGTCGACATGATTGGTGAAACGATCGAAGGCGACCTTCAGGAAAACGGAGCGCTGACAATCAACCTCGAACCCTATGAGGGCCTGGCGCTTCGCATCGTGGGAACACTGCCCGTTCTGGCTTGATCCCGGTCGTGATCGAGGTCACCGATCGATCGTGGCTGTCTAGGAGAGCGCCGCGTCAATCGTGATGCCCGGCACTCTCGTCGTGGATGGTCCGTAACGGGAAGGCTTGCCGGTCGAAGCCGACCCCATCTTTCCCCGAAGCTTTCACGCGGTACAGGAACGTATCCGCATGCGCGATCATGCCGTCGAGTTCACTGTTGACCACAGCCCATACACCGCCGATGCTTGCGCGCACGTCTACCAGGACATCCGCATCTGCGCCGGAGTCGCCGAGCGAGAACGGTGTGCGCATCGTACCGACCATGCGGTTGGCAACGGCGACGCCCGTTTCCCTATCGCCGGCGATGACAACGACGAACTCGTCCCCGCCCACCCGGCTTACGAGATCATCGCCGCGGACGCATGACATCAACCGGTTGGCAGCTTCTTGAAGGACGGTGTCGCCGGCCGCATGGCCGTAGCTGTCGTTCACCTGCTTGAAGCCATCGAGGTCGATGGCCAGAACGGCATAGCCGGATGAAGAGCTCATCTGCGGGAAGCGCGCCTCAAGGCCACGCCGGTTCAAAAGCCCGGTCAGGCTGTCCGTCTGCGAATTGCGCTTCAGGCGCTCGATCTGGTGATGTTCCTCGGTGAAATCAATCGCCATACCCACGATCTTCAGCGGCCGGCCATCCGCGTCCCGCAGCAGGCGACGGTCGCAGCGCATCCACCGCTCTCCGACAATGGTGTTCAACCGGTATTCGGCAACGTTCTGGTTGATCGAGCCCTCGATGAGGGGCGTGAGATCGGCAGCGGCCATGTCCAGCCGACTGATCTTGCCGAGATAGGCCTCGAGGTCGAGTCGCGCGGCCTCCGGGCCGTCGATATACTGCGCAAGACGATCGGATGTTTCGAAGGTCCGGGCGGGAATATCGAGCTGCCAGAACCCGCCTCTGACGGATTCCAGTGCCAGTTCCAGCTGTGCCGCACGTTCGGCAAGCTGACGCTCCGCATCCTTCGCCTGGGTGATGTCTTCCACCTGCGTGATAAACCGAACGACCTCTCCTTCGCCATCCCGCATGGCGGCGAAGTGGATCCGGACATCGAGCGGCGCCTTATCCGGGCGGATGTAACGCTTTTCTATGGTGTAACCGTCGCGCCGCCGGGCCAGGACCTCGTTGAAAAGGCGCACGTCGGCTTCAAGATCGTCGGGATGGGTGAAATCTGCGAACGCGACGCCGCTGAGATTCTCGGGCGAGATGCCGATCATCCGGGAGAACGCCTTGTTCCCCCGCACGATACGACCCTGCGTATCCACAAGGGCCATACCGATGGGTGCATGGCGAAAGGCGAAGTCGAACAAGGCAAGACGGGATTCCGCATTTTCCTCCAGCGCTCCCATCATGGCTTTTCGCTTCTCGGCTCGTGCGGAAAACCTTCGCAGAAACGATACCGGGCGCGGAACGGAGTGCTGATCATGATCCATCAATGTCGAAACGTTCGATGACAGCATCGAGTTGCACGGGAAGAGGCAATGGCGCATCAGCTCCGCCCACGACGGTTCCCAGCCGCTGCGCGCGCAGCCGCTCTGTCTTCTGTCGCCGCTCCTCATCCTGTCGGCGCTGCATTTCCATCACCGCTTGCTTCGTCGCTGTAAGATCACCCAAAGCACCAGCTCCGCGCGTGCGCCGCTTCTTCATTATATCATCCATATCGACCTCCGTCGTCATGAGAAGAAGGAGATTGGCCTCCGCCGCAGGAATTCAAGTTATAGGAAGTCTAGTCAGGGACATATTGCGCAGATTTGAAAATCAATATTCCACGAAGCGATATGTCATGAGCTCTTATATCTATTCGAAAATATTAATATTCATATATTCCAAATTTAATGAGCTTTAAAACCCAATTTCTAGGGGTGAATACTTTAAAGCGCTCTTCGCCTGTACAATCCAACGTAGCACCCGCGAGATGCGGTCGTCTGCTTCAAGACTCACAGGCCACACAGGCACACATTCAAAGTGTGATACGCCTGATGGGCGCAACGGCTCGGCGGATAAGATCAGACGCCAACCAAAGACGATCCCAAGACGGCAACAGGTCGGAAGCCCGGCTACTGTCCATTCGCACCACCTGACTGACCTTCAGCGTCCGTCGTCAATGGCACGTCCGGTTCACGTTTCGATATAAACCGTCACGTTAAATGACTTTCCATTGCGGCCAACTCGGTTCATGGGATCATCAACGACTGTTGCGAACTGCGCGCAACGACCCACGACCTGAAGACATGACCATGAAAAAGCCGATCGCACTGGAAAGCATCGCCGAAAACACGCTGTTTCGGAAGGGCGATATCTTCGTTCTCTTCGGGGAGCTGTTTGGGCGCGGCTACGCGACCGGGCTTCTCGATCAGGTGCGCAAAGCCGGCATGCAGATCGTGGGCATCACGGTCGGCCGGCGGGACGAGAACAACGCGCTGCGGCCTCTGACGCAGGAAGAGCTTGCGGCAGCGGAGGAACGTCTGGGCGGCAAGATCATCAATGTGCCGCTAATGGCGGGCTTCGATCTCGATGGCCCGGACGGCGGCCCGACGCCAACGGATCTTCTGGCCGAGATGACGCTCCAGACGTGGCAGGATGCCAAGATCGACTGGGACCACATCGAAACCTGCAAGACCATTGCGACGGACCGGTTCAAAGCGGCGCTGGCGCAGGTCATGGCAACGCTCGACGGCATGATCCCCGATGGTCGCAACGTGTTCTTCGCGCATACCATGGCCGGCGGGATTCCAAAGGCAAAGGTTCTGCTCGTCGTCGCCAACAGGATCTACAAGGGCACCGGCGCCCGTCACATGTCGTCGCAGACACTGCTTGACAGCGACATGGGCAAGCTGATTCTGCAGAATTTCGACGAAGTCTCGGCCAACACATTCCGCCATCTCATCGACGCCAGCACGGCCATCCGCGCGCGAATCGAGGCATCCGGCGGCGCCGTGCGCTACACGGCCTACGGCTATCACGGTACAGGAATTCTCATCGGCGACGAATACCGCTGGCAGACCTATACGAATTACACGCAGGGCTACGCCAAGATGCGCCTTGAGGCCATCGCGTCCGAAGCCTGGGACGCAGGTGTGAAGGCGACCGTTTATAACTGCCCGGAAATTCGCACGAATTCCTCCGATGTGTTCACCGGCATCGAGCTTCCCCTGATCCCTCTGCTGCTCGCTCTCAAGAAGGAGAACGGCGGGCGTTGGGCCGACGAACAGTGGAACGCGTGCGAGGCATTGCTTGCGGATGGTCGGACGGTCACGGATGTCCTGCGCCGGATCACCGAGCTTCAGGCAAGCGCCGTCATGGTGCCGTTCTACGACTTCAACGCCTGGCCGATGCCCAACAGCCAAGCTCAGGCAGATCTCACCATCGGCACATCCAACGACATCACAGCGATGCACCACGACGGTAAGGCTTTGATCAGTGATCTCCTGAGCACGCTCGTGGTTGAGGCGACCGGTCGGCTCATCTTCGCCGCGACATCGGCTCCGTCCGGTCCGGTGCGCTGGATCCATCACGATCTTGTCGCCCGCTGCCTGAATGCGGCGCATGGCGATACCGGGACCGTGCAGGAGACGGCGCAGAGCCAGCCGGAGACGGAAAAGCTAAACAAGGTTGCCTGATCGACCCGGCACTCCCACAGTGACGATGACGATCCGCCAATGCTAACGTCTATCGCTCAACCGAAGGCTGCGATGTTTCGCGTGCAGATCCGGCGATCATGGCCATTGTTCCGCTAAAAAGCGGCGCCAGATATTTCGCCCCTGTCAGAGAAAGATGATCGCCGTCGCGGTAGAGGATGCCGCCCTCGGCGATGGGATGGCATCGTGTCTTGTCGCAGAGCGACACGAACGGATCAACGGTCGAGGATCCCGTTTCCCGAGCAACCGCGGAAAGCATGTCGCGAGCGAGCTTCTGCCGCTGAAGCGTGTAGCTGAGCGGCAAGCTCGGATCCCCGTTTTCGCCCGTCATTTTTGCCCGCGCCAACGCCTCTGGTACCTTCACGCCCATTTCCGGAACGTCCTGCACGAGGATGACGCGCGTTCCCTGTTTCGTAAACGTCGCGATTGTCGCCTTGAGGCTGTCGCGGACTGGTGCCGACCAGTCAGGAAGAACGAGCGCTTCAGAGGCGTTGAAGAACACTCCCTCTTCCGGCAGTTCGGTGCGGTGGACATATTTTGGCCAGTAGCCGACCATGAACACGTAAGGAAACCGCTGTTTTTCGATCAGGCTCATGATTGCCGCATTGGTTTCCACACATCGCGCGACGATATGATCCGGCCCAAAGACAGCCCCCGGAATGGGGGGGCACGAGGCCCGCCCGACAAAGAGACCCGAGATATCAGCCTTTCGTGCGGCTTCATCGATGGCCGGCGCGATGGCTGCGGCATGCGAATCGCCCCAGACGAGAAACGTCGGCGGGCTGGCGAACGGCGAGCCGAGCGGGCAGAGGTCCCCATCCCGAATGGACTGCGGATGCAGGCCGTCCCCATTGCTGTTTGCGAAGCACTTCGGCGCGAAGAACGGGCTTTGGTCGTATGTTGCCGAATAAACCGCATAGACATCTGCGGGTAGGCGCTGAGGTAGCCCGTCATATCGGGTGACGACGAAACCGAACGCTGCCGCCGCAGCCATGCTGCCCCCCATCAAAGACAGGACCAACCCGCGCGACGTGAGAGCGGCGGCGTAGCGGGCGGGCTGCTCGACGAAGCGCCAGGATAGGATGGCGCAGACGAAGGACAGAGCGACGACGATGAGGGTATCGGTCAGCGTCAGACCATGCCCGGTCTCATACCGGTAGAAGACGATGACCGGCCAGTGCCAGAGATACAGCGAGTAGGAGATGCGGCCGATGAAGACGGAGACGCCATTGGTCAGAAGACGGGCGGGGAACCAGCTTTGCGATCCCGCATGGATGACGAGAGCCGCACCGAGGACAGGAATGGCCGCGGAGGGTCCGGGAAACGGCGTGGAGTCGGAATAGAGAAAGATCGCGGCCAGAATGGCGGCAAGTCCGGCCATGCCGAGCCCGGCCGCCACCCGCGCGCCGTAGTCCGGGCGGGGAGCAAAGGCGGCGAACGCGCCGATCAGCAGTTCCCAAACGCGGAAATGCAGGAGGAAGAAGGCTTTCTCTGGCGAATGGGTGGTCGCCCACAGGCAGGCGACGAACGAGACCAGGATGAAGCCACCCGTGATGTGCAGGATGAACTTGCGGGTGAAGGTGAAAGCGAGAAACAGCGAGATCGGGAACAGAATGTAGAACTGCTCCTCCATGGACAGAGACCATGTGTGCAGCAGCGGCTTCATCTCGGCGGAAATATCGAAATAGCCGCTTTCCTGCCGGAAGAGAATATTGGCCGTGAAGAGCGCGGCCGCGCGCACGCTGTCGCCGAAGTAGCGGAACTCCTCCGGCATCAGCCGGAACCAGGCAATGATAGCCATGACGGCCATCATTGTGAACAGGGCAGGAATGATCCGCCGGATCCGACGGATATAGAAGCCGGAGAAAGAGAATGTGCCCGCGACGAGATCGGACAGGATGATCCTTGCCATGAAGTAGCCGGAGAGGACGAAGAATACATCCACCCCGACGAAACCGCCGCGAAAGAGCGAAACATCGGCGTGGAAGAAAAGTACGGGCAGGATAGCGAGCGCCCGCAGCCCGTCGAGGTCGGGGCGATAGTCGAGATGCCTGCCACTCATTGCACGTTCCGATCCGACCGCCGTGGTCATGGTCTTATCATCCGTCCCGGCGCCCGCGCGCTTCCTGCACAGAGCGACGAAAACAAACCGGCTCTGAACGAGCCCATCGTCATTTGGAGCCGCCCCATAGCCGCCCGCGCGCTTTGCTGTCGATCCCTGCTTACAAAAAACAGCATGACATCCTGATCTGTCCGAGGCGCATCCGTGTCCTATGTTGTGCGAGCATGACGGATGCCGATGGACATTCCTGCAGAGGGAAGAGCGGCAAAATGAGACTTTATCGTGGTGCCCTGGAACGGCCCGCGACTTCATGTGTGAGGCGAAGATGGATACGGAAGAGCTGAAGGCACTGAGAGAAACCCATCGCCGCTGGCTTACAAAGCTCGAGATCCTCGACAAACCCTGGCTGGTTCTGGGATCCGCGCCCCATCCGACGCTGCCTCCTGATATCGTCGCACATTGCGCCCGCATGGACGTAAACAATGCCGGCAAAACCGCCAACATGCTCGGGCTCCCTGCGGCAGATGTCACCTTTCGCAAGCGCAAGAAGTCCTGGGAAGAACATCCCGACGTCCGCACGCGCGGACTTTTGTGGCTGCACACGCGCCCGCTCTGGGTCATGCGACTGAAACTGCTGATGAAACCTAGCGTTCGCTATCAAAGCCTGATGCGGGCGACGAAGGAGGAGCGCGAGGCGATCGTTGAGCACATGTGCGGCGGCCTGCCTGGTGATATCGGCGAAACCGGCCATGTCACGAACGGCGTCGCCGCGCTCTGTTACGCGCTCTTCGTGGGCGTTCCCTCGGTAACGCTGGCCGGATTCTCGCTCACGGTCATGGGCCACTCCTATAACGAGAAGGGCAGTACCCGGCGGCAGATCGCCGAAGACACCTATGTGCTGTCGAAACTTCGGAACCGCCCCGATGTCTTCACGACGGAACAGGGCCTGTCGAACTCCATCGGCATCCGGCACGTCTGCGACTTTCAGGACATCCTCGGAATACCAAGTGCTGACCGTTCGCATTCGCTGATTGGAAAGCGTTGATGTCGGAAAGTGCCGTAGGGTTGCGGCTTATGCAAGCCGCTGATATCCAATCCAAACAGCCGAGACTAACCATGCCGCCCGGTAACATCCTAAATGGGGACCGACGGCATGCATGGGAATACGCCGCAGGATCGCCGGCATCGGCCGGACGACACGTCCTGCAGCATGATGGAAACGCACCTGAGGAATGAGAGAGATATGACCGAAATTGCCAATGTCTTCATCGGTTTCGATACCAAGGAAGTTGCCGCATATCACGTTCTTTGCCAGAGCATTCTGGAAAAGAGCTCCATACCTGTCGCGTTCACGCCGATCGTGCTGAGCAATGTCAGCAACATCTTCACCCGCGAGCGCAATGCGCTGCAATCGACCGAGTTCTCGTTCTCGCGTTTTCTCGTGCCTTACCTCAGCAACTTCGAAGGCTGGTCGCTCTTTGCCGATTGCGACATGCTGATGCGCACCGACATTGCCAAGCTTTGGGAACTGAAGGATGACCGTTACGCAGCTATGTGCGTCAAGCACAACTATGTGCCGAAGGTGGAAACAAAGTTCCTTGGTCAGGTGCAGACGAAATACGAGAAGAAGAACTGGTCGAGCGTCATCCTGTTCAACAACGCCAAGTGCCGCAAACTGGATCTCGACTACGTCAATACGGCGACGGGCCTCGAGCTTCACCAGTTCAAGTGGCTGGAATCCGAGGAGCTGATCGGCGAACTGCCGCCGGCCTGGAACTGGCTGGTCAACGAGTACGAGCACAGCGAAGATGCCTCTCTGGTCCACTTCACCGATGGCGGCCCCTACTTCGAGGAATACAAGAACGACGACTACTCGGAAGAGTGGTTCGCCACGCGCGAGCGCATGCTCCACGTTCAGCAGCGTTGATCTTGCCCCATACGGCAGGCAGCCCTCCGCGGCCTGCCGTATCGATGCAGCGGCCACCTGCCGCAATGCATGTGATTTCAGCACCCCACTTAAAGATGCACCGCGATTGCTGTAGGGAGTGGCGCATGAACCGCTCGACGGACGCAAGGTCGTGGCGCTGCAGGGTCCGCAAGGGGTCGAAAGATGACGTCGAAAGTTTTGGAAGCCAGCGGTGGCGTGAAGCAGATCATCTGCATCAATTGGGGCACGAAGTATGGCCCGCCCTTCATCAACAGGCTTTATGCCATGGTGGAGCGCAACATCACGCCGCCCTTCACCTTTACCTGTTTTACCGACAACCGTGAAGGCATCCGCCCCGAGGTTACCTGCGAGGATCTTCCCGAACTCGACGTCGTAATGCCAGTCAACTCGCGTGGAATCTGGCCGAAGGCGCGGCTTTGGAGCAAGACGCTCGGAAAGCTCAAGGGCGCCGTGCTGTTCCTCGATCTCGATCTGGTCATCGTGTCGTCTCTCGACGATTTCTTCACGGTCGGGGGACCCGACGATATCGTCATGGCCAAGAACCAGACCACGCCATTCGAGCGGCTGGGACAAACTTCGCTGTTTCGCTATCCTGTCGGCAAGTTGTTGCCGATTCAGGAGAAGTTCCGCGCCAATCCGCAGGAGGTGGCCGATGAATATCGCTACGAGCAGCGTTTCGTCACCAAGAACGCGCCGGGCGGCGTCAAATTCTTCCCGAGACGGTGGGTCCTACATTTTCGCCAGGACTGCCGGCGACCGTTCCCGCTGAATTACGCCCTGCCTCCGAAACTGCCGAAGTCGGCCCGTGTTGTCATCTTTCCGCGCGGCCTTCTTCCCCAGCACGCCTTCGAAGGCAAGTATGGGGAGAAGCAACCGGTGATGAAGCCGGCGGCCTATTTCAAAGCTGTCGTAACGGGCAAGATACGCCGGCACACGCTCTTCAGTGACCTGCGGCACTACATCAAGCCCGCCGTCTGGGTCGGCGACCATTGGCGGGAATAGGCAATCCCTCGACCGCTTGATTGCTCAGATCTGCCGCTTCACGCTGACGACAGGGCGGCGCGAACCTGGTTTCTGCCGGTCTGATAGAGCCTGGGCGACGATCGCCCCGATGCGCTTCGTCTCATTCAGCGACTCATAGGCGTAGGGTGCCAGCTCTCCCGCGAAGGCCTTGGTCAGCTTCAAGGTCTCGCGCAGGTCGCGATGATAGGTCTCGAATTTCGAGAGCCGCTCGCCGGGAACAGGCGTGAGATCGAGCGTATAGACGGGCTTTCCCGTCACCAGCGCCTCGCAGGGCATGGTAATCGAATCTTTCCCGATCAGAAACGCATCCGCAGCGGCCATGAACGCGAGGTAAGGATTCTCGCCCGTCCGGTCCCAGACGGTGACGTTGGCAGACCGTAGCGTCAAAGCCGCCTGCAGCGTCTCATCGCTCGATCTCCGGGAGACGGAAATCACGATCTTCCATCCCGCAGCTTCCAGACCGCGCACGGCCTCTTTGATGACCAGATGGCAACGGTCGTCATAGAGATAGGCGCCGTTGGAGCCGCCAAGAAAGACGGCGGCCACCCGGTCTCCGGGCGCCGCATACTTCGCCCTGCTGCCGACATGTGCCGCCAGTCTTTCGGGTGTGATCTGATGCGGAACACCGACCATTTTGTGCACATGGGCGATGCCATCAAGCTCCGGCACCCAGTCGTGCCGCGAGACGAAGACGAGATCATAGCCATCGACGCGCGGGCGCTGAAGGTGCACAGCGAAAGGCCGGTGGCCAAAGGCGCTCTTGATGGCGAGCACAGGCTCTTCCGCCCGGAAGCCACAGGACACCATGAAGGCAGGCTCGCTCTCGCGCACCGAGAAGAGGGGCGTACGAAACCATTTGCGCCAGCCTCGCGGCCGCGTCACGATTTTGACGACGGGATCGGGATCGATTTCTTTGGCGATGCCGAGACACTGCGTCAGCGTGCCCGCCTTCTCCTCCGTGACGGCCCAAGCCTTCAGCACGGAGTGCGAGCTTGGGGGGCTCTCACGATGCTTGGTCATGCGTCCGCTCCGACCGGATCGCGGACGACCCGAGATCGATCTTGTTCTGTTCGATGAAGGCAACCATGCTGCGGTCCTCGACCACGTTATGCTCGATATAGTGCGCCGTCTCCGCGACCTTGCGGATGTACTTCTCCGTTGTGTCGTCGAACGACCAGCCCCGCGCCACCTTCTCGGAAAGCTCCTCTTCCGACTTCAGGTAGTAGTGGTTGAGCTGCAGGTACTCGGCCGAGTAGAACGCCTCCGCCTTTCGGTCCCGCACGGAGGAGACCATACCGGCATCGTTGGATGTCCGGTCGCCGAACTCCTTCGTCCGGAAGCGATGCACGCTGACGCCGGTTACGCGCGTGGGATCTACGATACACTTGAAATTGCTGGCATTCGCATCCTGCCGCTCCGGGTGGGCCACCCGTGCGGTATAGCTGAGGCAGACCGGCCCCTTCGGCCGAGCCCGATGCCCGCCATGCCCGAACATGTGCCAAGGCAGGGAAATATTCGGAAATCCCTTGGCATGCCGCAGTGCGTCTTCCAGCGTGCTATCCCGCCGCGGAAGAAGGAATTCATCGACATCGATGAAGGCCATCCAGTCGTAGCGCCCGCCGAAGTTGAGCAAGGCATGTGCGAAGGCAATGGCCTGACCGTTCAGTACCACCGACGTACCCTCGTCGCGCATGCGCATGATCCAGGGAACGATCGTCAGGACCTTCGCAGACAACAGCGAGCGCAGGATGTCCATCGTCCCGTCCGTCGAGCCATCGTCGTAGATATGAAAGTGCCGAACGCCGATCGCCCTGTGAAAGCGGACCCACTCCTCGATATACGGTGCTTCATTCTTGACGCAGGCCATGATGGCGATGCCGTGCCGATCGGCTTGTGACACCGGCGGCACGATGACGAGTTCGCGCGTGAAACTCCGTTTGCTCTTCCATCCGAACATATTGTAAGAACCCGATAACAACAGGACCGGGCCGAGCCCGTTCACAGGGCCTTACTATCATCCTGGGCCGTGATTCAACAGCGTCCGTTCCGATGAACACGGTTTCACCGGATATCATCTGAAAGTGGCCTATCTTATGGATTTTCCCGGGGATAACGAAATACCGCCGGCGGCCGCAACGACATCGGGCCTGACATCCGAACAGGCGTGGCAAGCGTTCTTCTCCCGGTTTCCGCACGTCATCCTTGTCGCCAACAGCGAACAGGTCGATGTCGCCGCGCTCCAGAAAGCCTATCCGGCAGACTCCCTCTTCGTTTTCTTCAACAAGGCCTACAAAGTTCTCCGGCAACCGTTCGCCGGCCCTTGCATGCTCGTGTCACGCGCACAGCCGCGTGGCGCGAACATCGTTTACCGCGGAGAGGTCGAGCAGGTTCTCGGGCTCTTTGCGCCTTCGACGTTCTGCGGCATCGCCAATATTCGCCTCGCCGATACCGAGACGCCGAACACGCAAGCCGATTACGGTGGGGCTGCGACCGGTCATCTGGATCTGACGGAACTTTGCCGGGAGATCTATCCCTCCGACAAGCTCCCGACCTCCGGCTTCGCGCTGGCCTATTGGCTTCTGGAACAGCGCGTGCCGGTCAAGGTCGTGCTTGCGGGCTTCTCCGCCAAAAGAAGCGAGGCATGGCGCGTCGTGGCGGTGCACGACTGGACGTTCGAGCAGGTGTGCCTGAAGGTCTTCGCGCAGGCCGGCAAGCTCTCGCTTCATGAGGCAAACCTCAACAATTCCTATGCGAAGCTCGCCGCGCGTTTTCCGGAAATCCCGCCAGGCGATATTTCCTTCACGGTTGCCGATGTTCTCTCGCAACGCCTCGGAAATACCGATGCGCAGGTGGACAAGCTCATCTCCCTGACCGGCATTTTGAAGTCGGCCGACCTTTTCCTGCGTAATCTCCGCCCCAAGTTCCTGAAGAAGCGGTAGGGCACCTGCCCATGGAAAGCAGCATGAAAGCGCTTCGATGACGAACGTAAGCAAGTGGCTCACCCAGACGCGTCAGCGCCTGCACAGGTCGCTGAAGTACCGGCTGAGCCGCCCTCTGCCGCCGGCCTGCACCCATGTCTTCAAGGGTCCCGTCGTCGTCGTCGGGTCCGCGCCGGTCATCCACAAGCCGGATGGGTGGAACGGGGATTTCAGTGTCATCACGATCAACGGGTCACAATCCGCCATTCGCCCTTGGGGGGTCGATGTGCCCGATGTCACCTTCATGATGTTCAATCAGGTCGAGGGCACCAACACCAATGCCGTGGAGGTTCGCCGCGTGCTGTCCGGGCAGCGAACCCGCAGCCTCTACGTCCTCCTCTGGCGCAAGAACGCGCGGCAGCGGCTGGTAAACGGCCTGAAGGCTTTCAACTACGGCTACGACGACCTCGTCATCGTCGATCGCTATGAGCGCATGGCGCTGCTCGAGCGCATGACCGGGCGCAAGAACACCGAGGTGCGGACTGAGGACAAATGCTCGAACGGACTCAACGCCGTTCTTTTCGCCCTTTACCACGGCGCGCCGCAGGTCATCATCACCGGCATCAACCCGAATTCCACCGGGCACTCCTATAACCAGACCGGTCTTGCCCGCGCGCATGTGCAGATGGACAAGACCATCATCGAGCAGCTGCTCGCGCAAGGACGGCCGCTCTTTACTGCCGATCCGCAGGTGTCGCGCGACCTGAACATCCCGTTGTGGACGGGGGAAACCAGGGCGCTCGCTGTTTCGAAAACCTGATCGGAAAGGGTACGACGATACCTCGCCATACTTGATTGACTTACTCATCTTTATCCTTTAGCAACGTCGCATCGACCATAAACAGCCAATGGGTCGGGGCGTGGCAGGGAGTGCATGCGGGAGGAAGACGGCTCGAGCAACCGTTTTTCGAAGGAATCCATAGCCATGCGCCTCCTCAGATCAGCCGTATTGACTGCGGCCTTTGTCGCATCCGCCTGGACGGTCCTTTCCGTCGGCACGGCCGGCGCCACCGATTATCCCCTTGTCGTCAAAGATCTTTCCGGCCGCGAAATCACGATTCCGTCCGAGCCGAAGCGTATCGTCGTGCAGGACGGCCGCGATCTCTTCGCGCTGGCGCTGCTCGATCGGGCCGACCCATTCGCGCGCGTCGTCGCCTGGAACAATATCCTCGCCCGCTCCGACCCGGCATCCTGGGCAGTCTTCCAGAAGCAATGGCCGGAAAGCTCGGCAAAGCTGATCGACATGAAATTCGGCGACGAGGGTCAGGTCAATCTTGAGCAGGTCGCCGCGACAAGGCCTGATTTGCTTGTGTTTCAGACGCGGGTGCGGCAGGCGCTCGACGATGCGGATCTCTTCAACCGACTGGCCAAGCTCGGCATTCCGATCATCCTGATCGATACTGAACTGGAACCGACCGTCAACGGCCCGAAGACCGTCGATCTTCTCGGCAAGGTGCTGAACCGCGAGTCGGAAGCCAAGGAATTTACCGATTTCTACGCCGAGCGCCTTGCGAAGGTGCAGGCCGGCTTTGCGGGCGCCGAAAAGCCGAAGGTCTTCGTGGAAGCCAAGGCCGGGCAGAAGGGCCTCGACTCCTGCTGCTTCACGCATGGCGACGTCTACTGGGGCAAGATTGTCGCAGATGCCGGCGGCATCAACATCGGTACACAACTGGTCAAGGGCCGCACCGGAGACGTGACGACCGAAACGCTGATCGCCGAGAAGCCCGATGTCTTCTTGATGACCGGCTCGCCGTTCTCAAACGAGGGTTCGGTATCGCCCGCTTTCGGCCTGAATGCCGACAAGGCGGCCATCGAGACATCGCTTCGCACACTGTCCGAGCGCAAGGGCTTCTCCTACATCAAGGCCGTCGAAGAGAACCGCATCGTCGGCCTCTATCACCAGCTTTATGCCAGCGCCTGGAACATCTACGCTGTCGAGTATCTCGCCAAGGCCTTCTATCCCGAACGCTTTGCCGATCTCGACCCGGATGCCGACCTTGCAACGATCATCGGACGCTTCACGGGTCTTCCTAAAGGCCTGACGACGGTCTATGGGGCGAAAGCCGCGCCGGCCAAGTAAGCGGCTGCGGAAGACCAACATTGCCGACCGGCCGCCAAGCGGCCCGTCTTTCACATAGACGATCCCTGCGTCGATAGACGCATGAATCGAAACGTGGCAGAGAACGATTTGGCATTACCCCTGACGGAAACCGCAGCGCCGGAGAGCGCCGAGGCCCATTACGGCGCTTCGGTGACGCGACGTGTGCTGATCATCGCCGCGCTTCTGCTCGTGCTCGCCTGCGCCTTCATCGCAGATATCGCCATCGGCTCGGGAACGCTCTCGCTCGCCGACGTTGCGAACGTGCTGTTGTCACCCTCGACAGCGGATGCCAGCAGTCGGTTCGTCGTTTGGGAACTTCGCATGCCGATGACCCTGATGGCGCTGGTGACGGGGATCTCGCTGTCGCTCTCCGGCCTTCTCATGCAGACGATCCTCGACAATCCGCTGGCCGAACCCTTCACGCTCGGCGTGTCCTCCGCCGCGGGTTTCGGTGCGGCGCTGTCGCTCGGCTTCTCCGTTTCGCTCACATCCGCCATGCCATGGATGCCGCCTGAACTACTGACGGCGGCAAACGCCTTCCTGTTCGGGCTTCTGGCAACTGGCCTCGTTCTTGCGCTCACACGT
This sequence comes from Rhizobium sp. 9140, assembly GCF_900067135.1. Lineage (NCBI taxonomy): Bacteria > Pseudomonadati > Pseudomonadota > Alphaproteobacteria > Hyphomicrobiales > Rhizobiaceae > Rhizobium > Rhizobium sp. 9140. The sequence goes on along the minus strand of NZ_FJUR01000002.1, from coordinate 48,878 downwards.
GGCGGCACGAGCGTCCAGGCGATCACGCTTCTCGGCATTGCCCTCCACTTCGTCTTTTCCTCGCTCCTGTCGCTCGTCCAGTACATGGCGAGCGTCGATCAGCTGCAGAGCATCGTCTTCTGGCTGATGGGCTCCCTGCAGCGCGCAACCTGGCTGAAGGTGTCGATCGCGGGCGGGCTCTGTGCCATCGCGCTGCCCATCGTTCTTCTCAATGCCTGGGCGCTGACGACCATCCGCTCCTTTGGTGAAGAGGCCATCGTCTTCGGCGTGCGCGTCAGGGCGCTGCGGATCCTCATGCTGACCATCTCGGCGCTGCTGGCCGGCGCGGTGACCGCCGTCGTCGGCATCATCGGATTCATCGGTCTTGTCGGCCCGCATGTCGCCAGATTGCTGGTGGGTGAGGATCATCGCTTCACAATCGCCGCGACAGTGGCGGTCGGCGGCGTCTTTGCCGTTCTCGCCTCGCTTGCAACCAAGGTGATCGTGCCGGGCGCGGTGCTGCCGCTCAGCATGGTGACGTCGCTGACCGGCCTGCCCTTCTTCATCTTCCTCGTTCTGCGTCAGTCGCGGAGCCCGAACGCATGAGTTTCTCCGTCGAAAACTACAGCGTCACCATCGGCGCCCGCCGCGTCGTGCAAGGCGTGTCCTTCGACGCCAAGCCCGGTCGGATGCTGGCCGTTCTCGGTCCGAACGGCGCCGGCAAATCGACGTTGCTGAAAGGCTTCTGCAGCATGCGGCGCGGCGAAGGCAGCGTTCGGCTCGATCATGCCGACCTCCTCGCCATGCGCCCGCTCGACCGGGCGCGACAGGTTGGCTATGTCGCGCAGGATCTGGCCCAGCTTGATGTCGCCCTGGATGTGTTCGAGTTGCTGCTTCTCGCCCAGAGCGGGGGACGACGCTCGTGGCGAGCCCCGCCGGAGGCGTTTCGCCGTGCGGAAGAGACGCTGGAGACGCTCGGCCTGTCGCGGTTTGCCCGCTGCCGTCCCGGCCAACTCTCGGGCGGGGAGCGGCAGATGATCGGCCTCGCACTTGCGCTGGTGCGCCGGCCGCGCCTGCTGCTTCTCGATGAGCCGACCTCCGCACTCGATCTCTCCAATCAGTTGCAGATCCTCGATGCGGTCGCCGAGCATACGCGGCGACATGAGGTTGTCACGCTTGCCGTGCTGCACGATCTGAACCTGGCAACACGCTATGCCGATAAGGTTATCCTGCTGAAGAACGGCCGTGTACACACATCGGGTACGACGGAGGCGGTCATGAACCCGTCGACGATCTCGAACGTCTATGGCGTCGATTGTCATCCCCTGCCCGTGCCGGGAACACGGTTCACCGCGCTGTATCCGGTTTCGCGAACACCGCGGATGCGGCCGACAGCAGAATAACGCCAATGAGTTTTTCCTCATAGACACGGATGTCATCTGGCGCTTGCTGATCATCACCTGCTATGCAGCCGGCGATCCGTCGCGTGCCCACGCGCGCGCTATGCCGAAGGATGTGGCCGATGCCGAAGGGAAAGACATTCGATGCCGGTTTCCGCGCGGAGCTGACGCAACTCCTGACCTGGCGCCGCGATGTGCGACAGTTCCGCACCGATCCGCTTCCGGCGGGAACGGTCGAGCGCCTTGTTCAAGCGGCCAGTCTCGCACCCTCCGTCGGCCTCAGCCAGCCCTGGCGTTTCGTCTTCGTGAACGACGCCCGTCGGCGGGCGACCGTGCGCGATGTGTTCGAGACCTGCAACGCCGCAGCACTCGCAGGCTACTCCGGTGAAAAGGCCGAACGCTATGCTCGGCTGAAGCTCGCGGGCCTCGACGCTGCACCAAGCCAGTTCGCGGTATTCTGCGACCCGTCCGTATTGCAAGGCCATGGGCTGGGGCGCAGCACCATGCCGGAAACGCTGGATTACTCGGTGGTGCTCGCGGTCCATACGCTATGGCTTGCCGCCCGCGCCGAAGGGCTCGGGCTCGGCTGGCTGTCGATCCTCGATCCGGCCGACGTCGTAGCCGTGCTCGACGTGCCCAAGAGCTGGCATTTCATCGGCTACTTCTGTCTCGGCTATCCCACGGCCGAGGACGACAGGCCCGCGCTGGAGCGCGCGGGCTGGGAGCAACGCTGCGACCCGGAAAGTGTCATCGTCAGGCGTTAGGCTGCCAAAGCCGAACGGATCATCGCAACGCGCACCCCTTCCGGCCACGCGTTGCGATGTTTATCAGGCAGCCCGGCGTGATGCCGGCTGATAGCGCGCCGCGCTGCTCTCTTCACCCAGATCAAACTGTGCGAGAAGCGCGTTCAACGCGGCCGCTTCGCCGGCAAGGCCGTGGCTTGCCGCCGTCTGCTCCTCGACCATCGCGGCGTTCTGCTGTGTGCCCTGGTCCATGGTGTTGACGGCGGTGTTGATCTCCTGAAGTCCGGTCGATTGCTCGCGGCTTGCCGTAACGATCGCGGCGATATGCGCATTGATCTCCTGCACCTGACCGGCGATCGCCTGAAGCGACTGGCCCGTTTCGCCGACCAGCGACACGCCTGCGCGCACCTGTCCGCTCGAGGTGTTGATTAGCGCCTTGATTTCCTTGGCGGCCTTCGCCGAGCGCTGTGCCAGTTCGCGCACTTCCTGCGCCACCACCGCAAAGCCCTTGCCCGCCTCGCCGGCACGCGCCGCCTCGACGCCTGCGTTGAGGGCAAGCAAGTTCGTCTGAAAGGCGATGTCGTCGATCACGCCGATGATGTTGCCGATCTCGTTGGAGGATCTCTCGATCCCCTGCATGGCGCTGACGGCCTTGCCGACGATCTCGCCGGAGGTCTCAGCGCCCGCACGGGCGTGGGCAACGAGCTGGCCGACTTCCTCGGCGCGGCGAGCGCTGTCGCGCACCGTGGTTGTGATCTGTTCCAACGCTGCCGCCGTTTCCTCGACGGAGGCGGCCTGCTGTTCCGTGCGACGGGCGAGATCGTCCGCGGCATGGCGGATCTCGCTCGCACCGGCATCGATGGCGCGCGCATTGCTGCCCACGGCCCGCATCGCGTCGTGCAGCTTTAAGACGGCATGGTTGAAGTCGGCGCGGAGTCGGTCGAGATGGACGACGAAGGGCGTGGAAATGCGATAACCGAGGTCACCGTCCGCAAGCCGCCCGAGCCCTGTGGCAAGCGCCTCCACGGCATGCTGGATGTCCGCCGTCTCCTGAGCCTTGGCCGCCTCACGCTCGCGCTGCTCGCGCGCCGACAGCGAACGCCCGCTTTCGGCTTCGGTTTCCAGGCGCACCCGGTCGATGGCATTGCTGCGGAAGACGGCGACGGCTGCGGCCATGGAGCCGATCTGGTCGCGGCGCTCCTGCCCCGGAATATCGGTCTTCAGATCGCCCGATGCCAGTTTTTCCATAGCGCGGGTCATCTCGGTGACCGGACGGATGACGAGGCGGCTAAGAAGGCTCGCCAGGAAGACGATCATGGCGCTGACCGCGAGAAGCGTCGCGATGGTCGCGGCAATGCGAAAATGGTCGATGGCGGAATAGACTTGGTCGGCATCGACGGCAAAGCCGACGTACCACTCGACGGTGGGAAGGCCGGCGACAGGCACGAAGCTCACGAGCATCGGCTTGCCTTTTGCTTGCGTCTCCATGATGCCGCTGCCGATCGTGGGTGTCGCAGCCGGAAAGGCATCGGCGAGCGTCTTCGTCACCAGCTTGGCATCGGGATGCACGAGGATCTGGCCCGACTTGTTGACGAGGAAGGCGAAACCGCCGACGCCGGCATCGATCGACTGGATCATCGAGACCAGCGTCTTCAGCGAAAAGTCGCTGCCGGCAACGCCGGTCAGGGCACCGTTCTTCATCACGGGCACGGCCGCGCTGATGATCAGATCGCCGGTGGAGGCGTCGAAATAAGGATCCGTGAGAACGTCGCCCTTCGCCTTCACCGCATCCTGATACCAGGGACGCTGGCGCGGATCGTAACCGGCCGGCAGGTTCGTCACCGGCCATGTGGTAAAGGTGCCGGCCTCGTCTCCGATATAGGTGCTCATGAACTCCTTGACGAGAATGTCGTTTTTTAGGACGGCGAGAAGAGCGTTCTTATCAGTGGCATTGGCGGCGGCATTGGCCACCATCGCCGTCAGGGTGACGCGGCCGTTCAGCCAGTTCGCCACACTTTGTGCGGCTTGTTTTCCGGAGAAGGCGATATTTTCTTCGACGGCATGCGTCGTCGTGCTCCGTTGCAGCGTGTCGATGTAGAAGGAGAAGCCGGCAAAGGCGGCGGCAACGACGACCGAAGCGGCCACCAGAATGCGCGTCATCAGATTGGATGTCTTGGGCACGGAATTTTTCCTAGATCGTCGGGCGCAATCGCGAGGGAGGGTTGTCGGCCAGCCGGGCGTCCACCGTGACCTGCGGCGTGCCGACAGGTATGGGAGCGCATCGCGGTGAATATGGAACATGCCGTTTCCGGCGAACGCAGGCACGCGTCATGCGGCCGGACAAGAGGCGCGATTGCTCCTCGTAGATGGAAACTACCGGCGCTAGATTAAGTGGTCGTTAAAGTTCCATTCCATGTTCAAGGGTATCTCAAGCGCCATCACACCTGATGTCGAAGGTACCTAGGCGCCCACGAGGCTTTGCGGCATACGATCCGATATCCGTCCCGCGCGAGCGCAAAGACCGCAGCCATGCCAATCCCGGATCCGGCTCCCGTGACAAAAGCGACAGGCTTCATGTACCGTCTTCTTCTAAGCCCTCGTCTCGATGTAACCGACGGCGACGACGCACAGCTGGCGCTGCGAACGCGCGGAACCAAGGCCAGTGCGCAGGGTTTGGCCGATATCATCATCCCTGAGGAGACATGCATATGACCTTCCGCCTTATCGGCATCCTTGCCGTTGGCCTGTCGCTCGCAGCCTGCACAACGGCCTCGACCACGCTGGAGCCGATCCCCGGCAGCCTGATCTACAACGGCCAGCCGCGCACGAAGCTGACGAAATCGCCCATCGGCTCCACCTTCACGCACCGCTTCCTCGATCCGCGAGGCGACCGTTATCTGGAGACCTACCAGATTCAGGGAGACCGCAGTGTCAAGCTCATAGCCCGGCGCAAGCTCAATATCTTCGTTGGTCTTGGCAACGACCGGGATTACTGAGGCTTAGGAGGTTCCAAGTCGTCGTCCGAGCGTCGGCATCCGACACTCAGGCTGGGGCATGAGCGGTCGGCACAAATTCGAACACTTCCGGCCAGCTTCAAGCAGCCATCCCAGGCTGCGCCCGGGTGATGACCACGGGCACGGATTTGGCAGCCGGCGTGTTACTGCGCGTATCGCGATGCGACAGGGACAACAGTCCGTTCGTCTCGGGATAATAGGCCGCACAGCAACCCTGCGGGAGGTCGTAGGCCACGACCTTGAAGCCGCCCGCCCGTCGTTCGATGCCATCGGCCGCGACGGCTGCGAAATCGACGACCGTTCCTTCCGACACCCCGAGCGCCGCCATGTCCTTCTCGTTCATGAAGACCACCATCCGGTCTCCGGATATGCCGCGATACCGGTCGTTGTTGGAATAGATCGTTGTATTGAACTGGTCGTGGCTACGCAGCGTCATCAGCTGAAGGTGCGGCCTTTGCGGCGCATCCTCGTTCTGGTCCTTGAGGTCCGGATTGAACAGGAAGTTCGCCTTGCCCGTCGGCGTTGCCCAGCGCCGCTCGCTCGCGCCGTTCGGCAGGCGGAAGCCACCGGGCTTGCCGATGCGGATATTGTAGTCGCGGAACTGTTCGGGAAGCACCTGCTCGATCTTGTCGCGGATGCGGTCGTAGTCGGCAACGAGCCCGTCCCAGTCGATGGATGCGCGATCCGCGACGGTGGCCTTGGCAAGGCTCGCGACGATCCAGGGCTCGGAGCGGCAATGCTCGCTCGCCGGCATCAGGCGCCCCGTAGAGCCATGCACCATCGAGAAGCTGTCCTCGACCGTCACCGTCTGGGCCACGCCTTGCTGCAGATCGAGTTCCGTCCGGCCGAGCGCCGGGAGAATGTAGGCCTGTTTGCCATGGATGAGGTGGCTGCGGTTGAGCTTCGTCGCGATATGCACTGTTAGCCCGATCTCGGGCACCTTCTCCGCAATCCGCTCGATATCCGGGATCGCGCGGAAGAAATTGCCGCCCAGCGCCAGAAACGCGTCGACCTCCCCTCGCAGAATAGCCTCGCAGCACTCGGCCGTATCGTGACCATGCTCGCGCGGGCTGACGAAGCCGAAAGCCGCGTCGAGTTGCGCGAGAAATTCCTCTGTCGGCGTCTTGTTGATCCCGACCGTGCGGTCGCCCTGGACGTTCGAATGTCCACGGATCGGGCATGCCCCTGCGCCGAGACGGCCGATATTTCCGCGCAGGAACAACAGATTGAGGATCTGCTGCAACGCATCGCCGCCGTGCCTGTGCTGGGTGATGCCCATGCCCCAGCAGGCGATGACCCGCTCGGCTTTCATATAGATGTCTGCGGCCTGCTCTAGCTGCTCGCGACGCAGCGCCGTGTAACGCTCGATCTCGTCCCAGCCGAGATTGCGGATGAAGTCGGCAAAGGCCGCAAATCCCGCAGTATGCTCTTCCAGAAACGCGGTATCGAGGATTCGCTTGCCCCCCGACGCGAGCGCCGCATCGTCGGCAGCGATCACCGCTTTGCAGATGCCCTGCATGGCCATGATGTCGCCGCCGGTGCGCAGCTGGAAATAGTTCGAGCTGATCGTCTGCCCCCTGCCCGTCAACATCTCGACCGGACTCTGCGGGTCGGTGAACCGCAAAAGCGCCCGCTCCTTTAGCGGGTTGAAGGTGACGATCGGCACGCCGCGCTTGGCCATGTCGTGCAGATAGGTCATCATCCTCGGGCTGTTCGTGCCGGGGTTCTGGCCGATGATGAAGAGCGCGTCGCAGTGCTCCCAGTCCTCCAGCGTCACCGTGCCCTTGCCGATGCCGATGCTCTCCGGCAGCGCGACCGTCGTCGTCGCGTGGCACATATCCGAGCAATCGGGGAAATTGTTCGTGCCGAGAAGCCGTCCGTGAAGCTGCCAAAGGAAAGCCGCCTCGTTCGAGGCTCGCCCGGATGTGTAGAACTCGACGCGCTTCGGATCGAGGTTGCGCAGCGTGCCCCCGATTTCGGCCAGTGCGACCGACCAGTCCACCGGTTGATAGGTGTCCGTTGCAGCGTCATAGCGCATTGGATGCGTCAGGCGGCCATGCGCCTCCAGCTCATGATCGCTCCAGGCCTTCAGGTCCTCGACCCGGTTCGCCGAAAAGAAATCCGGCCCTGTCCGCTTCTTTGTCGCCTCCCAGGCGACGGCCTTGGCACCGTTTTCGCAATATTCGGCAAAATGCGGCTTTTCGGGATCGGGCCATGCGCAACTGGGGCAATCGAAGCCGCCGGGCTTGTTCATCGATAAAAGCGCACGATTGCCCTTCAGGAGAATCTGCTGCTTGCTTAGATGCTGCTCGACCGCATTCAGTGCTCCCCACCCGCCTGCCGGTGGTTGTTGTGGCGCTGCCTTGCGTCCGTCAGCCATCTCTTTCTCCTCTTTGTCCGCTCGGATAAACGCCGCCGAACCCTCTCCGCCTCACGAAGTTCCCGGGGTGCATAACGGCTTGCGCATATGCAACCTGAAGTCTCGGGCCGCATCTTGCATTCCCCCGCACGTTCGGCAACCACCAATATTCGAAAGGCGAGAGATACCCGTCTTTCAAATTTGTTATACGCCGGCCAAACTTGCAGACGTCCACCTTCAAGGCTGTTTACTGTTTTTTACTATTCCATGAGAGTCGGTTAAGTCGCCCGCTGCATGATCCAGCCAAGATAGAAATGGAGCATGACAATGATCGGCCAGGCTTTCGAACCAAAGACAAACTCATTCCAGGGCTTCGACATGAAGGCGGAGATGCCACGGCAAGGCAACAGCCGGCTGGATCGGGAATCAGTCACCGCACTGCAGCGGATCGACATTTTCGATGCTGTCTGGAGCGGTGCCCTATCGACCTCGTTTGCACCGCAGGGTGCCAGCGGCTCAAGCACAGCCTCGCTTCGACTGGTGAACAGCCTGCAACATCGCGGCCTCGGAACCGTTGCCTCGGACAAACTTCTCGCGGCCATGAACATCGAGCAAGCGCGCACGCTGTTTCTCTGCAACCTCTCGCTGGTTCAGGAAAAGCTGCGCGACATGCCGTCAAAAGATTCTCGCGCGCAGTTTGAAATTCCTGTGGATGCGGCGGCTTTGGCGACCCTGGGCGGGGAACTGCGGATCATCGCACAGCACACGCCGGACCTCTTCAAGCGCGTTCAGGTGACCCATTCGGAAGAAGATCTTGCGGCCCTGTCTTCGGTGAGAGCGGCGGTGCAAAATTAGACCACGGTAGCGGCGGGATTGTCCCGCTTCGGGCGGCGTAAAAGTCGGCCACCTATTTCTCTTCTGCAATGAGCGCAGGAGGGCCTGGGGATCTATACCGTGGAATTATATCTGAAGGTTCGACTGGCTTGCTCGGAAGGCATGAGCCGGCGTCAGGCTGCAAAGCATTTCAACATATCGCGCGACAGCGTTTCCAAGATGCTGTCCTATTCGACGCCACCTGGCTATCAGCGACAATCACCGATCCGGCGGCCCAAGCTGGATGCGTTTGTCTCGACGATCGATCACTGGCTGGACGAAGACAGACAAGTGCCGCGCAAGCAGCGCCATACGGCCAAGCGGGTGTTTGACCGGCTTCGAGACGAATGCGGGTTCACTGGCGGCTATACGATCATCAAGGATTACATGCGCGAGCGGGATCAGCGCCGCCAGGAAGTGTTCGTGCCGCTGTCGCATCCGCCCGGCCATGCGCAGGCCGATTTCGGTGAGGCGATGGTGGTCATCGGCGGTGTCGAGCAGAAGGCGCATTTCTTCGTGCTCGACCTTCCGCACAGCGACGGCTGCTACGTGCGGGCCTATCCGGCGGCAGTGGCCGAGGCCTGGGTCGATGGCCATGTCCATGCGTTCGCTTTCTTCGGCGCCGTGCCGCAATCGATCGTCTACGACAACGACCGTTGCCTGGTGGCGAAGATTTTGCCTGACGGCACCCGCAAGCGCGCGACGTTGTTCAGCGGCTTCCTGTCCCACTACCTTATCCGGGATCGCTATGGCCGTCCCGGCAAGGGCAACGACAAGGGGAACGTCGAGGGTCTCGTCGGCTATGCCCGGCGCAACTTCATGGTACCGATCCCGCAGTTTGCGACATGGGAGGCGTTCAACACCTTTCTGGAGGAGCAGTGCCGGAAGCGCCAGCGCGACAGGCTGCGCGGCGAGAGCGAGACGATCGGCGAGCGCTTGCGGCGCGATCTGGCTGCCATGCGCGCCTTGCCAGCCTCGCCATTTGATGCCTGCGACCAGGCAAGTGCCAAGGTGACGGCGCAGTCGCTGGTGCGCTACAAGACCAACGACTATTCCGTCCCGGTCGCCTATGGCCATCAGGATGTGTGGGTGCGCGGCTATGTCAACGAAGTGGTCATTGGTGGCCGTGGCGAGATCATCGCCCGCCATCCTCGGTGCTGGGAACGGGAAGACGTCGTCTTCGATCCTGTCCATTACCTGCCGCTGATCGAGCAGAAGATCAATTCGCTGGATCAGGCAGCGCCCCTCCAGGGCTGGGACTTGCCGCAAGAGTTCGCTACGCTGCGCCGGTTGATGGAAGGCCGCATGGCCAAACACGGCCGGCGTGAGTACGTGCAGGTCCTCCGCCTGCTGGAGAGCTTCGAACTCGCCGATCTGCATGCGGCGGTGAAGCAGGCGATCCAGCTTGGCGCCATTGGCTTTGACGCCGTCAAGCATCTGATCCTGTGCCGGGTGGAACGCCGGCCGCCCAGACTGGACCTGTCCATCTACCCGTATTTGCCGAGGGCGACGGTCGAGACGACATCGGCGAAGGCGTATATGCGTCTCCTGTCGTCGGATGCGGGAGAAGTCGCATGAACACCCAAGCACCCGAGATCCTTCTCACCCATTATCTCAAAACCCTGAAGCTGCCGAGTTTCCAGCGCGAGTACCAGAAGCTGGCCCGGCTGTGCGCCACCGAAGGCGTCGATCATGTCGGATACCTCACCCGGCTTGCCGAGCGGGAGATGATCGAACGGGACCGTCGCAAGGTCGAGCGTCGCATCAAGGCGGCCAGGTTCCCGGTCGTCAAAAGCCTCGACAGTTTCGACTTCGCCGCCATCCCAAAGCTGAACAGGATGCAGGTGCTGGAACTGGCGCGCTGCGAATGGATCGAGCGCAGGGAGAACGTTATCGCTCTCGGCCCCAGCGGCACGGGCAAGACCCATGTGGCGCTCGGCCTCGGCCTGGCCGCCTGCCAGAAGGGCCTGTCCGTTGGGTTCACGACAGCGGCCGCACTGGTCAGCGAGATGATGGAGGCGCGCGACGAGCGGCGTCTCATCCGGTTCCAGAAGCAGATGGCCGCCTACCAGCTGTTGATCATCGATGAACTGGGCTTCGTGCCGCTGTCAAAGACCGGCGCGGAATTGCTGTTCGAGCTGATCTCGCAACGATACGAGCGAGGCGCGACCCTGATCACCAGCAACCTTCCTTTTGACGAATGGACGGAAACCTTGGGGTCCGAGCGCCTGACCGGCGCTTTGCTCGACCGCATCACCCATCACGTCAGCATCCTCGAGATGAACGGCGACAGCTATCGTCTCGCCCAAAGCCGCGCCCGAAAGGCCGGCTGACGCCCTTCGAAAATCGCAACGCGCGCATGAGACCCCCGCTCGGGCCTAAGCCCTCCCGGCGGTCTCATGCGCGCGCCACAAGTGGCCGACTTTTGCGCCGCCGCGTGGCAGGATTTTACTCCGCCGTTGACACTTCGGTTCAGACCGAACAGCTCAGGGCGCTGGAAGCGCTCGGCCTGCGCCTCAATACACGTCGTTCGGCAGGCGCCAGGGCGAACAGCGACAGCCACATGGATACGCGGCTCCATCCGTCGATGATCTCGTTCTCGACCTTCCGCGCACACGCAACGATGTAGTCGGGCCGCGGTCGCAGCCTGCCTGTCAGCGCTGCGACGCTTCCAGCCGGTAGCCGACCCCGCGCGCCGTCTGAAGATGGAGGGCGCTCTGAGCATCGAGCGCGGAAAGTTTCCGTCGGATGCGTCCGACATAGACATCGAGCGTCTTGTCCGCAGGATTGAACGCACGGAAGAAGGCATGCTTGTAGATGGCCGATTTGCTGCAGGTCCTGCCGGCATTGGCGTGGAGGTAACCGAGAATACGGGCTTCGGCGTCCGTCAGCGATTCGACGGCCGTCCCGAGAATGAGATGCCGGATCTGGAGATCGCATTCGACACGATCGACCAGGAAGGCGCCCGTGAGCCCTTCCGGCTGAGCGGCCTTGCGGACGGTGACCAGTCGCGCCACCCGGGCCTGCAACTCTCGAACGGAGAAGGGCTTCATCAGGTAGTCGTCCGCACCGACATCGAAGACGCCCGCACGCGTATCGGGCGTACCCGTCCCCGAAATCATCACGATCGGCACCGTCGAATGCGCCCGGATCGTGCGAAGGATGCCGAGACCATCGCCGTCCGGGAGATGAATGTCGAGCACCACGGCGTCGAACAGCATCAACTCCGGCCCCGTGATCAGGCTGAGGGATTGCGCGTAGGTCGAGACGACCTGCAGCGTGTCGCCGGCAACCGGCCACGTGCTTTTCATTGTCTTCGCAATGAGAACGTCGTCTTCGATGATCAGAATATCCATGTCAGTTCATGCTGCTTTCTCTCTATGCATATCGTCCTGCAATCGGGCGCTCGTTGAGTGTTCGGCGTCTGCCGGTCATGGCCGGAGCAAGATGTCGAGTTTCTCCGCCAGTGCGGAGCGCTTGTAGGGTTTGGCGAGAAGGCTGCCAGCGAGACGCGCCCGCAAGGCATCGTCGAGCGCATCGGCATAGCCCGATGTCAGCAGGAATTTCAGATGCGGATAGAGACGCCCGGCGTCACGGACCAGTTCGAGCCCGCTCACGCCGCCCGGCATGACGATGTCAGTAAAAACCAGATCGAACGCCGCATCCTGCGCAAGGTAGTCTAGCGCCTCGGAACCATTCGAAACACTGACGACCTGATAGCCGAAGCCGATCAGTTGCTGACGAACGGAGCGGGCGACCAGCGGATCGTCTTCCGCCAGCAGGATTCGCTGGCCCTTGACGCCGTCCCGTGCCTTGGGTCCGCTTTCCACGTTCGCCACCGGTTTCGGAACGCATGGAAGCCAAAGGTGAACATCGGTTCCCGCACCCAGGACGGAGTCGATAGAGATCGCGCCACTCGACTGCTTGATGAAGCCGTAGACGACGCTGAGGCCGAGGCCCGTCCCCTTCCCCATTGCCTTCGTCGTGAAGAACGGTTCACAGGACCGCATCAACGTTGCGGCAGCCATGCCGCTGCCCGTATCGGAGACCGTTAGGACGACATAGTCTCCGGGCGGCAGGTCGGTGGCAGGCGGTTTGTCCTCTGCAAGAATGCTGCGGCTTGCCAGATTGAGCGTGATGGAGCCGCCGTGCGGCATGGCGTCCCGCGCATTGATGCAGAGGTTGATGACGGCGTTTTCGAGCTGGGAGCGATCGGCGCGGACGTGACAGGGACCGTTGAAGGCGGGAACCGTGATCGTAATATGTTCACCGATCGTGCGATGAAGGAGCAGGACGACACCTGCGAGCAGGGCCGACAGGTCGATGGTTTCCGGCACGAGAGCTTGACGTCTTGCAAAAGCCAGCAGGCGATTGGTGAGAGCGGCACCTTTCTCGGACGCGAGAACGATCAGTTCCGCCCAGTCGCGCCGCTGCTCGTCTTCTGCAAGACTGCTGAGAAGGGCCTCGCCGTTCCCCATAATGACCATGAGCAGATTGTTGAAATCATGTGCCACGCCCCCGGTCAGCTGACCCAGCGCATCGAGACGCTGCATCTGCCGGACCTTCTCCTCGTTCGCCTTCTGCTCGGTGATATTGATGTGCATGACGACGGCGCCGCGTTCCGCATCGTCGGCCAGCGACGCGACGACAAGACGGAACCAGGGCTTGGAGGGACGAAGATGCAGGCAATATTCGACGTCGAGCAGCCGGCGTTCGCGGCGGAGAACGGCGGCGACGGACGAGCGGACAGCGTCTACATCAAGGGTACCGAACGCCTCCGGCGTGCTCCAGAAATCGGCGTAGACCGTGCCGACCGCCAGTCCCGGCACGGGCGAGAGCTGATCGGCGAACGCCAGCCACACGGCATTGACGGTCCGAATCTCACCCGTCGCGCTCAAAAGCGCGACATGGGCCGGCAGTGCATCGAGAATGGCGGTACGCTCGGCCGCGAAGGCCTGATACGCCATCGCCTGATCGCGGAAATGGGTCTGTGTTTCCGGCAGAAGCAACAGGTTCCCGGAGGCAGGCATGACGGCATCGACCAGGCCGTCCGTCAGCGTCATGATGCGCTGCTGCGTCTCCTGCAACAGTTCGATGAGCAGCGTGAGTTCGTCCGTTCCGCTTTCGGTGAGCGCCTGTCGCGCGCTCACGTCGCTCCACCTTCGACGAAGTCCAGCAACATGGACGTTTCGCTGAGATCGCCGACGATCCGCCGGATCGTACCCGAGTTGTCGACGACGAGCGTCGGCGTCAGGAGAACTTTGTCTGTCAGGGCGCGGAGGGGATCGCCGAAGAGATCGATGACCTCGATTTCATGTCGATCGCCGAGATGCGCTGCGCAGAACGCGCGCAGGTTGGCTGCGGCCCGCTGCGAATGCGGGGCCGTGCCTGCCACATAGAGACGAAAATGCACGGGCGCGGATATCACGGTTCGCCTTGCGATACGGTGTCGATGACGTCCCCCCGGCGCAACTGGCGCAACGTGACCAGACTATCGACCGCGGCAGCGCCGCTTTTCATCATGCCGGAGTTCAGCCGATCGACATCTTCGTGCTTGTCGGCCAACTCCTGCTGCAAGGCGTCGATGCGGCCCTGAAGGGCGGCGGCCTCCGCTGAAAGCTCTATCCGCCGACGCTTCATCTGCGTCTCGCGCTCGGCTTCCTCCTGCTGTGCGGCACGCTCCTTCTCCCAGCGCATGGCGCCCATGAGAACTTCGCCACCCGCGGTGAAGACGTCGGCAAGCGAGATGCCCGAGCCACTAAGGATAAGCTCGCGGACCTGATTGGAATGATTGCTGCCGCGCGATTTGATGATCGACAGCGCGCGGTTGCGTTCGCCGGCATGGACGAGGTAGTTGAGATGGATCCACGTATCGGCCAACGTCGAAATCTGGACAGCAGTGCTCTCGGCGAGCGGATTGTCCCCTTCTAGAAGACTCGTGCAGAGCAGCGTGATCTCCTCCGCCTTCGACCAGTCGATCAACCGCTCGACGACGTTCCGTGCGGTGCCGAGGTTGCCGGACTTCGACAAGGCAGAGATGGGGTCAATGACCAGGCACCGTGCACCATGAGACCGCGCGATATCCCGGATCCGCATCAGGTGAATTTCGGCACTCGCCGTCGTCGATCGTATCGTCTTGAAGAGCAGCATACCGGACGCAACTTGCGGCTCAAGATCGACGCCGACCACCGAGAGATTGCGTAAAATCTCTTCTTCCGGCGAATCCAGCGTCACGAACAGCGTCTTGTCGCCGCGCTCACAGGACGCGACCGCAAAGGCACCGGCAAGGGTGGTCTTGGCCGTGCCGGGCGAGCCGGTCAGCAGGATGCCGGCACCTCGATAGTAGCCGCCGTCGAGCATGGTATCCAGCCGTTTGACGCCGCTCGACAGACGCTCGGTAGACGCCCTGCGCTTGGAATCTTCGGCGTTGCGGCCATAGGCCACCTCGATGCCTCTCGGCCCGATCCCGAAAGGCGTCGCATTTTCCTCGAAGGACGAGCCCCGGAACTTGCCGACGCGGATATTCCTCTGCGATGTCCCTTCCACCATGTCGTGGCGCAGGAAGATAGAGCAATCGACCATGAATTGCAGAAACTCCAGCGCCTCCGACGTACCGCCATTGCGCAAAGGGCTCGCCTTCGCCGTAATCACCGCCGTCAGCCCGCGATCGTTCAGCCATTGATGAAGCCGGTAGGTTTCGTTCCGGGCGGCCTGTCGATGATCGAAAAGATCGAGAACCATGTCGATCGCATCGAAGACGACGCGCTTGGCCCCCATCTCCTTCACCTTCACGTCGAGGGCGGCGAGCATGCCGCCGAGATCGAACGGGCCGGACTGGAGCAGATCGTAGCTCGGCTGGGCATCGATGAAGAACAGGTTGTCGCGTTGCAGGCTTTCGAGGTCCCAGCCGAATGTGCCTGCATTCTGGGCGATCCGCTGCGAGCTTTCCTCAAATGCGACGAAGATGCCGGGCTCTCCGGACAGATTGGCGCCGTTGACCAGCATCTGCAAGGCAAGAACCGTCTTCCCGCAGCCCGGCCCCCCCTCGATCAGGGTCGTCCGTCCTTTGGGCAGGCCGCCTTGCATCACCTCGTCGAGGCCTATGATGCCCGTCGTCGCCTTGCCGGAGGCGCCGTTGAATACATTGGTCATGCCGTTCTCGCTTCTGTTCGATCGCCGCCGGGGTGAACGCCACCGGAACGATAAGAGGTATGCCGCCCTGATGTGCTGAATTGCGGGGTGTTTCCGAGATCAGCGAGACAAGATATTTCATGTATTCTAATTTAGATTAAAGTTCGAAAGAGGCCTATTTTCCGGATTTGGGGATAGGTCATGAAGCGAGTTTCCAGCGCGTGACGATGGATGCCGTCAGCGCCGCATAGTCCTGCGCGCCCCGCCCGGATGGCATATAGTCGAAGATCGGCTGATGGGCTCCGAAGGCTTCGGCCAGCCGGATATCCGACCGGATGGGGTCGAGGATACGGTCGTTGCCGAATTCCTGACGCAGCGACTCGATCATCCGCCGGTGCACGAGAACGTGCGGACTGGCCATGATAGGTAGCAGAGCGACATGCCGGAGACGCGGCTTTGCACCCAGCCGCACGGAGAAGAAGACACGGCTGAACTGCCGCACGCCCTCGATGGACAGCGGGTGCGGCACGAACGGCACGATCGCCGCATTGGCCGCCGTCAGGGCGGTCACCATCAGCGCATCGAGCGAGGGCGGCGTATCGATCACCACCACGTCGTAGTTCTCGCGGATGCGCGGCACGTCGAGCGCGCGCACCAGCAGGTCCGGTGTCACGACCCCGCCGGGATGCGGCGACCTCGTGTCTGCAAGTACCAGATCCGGCCATCCCGTCTTTCCCGCGGTCGCGATGATGGCGCGTTCCAGCGCCTCCGGACCGTTCGAGAAAACCCCGTGCGCTGTTGGCTCGTTTCGCCCTGCAACGGCGCCGAACGCCAGCCCGGCATGACCCTGGCTGTCGAAATCGATCAGCAGGGTGCGCAGGCCACGGCGAACGAGACCGGCTGCCAGATTGACCGCCGTCGTCGTCTTTCCCGTGCCGCCCTTCCTGTTGGCAACGGCAATCACGAAGGGCGAAGCCGCGTCCTCGTTCCCGTCCTTAGCCTCGTCCATGGGCCCGCTCATCTGCCGCGTCCGCACTTTATGACGGTTTTCATCAGGCACGCCCGAGACGTTGCAGCGCCTGCGTGTAGAATGGATCGTCCGGCAGTACCGAAATACGGTTGCCAGTTGCCGCGATCGCCTGCAGGGACGCAGTATGCAGATGCGTCACCTCGCGCATATTCAACTCTCCCTTCGGATTGTTGATAAGCCATTGCACGATGTCTTCGGCTTCCTCCACCGTGCAATGCCTCGATAGAACGGCCTTCGTCTTCAGAAATCGGATTGTCATCAGAGGAGTTCCTTCAGGTTGAGCACGAGCAGAACGCTGCCATCGCCGAGCAGGGCACTGCCGCTGAAGCCGGAGATGCAGGCAAGCGGCCCCTCGAGCGGCTTGAGGATGACGTCGATCGTCTGGGCGAAGCCATCGACGATGATGCCGACGGTCTGCCCGCCGACGCGTACGACGAGAACGGCATATTCCCCGTCCTCGTTCGGCTGGGGAATGCTGTCGCGGGAGAGCAGCTTATTGGCATCGTAGAGCGGCACGATCCGGCCGCGCAGGACGGCAGTTCGCTGCTCCTTGAAGACGTGAATGTCCTTGCCGGCGACGCGCACCGTTTCCATCACGTTTTCCATGGGCACGCCGTATTGCTGGCCGGCGATGTGTACCATCATCACGTTGGACACGCTCATCGACAAAGGCAGCGACAGGAGAATGCGCGTTCCCTTGCCCTTGATGCTGGTCAGCTGCACTTGGCCGCCAACCTTTTCGAGGCTTGACTTGACGACATCCATGCCGACGCCGCGGCCGGACAGGTTGGAGATCTGGTCGGCGGTCGAGAAGCCGGCGGCGAAGACGAGCTGCACCGCTTCGGCATCGGTCAACGTGTCCAGCCGCTGTTCATCGATCAGGCCCTTTTCAAAAGCCTTTCGCTTGATGACCTCGGGATCGATGCCCTTGCCGTCGTCCTCGATCTCGATGAGAACGCGGTCGCCTTCTTGGCTGGCGCGCACCGTCAGACGCCCCTCTTCCGGCTTGTTCTGAGCCTGGCGCACCTCCGGCGTTTCCAGCCCGTGATCGAGGCTGTTGCGAAGGATGTGGATCATCGGATCGGCAAGAGATTCCACGATGTTCTTGTCGGCTTCGGTTTCCTCGCCTTCGACCACCAGCCGCACCAGCTTGCCGAGCTGGCGCGAAACGTCGCGCACCAGCCGCGGAAAACGCTGAAATACGGCGCCGACCGGCAGCATGCGCACCTGCATGATGCCGTCCTGCATTTCCTCGGCGATCCGGTTGATGATCGCATATTGCGATTTGATCTCCCGGCTGAGATCCCGGGAGCCGAAATGATCCTCGGCACGGGCGGCAAGATAGGGCAGCGCGTTCTTGGCGACGACCATCTCGCCGATGAGATCCATAAGGCGATCGACCTTTTCCTGCGGCACTTTGAGAACCCGGACACCGCGGTCGGGGCCAGGCGCATCGCCCGTCCGCCTGGCCGGATCGCCGGCGTCGAGCATCGCGGCGCGCGGAGCCGGCTGTGAAGGGGCATTGGCAGCCGAATTCGATGCCCCTTCGAGAACGGTTTCACGAGGCGCGGTCTCCCTGAGCGCCAGCGGCGGCTCAAGGGTCGGAGCCTCGATAAATTCACGGGCCGTCTCACCGGAAAAGGCGACGCCGTCGAGGAAGGCGATCAGCGGGGCCGCGTCGGCACCGTCGAGCGCAATGCGAGTGGCTTCGTCGAGCGACACAGGGACGCCGGTTTCACCCATGGCACTCAGCAGGTTGGCCATGACGTTTCGAACTGAGCGAATACGTCCGGCAAGCTCGACCGGGCGGCTTGGCTGCTGGAGCATGATGATCTGGGTTTTGACCAGATCATCCGCGACGCGTGCCTGTCTCGGATCGGCGAGCGTCCGCGTTGAGACCTGTTCTTCGACGGGCGCCTGCCGGGATGGGATGGTCGCTTGGGCCTGCGGACCATCCACGCGACGGGCATAGGACTGCCAGTCCGGCAAGGCGTTGCGAGAAAGTGCGTCGATCAAGAATGCGACGGGGCCAACGCCTGCGCCTGCCTCCACCAGCCGTTTCACCCAGCGAAGCGCGGACGCGGCATGGAGTGCGGGATTGATCATGTCGAGCGCGGTGCTCGTGACGGCGAGCAGGCCGTCCAGATCTCCGGTCTCCAGACTGTCCCGCGCCTGTTCCAGATAGATTGGGGCGATCATGCCAACCTCCGCCGCGCCATCCGTCTTTGCCCCACCTTCGCCGGACGGAAGAGCGAGGGCTACCGCCGGGACCGTATAGAACGCCGTCTGATCCCGCACATAGCGGAAATGGTGCTCGACCTCCTCGCGGCTCCCGGAACTGACAAGATCGAATTGCAGGTTGCAACGGTAAACGTCGAGCGACGCGGCATCGGGCCATGGCTCCAGCGTGGTGATGTCAAAGAGGAAGATGCCGGGTGCCGTTCGCACGAGAAGAACCGGATCTTCACCCTTGAAAAAGCATTCCGGCTCCGGCCTGTAGCGAACGACGAAGACGGAGGCTGGTGTCGAAAGGGCCTCGAACGCGGCAAGCCGCTCTGTATCCGGGATACGACCGAGCCAGGACCAGTCGGCTGGGGGCTCCACGGAGGACGGTTCCTCCTCGAACAGGCCGACGGCCTGTGGCTCGCGGGCCGGCAGGAGGTTGCGCAGCCGCATGGCGATATCGGCAGATTGTGCGGAATATTCCGGGCGGATCGCGCCATGATTCTCGACGTCCTCGAAAAGGCGATTGACGAAGTCCATGGCTTCGAGAAGCGCATCCGTCAGCTCCGGAGTCATCTCCATCGTGCGGTCGCGCACACGGTCCAGAAGATCCTCGGCAGCATGAACGACGCTCGTCAGGCTCGGCATGTCGAAAAGCCCGGAATTGCCCTTCAGCGTGTGGACGGCCCGGAAGATCTCGCCGATGATGTCTTCATTGCCGGGATCTTCCTCGAGAGAGAGGAGCTTCTGGCCGATCTGCTCGAGAAAATCGCGACCTTCGATCAGGAATTGTTCGAGAAGAGGACTCATTGGGCTTCTCCCGTCAGAAGGTGGGCGACGCGCGTCAGCGCACCCGGTTTGGTCGGCTTCGTCATGTAGTAGTTGGCCCCGGCAGCCCAGGCGGCATCGCGATCCTTGGCCTCGGCCTCGGTCGATACCATCACGGCGGGCGCCTGATGGACGTCCGCATTCGAACGCAGTTCGCGCAGAAACCGGTAGCCGTCCATCTTCGGCATATTGACGTCCACGACGAACAGGTCGTAGCGCTTGGTCAGCGCCTTTTCGAGCGCTTCGACCCCGTTGATGCTCTCGTCAACCGCGAAACCGGCCTCTGAGAGGATCTGGCGATGGTACATGCGCACCGTCGTCGCATCGTCGATGATCAGGACATGTTTCATGCGGAGGCTTCTCCCGGCAACGGCTTTTGGTAGACGATGGTGCTGCCGAAGCGGCGCACCTTGAACAGGCTGGAAATTCGGCTCATCGATTCCGAGTGACCGAGGCAGATGAAGGCGCCCGGGCTCATCGTTTCATAGAAAGCTTCGGCCGCCGCGCGTCGCGACATGTCATCGAAGTAGATGAGGAGGTTGCGGCAGAAGATGACGTCGACCCTGCTGAACCGCGCGAGATCGGCAGGTTCGTTCAGATTGGTCCGCACGAATTCGACCGAGTTCCTGAGGTCCTGGCAGATCTGCCAGTTCCCGTCCCGGAGCTTGGTGAAATACTTCTTCATCTGGTTCGGCGGCACGCCCTGCACGGATCGCGGCGAATAGATGCCCGTCTGCGCATTGGCGAGGATGGTCGTATCGATATCCGAGCCGAAGATCTCGACGTCGTACCGGTCGATATGTGCCCATTTCTCCATCAGATGGATGGCGATGGAATAAGGTTCCTCGCCCGAGGAGCACGGCATGGACCAGATGCGGATCGGGTCGCCTGCCCGCTTGTAACGAACGACTTCCGCGAGAATGAAGTCCGTCAGACACTCGAACTGATAGGCTTCCCGGAAGAAGTAGGTCTCGTTGACCGTCATCAGATTGGTCAGGACCTGCGTTTCGCTGCCCGAGGGATTGAGCCGAAGCAGGCGGAAATAAGTGTTGAAGTCCTGGCTGTCGGTTGCGGAGATCCGGTCGGTCAGCCGGCGATCGACGAAGTAGCGCTTGCTGTCGTCGAAGTGGATGCCGGTCTTGCGATAGAAATATTCCGAGAAGCGCGCGAAATCATCCGGGGTAATGGCCTTGACCGCACTCATGCAGCGCTCCCGATCCGACGAAGCGCATTTTCAGCGGAGAAGGTCACGAAGGGCTCATCAGGGAACCGGGCAATGGCTGCGCGGAGGGCGGGGACGGAGGCCGTGGACCCGACCTCGTTGAGGAGATCGAGCGCCGTGCCGACCACGTTGACATTGGTGTCCATGGTGATGACGGCGACGAGCCAGTCCTCGACCGCCGGGTGACGCAGGGCTTCCAGCACGTTGACAAGGAAGATGCGGACATCCGGGTCGGGGTCGTCGAGCAGCGCTTCCATCCGCGGAGCGACATCCGTCGGCAACTCCTTCAGAATGTCGATGGCGATGTTGCGCAATGCCGCGTCATCGGACCGAAGAAGCGGCATCAGACCTTCAACGACCGCCTCACCCCCAAGCCGGGCGAGTTCGACCGCGATGACGTCCCGTGTCGAGCGATCGCTGTCGATGACGAGATGCTGGCAGAGAACGTCGATGGCCGGTGTGCCGCCCTGAATACCGAGGCTTCGGACGGCGCCAAGGCGCACGGCGTGGTCCCCGCTCGTGAGACCTTTGACGAGTTCTGCAAACGATAGCTGCCTGTTCGCAACGTCACCGGCCTCGGAAGGCCCACGCGTTTTCGGTTTCATGATCGGCATGGCGATCTATCCTCTCCGGTTCATGATGCTCGGCCGATCCACTGCCGAATCTGTTGCGCGATCTTCCCGCTGGGAAGCACGCATTCGGCGCCGCCGCGCTTGATCAGTTCCGCCGGCATCCCGAAGATAACGGCCGTCTCGTCGCTTTCGGCGATCGTCCGTCCGCCGGCTTTCCTCAGGTCCGTCATCGCCTGAGCACCGTCGTGTCCCATTCCCGTCAACTGGACGGCGATGATCTTTTCAGCCGGAACCAGTTCGGCCGCCGATTGCACCAGGAGTTCCACGGAGGGATGCCAGGTGTGGCCCGGAGACTCTGGCCGGTTGACGATGACGAGCTTGCTGCCGCGCTGTGCGACGACCATGTCGGTGCCGCCGCGCGCTATGTAGATATTCCCAGGTCGCAGTTCCTCCATGCTGACCCCTTCGCGGACCTCCAGCGGACAGAGCCCGTTCAGGCGGGACGCCAGCGACGCGGTGAACGATGGCGGCATGTGCTGGGCGACCAGCACAGGCCATGGCAGATTGGCCGGCAAGAAAGGCAAAACCTCCTCGAGCGTGCGTGGACCGCCTGTGGAAACGCCGATCAGCACAAGGCCGAACGGGCTGCCGCTGGCCGGATAGCTCCGCTTGCGAGGTGTCGCGTCCTTCACGAGAGAGGCCCGCGCGGAAGCCGCCGCCGATGCCGAAGCAGATATCGGCGCCGGGGCCGGTGCCGCCGCCCTGTAGCGATCGCCGCGCCCGGAACGTCCCCGAATGCGTGCCTCGGAGGCGGCCCTCACCTTCTGGACGATACTGCTGGAGATCGCGTCGATTGACAGCGAGATCGTTCCGCCCGGTTTGGCGATGTAGTCCACGGCCCCGAGCGCCAGAGCCTCCAGCGTTGCCAGGGCTCCCCGTTCCGTCAGGGACGACACCATGACGGTCGGCGTTGGCCGCTCCGTCATGATGTGCGCCAGCGCCGTCAGCCCGTCCATTTCGGGCATGTTGATATCGAGCGTCACGACATCGGGCTTGAAGAAGGACAGCTCCGTCAAGGCCTCCCGCCCCGTGCGGGCGATCTGCACCTCGAAACCTTCCGCTTTCAGCAGAGTCGTCAGATGCTTTCGCATCAGCGCGGAATCATCCACGACAAGAACCTTCAGTGGCATCTGCTCGACTACGCCTCCAGATCCGCGAGTTCCGTCTCCGAGAGGAGAGCATCGGGATCCATCAACATGATCATGCGCTTCTGCTTCTCGAGGTTCGCGACGCGTCCGAGGATGCGGTGCTGGTCCGACGAGAGCCGGGGCGAGCGTTCGATTGCGTTCCGCGGAATTTTCAGAACCTCCGTCACGCTATCCACGATGAAGCCGGTCCGCCGGCCGTTCAGCGCGTAGACCATGATGCGCTGGCGGTCGTTCCGCTCGATGTCCTCGAGGTTCAGTCGCCGACGCTGGTCGATGACCGGGAGAACGGCGCCGCGAAGGTTGATGACGCCTTCCACGAAGGACGGTGCCGTGGGAACCCGCGTCAGGCTTTCCGGGATCCGCACGATCTCGTGCACCGCGGCGATCGGCACGCCGAACTCCTCGCTGCCCAGGCGGAAAACGACGACCTGTTCCTCGTCCTCCGCGATATCGTGATCGTCCATGTCGCTGTCGGCGTCGGTCATGTGCGTCTCCATCGCGCTTGCCTTGGCCAACGCGGTTTTCATGGCGGCATTGGCGAACATCCGGTCGGTATCGAGGATCGAAACGAGCCGCTTGCCACCGTCCAGACGGCAGACAGCCGATATCTCCTCGAGCCCACCACGGCTCGCGAGGATGGCCGGGAGCGTTTCGACCTGACCGCGCGGTACCCGCAGGACCTCGTCCACACTGTCGGCAACGACGCCGACGGCCTGGCCTTCGCCGAGCCCGAGAACGATGATGCGCTGGTCCTCGTTCTCCTGTTTTTCAGGAAGACCAAGGAGAACCCGCAGCGACACAAGCGGCAAAAGCCTTTCCCGCAGGGTCATGAGGCCGAGCACGTGCAGAGGCGCGTTGGGGATCGCCACCACCCGTTCCGGCATCTGGACGATTTCCTGAACGGCGGCGATATCCGCCGCATATTCCTGGCCTTCGACGGTGAAGGAGACGAGTTGGATCTCGTCAGCATCGATCTCTTCCTCGTCGTCGCCCGCCGCAGACGAAATATCGCCCGCGATAGCGACGTCGGAGATACGGCCATCCATAGGCGTTCCCACGAATTCCCGGGCGATCAGCTGGGCGAAGTCGAGGATCATGATGATCTCGCCATTCGGCATCTTGACGACACCGGTCAGGAGACGGGCATCGACGGTCGCGCCGATTGCCGCTGCCGGCTCGATATCGGCCTCATCGACAGCGATCACACTTGCGACCCGATCGACCACGAAACCGAGCGGCGTCCCGAGATTGATGACGAGCGCGCGTGTGGCATCCGTGTCTTCGATGTCCGCCAGCCCGAAGATCCGTCGGAGATTGACGATCGGGAGGATACGGCCGCGCAGGTTTGCGAGGCCGAGGAGTGAGGGAGGCGCAAGGGGGACCTGCGCCAGGTTGGGCACGCGGATGATTTCCTGAACCGGCGCCATGGGCGCTGCGAAAATCTCTCCCTCTACCGAGAACGTGACGAACTGATTGCTGTTCGTCTCGATCTCGGGCGTGTCTTCCATGTCCGAAATGACCTGATCGAATGACATCGTGCGATCCGATCAGGCTGCGGTCTGAAGTTCGTCGGCGAGCGAGGCGATTTCCTCTACAGCCCGAACGAGTTCCTCCGCACCCTGCGACTGCTGGCGTGCGGCAGTCGATGCTTCGTCGGCCGCCCGTTCAGACTGCTGGGCCGCTGCCGAAATCTGATCGATTCCCAGTTTGGTCTGTGCGATGGCGGCCGCGATCTCGTTGGCGCTGGCGAGGATTTCACTCGCGCCGTTCTGGACGTCGGCAACTTCGACTTCGATGGACAAGAGGTTCGCCGTCGTGGTCTTGGCTTTTTCGACCTCGCTAAGAGCGGCTTCGACCATCTCGTCCAGATCGCGGCTCACGGCATGGATCTGATCCTGCACCGCCTTGACGAGGTCCTTGATCCGGTCGGCATTCTCGGCGGAATCTCGAGCGAGATTACGGATGTCGGTGGCAACGACGGCAAAGCCCTTGCCGAACTCGCCGGCACGCGCGGCTTCGATCGAGCCGTTGACGGCCAACATGTTCGTCTGGACCGAGACGGTGGCAATCGCTTCGACGATCTTGTCGATGCGGCGGGAGACGACGGCGAGATCCTTCACCTGACCGATGCTGATGCGGATCGAGGTGGCGGAGTTCTGGATGCCGCCGATGAGCGCATCGACCGAGGTCTTGTTACGTTCCAGCAGGTTCTTCATAGCCGTGAGTCGATCGACGCTTTCGGTCGCGCGGCCTTGCGCGATTTCCAGCCCGCGCTCGATCTGGCCCATGGCAGCCGCTGACTCGGCGGTCGCCGAAGCCGAGGCCTGAGAGCCACGGCGGATTTCGTCGAGTGCGGTCTGCACCTGGCTCGAGGAGCGGTTGATTTCCTGGATTGCAGACGACAGTTCCTCGGACGACGAGGCCATTTCCTCGGAGCTTTTGGAGATATCGGTCGAGTTCTTCAGGTCTTCGGCCAGTTCGGTCAAGATCTGCGCAGTCTGCTCGCACTGTGCCAGCGCCTGCGACTGTTCCTGCACGGACTTTGCCGACTCCTCGGCGGCGGCCGACTGTTCTTCGGCTGCGGCCGCGATCTCTTCGGAACCTTTAAGAGCCTGAAGGGCCGCTGCGTTCGACTGGACGGCGCCGGAAGCGATCTCGCGGATGCCGGTGACCACCTGGATCGCGTCGAGCCGGATCTGCTCCAGTTGCTCGGTCACGAGCTTGCTTTTCTCGATTTCGTCGTTGATCGCCTCTGCGGAAGCGTTGATGCCGGTGGTAATGCTCTTCACATCGACCTGGATCTGGCCGACGAGATCGGCGATCTGTTTGGCCGACTTCTCGGATGTCTCGGCGAGCGTGCGAACTTCGTCTGCGACGACCGCGAAGCCCTTGCCGTGCTTGCCGGCACGGGCGGCCTCGATGGCAGCGTTGAGAGCGAGAAGGTTGGTCTGGTCGGCGATGCGGCCGACGGCCTTGACAATATCGCCGATGTTGGCCGCCTGCTTTTCAAGTTCGGCGATCAGCTCGACGGAGGCCTTCTGGCGCGAAGCAGCGACGCCGACGTTCGCGATCAGCGCACCAACTTCGTTGCTCGTCCGCAGGACGGTCGCCTGCGTGCTTTCCATCTTTGTCTGGCCGACTTCGGAGGCGCGCAGCTGGCGGGTAATCGAGTCACCCATCTGGCGGCAGGCGATGAGCGACTCTTGGGCCGCATTGGAAGCCTCCGTGGCGCCCGCTGCGATCTGGTCGGAAGCGCGCTTCAGTTCTTCTGCAGCCGACGCGGCTTCATTGATGCCCGCTGCGATCTCGGCCGTGGCCGCTGCGATGCGCTCTGCAGCCTGCTGCTGCTTGGCGAGGGTGCGGGCGCGCTTGCGCTGATGGTCGGCATCGCGGGAGGTGGACGCGCTGCCGGCACGCGTCGGCACCGGGCCGGCCATCGCGTCGCTGATCTGCTTCTGGTATTTCTTAACGAGGGTCATCAATGTCTCCGCCGGGGGTAAACCTATGAAAGGCAGGCGAAGGTTTTCCATTAGAGCTTGTGCGAGATTGGATTTCTGTCCTTTGACTGATTGAGTGGGCTCTTATATTGCGCTCCGGCAATAGATGTTCACCTGAGCAATACAGCGCAACCCTTTCCCAGGCTCGTGCGCCCTCTAGACGGATGCGGGAACGACCCAGAAAAACGGCGTTCTGACATCAGAAAAGCTCGATGCTGACGACGGCGGCAGCGGCTGACCCGCCATGTCCAAGCACCGCGCTGTGGATATCGCGCTGCTCGCGCATGACATAGGACGAGGAAAGCCTGTCGAGCCTTTCGGTCAGCATCTCGATCTGCTGGATGGTGGACGGTGTTGCCAGACCGTCACGCATTTCGCCGACATGCGTCTCGACCTCCTGAGCCATCGACGTAATCTGCTCGATCTGCTGGCGCACGATATCCTGAAACTGGATGCTGCCCATCATCGCCATGATCGGCTGGGCGATGTCCTCGTTCTCGGCCTTCACACGGCCAAGGACTTCGCGCTGATGCTGCAGAAGCAGGACCAGATTGGTGGTTAGGAGACCCAGCGCGTCCGTGACCTTGCCCATGGCGAGCGTCTCGGTATCCTGCCGCTTCTGCGACTGCTCCCTCAGATCTGCACCGACGGACGATATCAGCCCGGAGACCCGCTCATGGACGTTGTCGGCGAGATGCTGAACCTCGCCTGCGAGCGAACGGATTTCATGGGCGATGACCGCAAAGCCCTTGCCCAGATCGCCGACACGCGCAGCCTCGATCGAGACGTTGAGGGACAACATCGTCGTCTGTCGCGCAATCTGCTGCACGCCGTCGAGGACCTGGAGAACGCTATCGGTTTCTGCCGCCAGCTTGGACTGGAAAGCGACGGCATCCAGTGAGGACTGTTTCTGTTCGTCTCCCAGGTTGACGAGATGCTGCCGACAGCCGGACAGCTGATCCTCGATACGTCCAAGAATGCGCTCCGAACTATCGCTTGAACCAGCACTCTGCAGGAAACCCATGAGCGTGGTGACGCGCTGATCGACGTCGAGGAGGCTTTTCAGGAGGCTTTCCGCGGCATCCTGACTCACGGTCGTGACGGAATGAAGCTGACGCTTCAGGAGATCGACATAAGCAGGATATTCACCGAGTTGTGCGACGATCCGATCCATGTCGTCCGCCAACGGTTCCGCGATGCCGCTTCTTTCTGCGACCACGGTTTGGAAATCGATCACATTGCCGGCGCGATCGTCCTGCTCCAGCGCGAGACGCATCGTCGCCTCCACGCTTTCGGCGCTGCTGTCCTGATCGATTGCGAAAGCAGCATCGGCGCTCCGGTTCGCCCGGGCCGTGCGGCCTCCGACGATCTGCCCTGTACGGAACGCCGCCACGAGAAGGGCTCCGATGGTGAAGACCAGCAGCGGAAGAGGCGTCTGCGGAAACAGCATCCCGCAAGCCGCAAATATCCCTGCAAGCGCTGCGAGAGCCACCGTTCTGCGTTTTGATCGTAAAAGCTTCATTCTGGAGACTTCCGGCTGGCGTGGACGCGGCGACGGGACAATGTGCTGCCTCAGGTAACCATGACCTGGCGAACAACCTGCAGCAGCGCTGCCGGATCGACCGGTTTCACAAGCCAGCCGGTCGCGCCCGCTGCCTTTGCAGCCGCGCGTTTGTCCTGTTGCGAGTCCGTCGTCAGAACGAGCATGGGCGTGAACCGGGTCGTGGGAAGCTTCCGCAGCCGGGAGATGAGCTCGACGCCATGCATGCCCGGCATGTGGTAATCGGTGATGACCAGCGAAGGTGCCAGCCCGCGCGTGACGCTGTCGATCGCCTCCTGACCATGCGCCGCTGTTTTAAAGGCAAGGCCTGCCTTTGTCAGAATGCTGGAAAGGCTTGCAAGCATCGTGGTTGAATCGTCCACAAGCAGAATAGGCTTCATCGTCGTTTCCTCATCGGTCTCGTCTTCGAGCACGGGACCGTGGCTCTGCTGCATGTACAGAGATGCAAGGCGGCACCGTGCCAACCGGCACAACCGCCGGCGAATGGAGTCAGTGATGCGTTTCAATGATTGATGATTGCTTATATTTGCAGGATGCGGAATGGTTTCCTGCACTTGCGATGTATTGTTGCGCATGGGCAAGGGACGGATGCACTTCCCGCGCGCAACCGTCGGTTCGGCAAGGCACAGGCGCACCGCCTTGAGCGAAGAATGCGCTATCGCTTGCCTTCGGGAAGGATCGTACCCGAAGCCGATTGTTCGCGGGGAGAAACCTTCCCGCTATGCTCCCGGGCGCGGCGCGCCTCGGCAGGAGAAAGGCCGAATGCCTTCTTGAAGCTCTGGCCGAAGGCTGCATAAGATCCGAAACCCCAGATGTCAGCAACCGCCTTCAGGGGAATCTCGACCTGTGAAATGACCATCTCATGAGCCCGGCCTAGGCGAAGAAGCCGCTGGTAGTCCGTGATGGTCTGTCCGGTGACGGACTGGAATGCGTATTGGAGCGTGCGTTTGCTGACGGAGCTGAGGTCTGCGAGCACTTGCGGCGCGATATGGCGGTGGGGGTTTCCATGAATGTGGCTCAGCGCCCGCTTGACGTGCCGCGGCGCGACCGTCGGCAGGTCGTCGCTCAACACGGCCAGGTAATTGTTGGGAAAAAGCTGGAGAAAACAATCGACAAGCAAGTTTCTCAGGCTCTCGTTGCGCGAGGCGAGAAGCGTTTTCGTCCTCAGGATCGGCTGGGCCGGCAGAACCTGCAACTGGTCTCGCAGAATATCCAGGCTCTCGAGATCCCCGTCCGGAAAGCTTACGAATTCGAGGCTGCGCTCGACCGGTCTGTCCAGCAGGACGGAGAGGCGCTTCTGAAAGAGGGCGGTGGGAATGCTGACCGACACATATTCGCAATGATCGCCGAGCCACAGCGTCTCCGGCTGCCCTGCCGGTAGCGCAACCATGCTATGGGCCTCCGCCGCGCCACTCGGCAACTGCCGCACGAAGCCGTCGGTGTAACAGAAGAGGAATATCTTTCTCTCGGATTGCGGATGGGCCGTGATCTCGAGCCGGCCCCGGAGGCTGTGACTTTCTATCAGGATGTCATCGATATCCAGTCGATATCCCGACACGGACACTGCGCCTCCCGAAAAGGTGAGCGAGGGAAGCTTCTGGGAATTTCCTTCGGGCGAACTTGGGCCATGGTCCTGTTCGTTGAATATGCCTATGTTCCTATACACTTCCATCTCGAAATGTTGGCGCCGAATGCTTCTGACGCTCGGCTTTTTCCCGCATGATCGGCTTGTCGTCAAAATGACGTTCTGTTCGGCGAACCGGGCTCGTTGTGTCGCGTAAGATGAGCAGACGTGTACGTCACGCGGGCGTAAGACCAGCTCGGCGGTTCTTCGGGCGAGCCGCGCCTCAGATCTGTCACTTCCCTCCGACAACGTATCGGCAACGAGATAACCGGAATGAGATGCCTCCAGTTGCAGAATTAGAATATCGTATATTGTTTACCTATTGTGAAGACATGATTCATAAAAAAATACCAAATTTAGGGATTTATCCGCTCATCCCGCACGGGCGACACGATCCCGGTCTGCTAGACGGCAGAGTATCGCATACGAGGCGCGAGATCATCCGCCGAAAGAGGTCGCCACCGATCGACCGACCCCCCTTGGTTCGTGCAGAGTATTGCGAAAGAACGACCACCAGCCTCGCCCGCCAGAGCGGACGAGGCTCAAGGCGACGGCGACAACCACTATGTGCGGTATCGGGCGGCGGCATTCGAAAAGGAGCGTGGGCCACGGACAACGCTGATCTGTGCGCTCCTGATCGCGCCGGCGGCCCGTCATTCACCGGAAGGGTGATCTCTTCATTGACTAGGCGTGTGGCGCATCATGTTGAGAACTTTACGGCGTCGCTTCCTACCAGAGAACATGCTCGAAATGTCAGCTTCTCTGCATATAAGGTGCAATGCAGCAAGCTCGAGTGCAACGCACACCTTTTAGGGGTTACCACATCGGCGCGTGCGATATTGCGAGATTACCTCGCGTCGGTCCATGCCGCCGGTCGTTACGGCCGACGAGGTGATGGGCTTTGGCTCCTGGGCATGCAAGGCGTGCGGAAAGGATGCGGAGACTGACGAGCTTCGCTCGCCGTCGTTCGGTAGAAACCTCGAACGTCAGCGGGCGCAGGCACCGATGTTCGAGCGGCAGACTCGAGGGCGATAAAGCCGTTCGTAGCCGCCTTCCCGGGCACGGATCGCCTGCTTGCGCTGGTGGTCCAGCAGAGCCTGCGACGAGCTTGCCGGTCGTGGCGAAACTTCGGTCGGGGGTTGCGGTGTCGAGCACCCCCAAAGCAGGGTAGCCGTCCCCAAGAGGATCACCGCCTTCGGTGCGAGAGACCGTCGCCTCATTGCATTTCCTTCCTTATCGTCGTCTCCCCCGTAAGCTGGTGCTTCCGGCACGGCGCGCGACGACAGCCACGATGCTGCCATTAAATGGCGCGGTTTCGACCGCGTTTTATTAAAGCTCTCTTAATCACGCCGCTCTACTTCTAGCGCCTTCCGATGTGAATTGCAGCCGAACGGATTGCTCAGCCACGGTTCATATTGGCACACCTATTTTCCTGCCAGGGCTTGATGCTCACCTACCAAACGAGGAAGTTCAATGAAGAGATTTGGTCTCCTGCTGGCGTCGCTGTTCATCTCGTCCGCGGCCTATGCCGACGACATTTCCCTCGGCGTACCCGGCTATGGCGGTAGCGGGTGCCCGTCGGACAGCGTCTCCGCCACGATCAGTCCGGACGGCAAGGCGCTGAGCCTGCTGTTCGACAACTACATCGTCCAGGCCGGCGGTGATACGGGCAAGAACATGGATCGCAAGACCTGCAACGTGGCCATCCCGGTTCACGTGCCCCAGGGCCGCAGCGTGTCGGTTCTCGCGGTCGATTATCGCGGCTTCAACCAGCTGCCGCGTGGCGCCCGCTCTCAGTTCAACGTCGAATACTTCTTCGCGGGAACGCGCGGACCGACCTTCGTCAAGACTTTCTCCGGCCCAAGTGAACAGGATTACCTGATCTCCAACAAGATCGTGGCGGATTCCATGATCTGGTCGGCCTGCGGCGAAGACGTCAACCTGCGGACCAACTCGAGCATCCGCGTCAACACGACGCGTGGGCAGGAAGCCATGTCGACTGTCGATACGCAGGACGTGAAGGCCGCCATCGTCTATCAGCTGCAGTGGAAGACCTGCCGCTAACATGATCCGGCGCGGATTGCATGAAAGTGCCGCCCGCGCCGATTGCTTCACTGCCTGTCCTGTCGTCCTGCCCGTGAGAACCGTCCATGCGCCACAGCACATCGTTCGCCCTCTGTCTCATGAGCATTGCGGCCACTTCGCCCGGCCGGGCCGATGCCGCAGACGGATGCGCGGATGGGACGTTCTCCAGCGTCACCTCGCCTGACGGCAATGCGACCAGTGTGCTCTTCGACGACTTTTCGGCCACCGCCGGCAGCGGTGCCGGCACATCACGCGCGACCAGCACCTGCCAGCTGAATATCCCCGTGACCCGAGCCGATGGCTTCACCGTCTATGGCGTCGATTATCGCGGCTTCGTCACGACGGAAGACGGGCAGGCCGCGCAGATCGTCACCCTGCAGGACGGCCGTCAGGTTCTGAAGTACCGGGTAGCAGAACCGCTGCAGGACGATGTCGCGACCGGCGGCAAGGTCGGCACGTCGGGCTCCGACACGCTCGGCCTGACGGTCGTCGTGGAAACGACGGCACCGATCGATCCCGACAATCCTGATGCCAGCCTGCTTCTCGACACGGTCGATATCACGCGCCTCGGCTTTACCACGCTGTCATCGGTCACGGCCTCGACGGACCAGCTGGCGCGCCAGCGACAGGCGATTGCTGCAGAACTCATCGGCACGGCACAAGGACTGCTCGGCGAGGGCGAACGCTTCGATGCGGGCAGCGCGATCAGCCTCTTCGGATCGTCCAGCGCGGCGGCAGGCTTCAAGGGCCGCTGGGAAGCCGGAAGCGGCATCACCGTTCTCGGCGGCGCAGCGATCGTCAATCCCGACGACGACGACGTCTCGGTCGATACGCTGGCGTTGCTTGCGGGCGCGGTCCGTTACACGACGCCGCAGGCAACCTGGCGCGCCTTCGGCGAAGTCGGCCTCTGGGGCTCGCCGAACGTCACGACGGATCTGTCGCGCAGCTATCTCAACGTCGACAATATTGTTTCCGCTGGCGGTACGACCGATGGCTCGCTTTTCAGCTCCTACGGACGGATCGGTGCGGTATTCGCACCCGACCAAGCAAACGAGATCGTACTTTCGGCACGCTTCACCAAGGCATGGCTCGATCTCGACGGCTACAGCGAGACGGCAACGGACAGAAACCTCTTCGCGGCCACCGTCCACGGGGGAACGTCGAGCGAGAACATCGTCAGCGCCGAACTTGCCTGGAGCCACCAGACCGAAGGCCGGCTGGACTATACGCTCTCTGGTGCCGTCGGCCGCATCTTCGCCGACGACAAGGCCGTTCGTGCCTCCGTCGATTGGGTCGGCGATGTCTCGGGCCGCGCCCGCGACCAGACGTTCGCCTCCGCAGGCGGCCGCATCGGCGTTCGGCTGGACGACGTCTGGCGCCTGGACACCTCGGTCGCTGCCACCTTCCGCCAGTACGACGATCCCGAATGGAACGTCGGCGCGCAACTGAAGGCTGCGTTCTAGTCGGAACCTGCCCGGCGTTCATGGTCGCCGCGCGATCCGCCCGACAACGGTATGTGCCTGCTGCTTGCGGCCTTCAATTTTTGCGCGAAAGAGTTTGTCGCGGTTTCCGAGCGTTCAATTCCCGCCTTCAGGCACCAAAAGGGACGCTCTCTCGGGTTGAGCGCTTCCATTCGAAGAAAGCAACCAGTCGAACCCCTACTTCTTCTATCGTATTATTTACGCATTCTTATACTATTTTCGTCATTTAGAATACTCGATGCCAGCGGCAGGCTCAGTTCTCCCTTTGGCTGGTGTTGTTCTCCCGTGCGTTGCTCAGTCGTCTGTCTCACACCGTCCTCGGCAAGACATAAAATCAGCGAGCCCATGATGTCCTTCTTCAACAACCTCCAGATTCTTACAAAGATCGCCGCAACCCTCGGCATGCTGATCCTGATCAGCATGGGGGTCAGCTACTCCAGCTATGCGTCCCTCTCCAAGCTTGAGCAGACGGCGGCAATGACGGACCACACGTATAAGGTCATCAACGCCCTGAACGGCATCACCGCGAGCATGGTCGATCAGGAGACCGGCATACGCGGATATCTCGTGTCGGCCGATGAGGCATTCCTGGCGCCACAGAAGGCCGGTGTTGCTGCCTATGACGCGGCTCTAAAAAACGTCCGAACCTTGACATCGGACAACCCTGCGCAACGGAAGCGCCTGGACACGCTGGAAGCCTTCGTCGCAGACTGGCATGAGAAAGTCTCCAAGCCGGAACTTGCCCTCATGGCGAACGCCGCAACACGCGACCAGGCCCGGGCCATCGTCACGAGTGGCGTTGGCAAAGCCGCGATGGATGGCATCCGTGCAACCGTTAGCGAGATGATCAAGGTCGAAACCGGTCTGCTGGAGGTTCGCGCCGAGGCGGCCGCGGCTGCAGCCGCGTCCGGCCGCTTCAACAATATCGCCGGCGGTGCTGGCACGCTGCTGGTCTCCGTTCTCGCTTTGATCGTTCTGAACGTCGGTCTCGTTCGACCCGTGCGCGGCATGAACGATGCCATGCGCTATCTTGCGGCGGGACGAACCGACATCACGATTCCGGGCAGCGGACGCGCCGACGAAGTCGGCGAGATGTCCGGCGCCGTCGAGGTTTTCCGTCAGGCGGCCATCGTCAACCGTCAGCTGGAGCAGGACGCCGAAGCCGTCCGACGGCAGGCCGAAGCCGACCGCATTCGCCTGACGGCAGAAGCCGAGGCCGCTGCCCAGCAGCGTCTGAACGAGGCCACGTCGGGCCTCGCCAGCGGCCTGAAGCGCTTGGCTGCAGGCGACCTCACCTTCCAACTGAACGAGCCGTTTTCGCCCGATTTCGAGGCCCTGCGCCACGACCTTAACAATGCCGTGAGCCAGCTGGGTGAGACGCTTCGTTCCGTGGCGCAGGCTGCCGGTTCGATCGATGGCGGCTCGCAGGAGATCAGCCGCGGTGCCGACGACCTGTCCAAGCGCACGGAACAACAGGCCGCGTCGCTCGAAGAGACCGCAGCCGCCCTCGACCAGATCACGGCCAACGTCTCAAATTCCTCCAAGCGGGCCGACGAAGCACGCGCGGTCGCCGTGCAGGCCAATTCCAGCGCCAGCCAATCGGGCAAGGTGGTCGCCCAGGCGGTCGAAGCCATGGGCAAGATCGAAGCGTCCTCGAACGAAGTCTCCAACATCATCGGCGTCATCGATGAGATTGCCTTCCAGACCAACCTGTTGGCGCTCAACGCCGGTGTCGAGGCGGCGCGTGCCGGCGATGCGGGCAAGGGCTTTGCCGTTGTTGCCCAGGAGGTGCGGGAATTGGCGCAGCGCTCCGCCAAAGCGGCAAAGGAAATCAAGGAGCTCATTCGCAATTCATCCGTCGAAGTCCAGAACGGCGTTCAGCTGGTCAGCGAAACCGGCCTGGCCCTGCAGACGATCGAAGGCTACATCATCACGATCAATCAGCACATGGACTCGATCGCCACGTCCGCCCGGGAGCAGTCCGTCGGACTGAGCGAAGTCAACATCGCCGTCAACCAGATGGACCAGGTGACGCAGCAGAACGCTGCCATGGTCGAGGAAACCAGTGCCGCCGGCGTCACCCTGGCAAGTGAAAGCAGCAATCTCCGCCACCTCATCGGGCAGTTTGTTCTCGGTAACACCGGCGCACAATCGTCGGCACTGCGTCACGCGGCGGCGACCATGAAGGCGGCAAACACGCCGCGCTACGCCAACGCACAGCCGGCTGCGCGTCCCCGCAAGGCTGCCGGGGCATCGGCCGGAAACACAGCAGTCAACGATGGATGGAGGGAATTCTGATGCTACATGCGGCGAACTCGGCAATGCTGGAAATCATAGCCTTCCGGCTCCACGATCAGGAGTTCTGCGTCCGGACCGTCACCATCCGCGAGATTCGCGGATGGGCACCCGTGACGCCCATTCCCCAGGCTCCCTCGGAAGTCCTGGGTGTCATGAACCTTCGTGGCACGGTCATTCCCGTGATCAACCTCGCGCTCAAGCTCGGTATGTCCGGTGCCGAACCGACCGAGCGCAGTGCCATCGTCGTTACGGAAGTGCACGGCATGGTGATGGGGCTTCTCGTGGACCAGGTCTCGGATATCCTCATGGTCTCCGCGGACCTGCTTCAGCCGGTTCCCGACATCACGTCGTCCGGTGCGACGGCCTTCTCCGATGGCATCATCGTCCAGCCAAGCGGCATGATCTGCTTCCTGAACCTCGATCGTATGTTCAACAGAAGTGAAGCGGAATTGTTGCTCGCAGCGTAAGCGGCTTCACCAAAATATCGACCGACCATCTCACGGCCGGTCGATATCTTTTGGTTTCAGCCAACACAGTTCGATGATGGCCAGGCACCCGGCTGAAACACGGCTCCAACTGTCGAAAGTCTGCAACACCCGCAGCGTAAAGCCGAACTTCCGGAACGCTGTTGCCCGGTGGCCTAGCTGTGCCTTTTTTTTAGTGTTATCAGCATCTTGGTATAGTCGGCCATTCTAAAGTCCGTCTCGGCTATTCGAAAACTGACTACCATCGCGTAAATCACTGAATTCATTGCAGCCTCGGAATCCCTCGCTTGCCATTCCAGATCGCCTCGAAAACGCCGGCAGCTGAAAGTTCCGTTATCGATGCCCGCAATCTCGTCAAGCGGTTCGACGGGATGACGGCGGTCGACAGGATGTCGCTGCGGCTGGCGCGCGGCGAGATGGTTGGGCTGATCGGGCCGAACGGGGCTGGCAAGACGACACTCTTCAACCTCATTGCGGGCACGCTGAAACCGACATCGGGCGAGATCCGGATCGGCGGGCGCGACGCATCGCAGGATCGGCCGGAACAGCGGATCGGCCTCGGTATCGGGCGGACGTTCCAGATCCCGAGACCTTTCCTCGAAATGACCGTGCTCGAAAACGTGCTCGCGGGCGCGCAGCGCCAGGACGGGGAGCGGCTGCTCGCCAATTTTCTGCGCGTCGCCCATGTGCGACGACAGGAGAAGGCGGCGGTCGAGAAGGCACGCGCGCTTCTCGCCTTCGTCACCCTGTCGGATCTCGAACACCAGCCGGCACGGGTTCTCTCCGGCGGACAGCGCAAGCTCTTGGAACTGGCGCGCATCCTGATGGCGGATCCGACCGCTATCCTGCTCGACGAGCCCGCGGCCGGCGTCAACCCGGCCCTGCTGGAGACCATCATCGAGCGCGTGCGGCGGCTGAACGCGGAGGGCACGTCCATCCTCCTGATCGAGCACAATATGGACATGGTCTCCCGTCTCTGCTCGCGGGTCGTCGCCATGGCGCTGGGCAGGCCGCTTGCCGAGGGTAGCCCGGCAGAGGTCGCGCGCGATCCCGCTGTCATCGAGGCCTATCTCGGAGCCATGGCATGAGCGCCGTCTCGGCTCCGCCGATGGGTCCGGCACTCGATATTCACGCGCTCGTCGCTGGATACGCGCCGCATCCTTGCAGATCGTCGCAATCGGCGTCGGCCTTTGCGCCATCCTTCTTCTTCGGCCCCGCGGCATTCTGGGCGAGCGCAGCGCGCTCGGCCGCCGCGAAAAACGCGGGCGCAGGCCCGGGAGACGTCCTGATGACCGAGCGCCCTGACCGCATTCGCCTCACACCCGATCTGGAGATCAGCCGCCTCGTCTGCGGCCTCTGGCAGGTCGCCGACATCGAAAAGAACGGCACGACGATCGATCCGGACATGGGTGCAGACGCCTTGCAGGCCTATGCTCGAAACGGTTTCGACACGTTCGATATGGCCGATCACTATGGTTCGGCCGAGGTGATCACCGGCCGTCTCCTGTCGCGTTACCCGAATGCACCGCGACCGGTCGCCTTCACGAAGTGGTGTCCCGAGCCCGGCCCGATGACGCGCGATATCGTGCGGCGCGGCGTCGAGGAACGTCTGACCCGGCTCGGGGTCGAGCGGATCGACCTTTTGCAGTTTCATTGGTGGACCTTCCAGCACCCCGCCTGGCTGGATGCCCTCAACGAGATGCAGCGGCTGAAGCAAGAAGGCCTCATCGGCGCGCTGGGCCTGACGAATTTCGACGCGGGGCATCTGGCGCTGGCGCTGTCCGACGGCATCGAGATCACGACCAATCAGGTCTCGTTCTCGCTGGTCGACCGCCGTGCCGCAGGCGCCTTGTCGGATCTCTGCCAGAAGCGCGGCGTCAAGCTGTTGGCCTATGGCTCGCTCTGCGGGGGCTTTCTCTCCGAAAAATGGCTGGGTGCGCCGGAACCGGAAACGATACCCGACTGGAGCCGCTCGAAATACAAGCGCTTCATCGACACGGCCGGCGGCTGGGCCGCGTTTCAGGGCATCCTCGAAGCCGCATCGCGGATCGCCCGGCGACATCATGTCTCTCTGTCGAACGTCGCCAGCCGCTGGGTTCTAGAACATCCAGCCGTTGCCGCCACGATCATCGGCGCGCGGCTTGGAGAAAACGAGCATCGCGGCGACAATCTGAACGTTTTCGGCTTCTCGCTCGACGCGCAGGACCATGCGGATCTTAACGAGGCTTTCGCCGCCACCCAGCCCATCCCCGGCGATTGCGGCGATGAATATCGCAAGCCGCCGTTCCTTACCGCCTCCGGCGATCTCAGCCATCATCTGAGTGCCATTCCCTCGATCTACACCGCCGAGCCGGTTCCGGGCCGGCCGGGACGCAGCCGTGTCTCCTCCGGCAGCATCTGGGAGCCGATCGCCGGCTACAGCCGCGCCGTCCGCGTGGGCAACCGCATCCACGTCTCCGGCACGACGGCCACGCATGCAGCCGACCGCTGCGTCGCGCCGGGGGATGCGGGAGCGCAGGCAACCTACATCCTCGACAAGATCGCCGCATCGATCGCCGCGCTCGGCGGATCGATGGAAGATGTGGTGCGGACCCGCGTCTATCTGCGCGACGCCAGCCAATGGGAGCCGGTTTCCCGCGCCCACGGCCGCGTCTTCGGCACCGTCCTGCCCGCCAACACGATGATGGAGGCGGGCAATCTGATCGGCGATTACGCGGTCGAGATTGAGGCGGAAGCCATCTGCGACGGAGCCGCAGGCGGTAGCATCAGTCTGTAGCCTCAGGCGCGCTTTCGACCGGGCAGCTTCGGCAGCAGGACAGTGAGCAGGCCAAGCAGCGGCAGGTAGGAGCAGAGCCGGTAGACGAACTCGATGCCGTAGCGATCGGCAAACAGGCCGAGGACGGCTGCGCCGATGCCTCCGAACCCGAAGGCGAAGCCGAAGAACATGCCGGCGATCAGCCCTACACGGCCCGGCACCAGTTCTTGCGCGAAGACCACGATGGCGGAAAACGCGGAGGAGAAGATGAAGCCGATGACGATGACAAGCGCCGAGGTCCAGAAGAGATTGGCGTAAGGCAGCATCAGCGCGAAGGGGATGACGCCGAGGATCGAGAACCAGATGACGACGCGGGCGCCAAACCGGTCGCCGATCGGTCCGCCGAAGAACACGCCGGCCGCGGACGCTCCGAGAAACAGGAACAACATGACCTGCGCATCCTGCACGCCGACGCCGAACTTCTCGATGGCAAAGAATGTGAAGTAGCTTGAAAGACTGGCGAGATAGGCGTTCTTCGTTGCCGTCAGCACGGTGAGGACGGCCAGGGTCCACAGCACCTGATTGCGCGGCAGCGGCAGGGCGCGGTCGAGCGTTGGACGGCCAGCCGTCGCGCGGCGATGGCGTAGATACCATGTGCTGACGAAGGATAGCACGATGAAGCCGACGACGGCGATGATCGAGAACCAGCCAAGCGTCTCCTGCCCGCGCGGGATGACGACGAACGCCGCGAGCAGCGGCCCAATGGCCGTGCCGGCATTGCCGCCGACCTGAAAGAAAGATTGCGCAAGACCGTGCCGCCCACCCGAGGCGAGGCGAGCCACGCGCGAGGCTTCCGGGTGGAAGACGGCGGAACCAACGCCGATGAGGCAGGCACCGATGACCAGCACCTCGAAACTATGGGCGAAGGCCAGCGTAAACAGCCCAGCGCAGGTGGCAAGCATCGCCGCCGGCAGGGAGAACGGCATCGGCCAACGGTCCGTCACCACGCCCACCAACGGCTGCAACAGCGATGCCGTCACCTGAAACGCGAAGGTCAGAAGGCCGATCTGGACGAAATCGAGCGCATAGTTCGCCTTGATCAGCGGGTAGAGGGAGGTCAGCAGCGACTGCATGATATCGTTGAGCATGTGGCAGAAGCTGGCTGCCGCTATGATCGAAAAGGCCATGGTGTCTGCCCGGACCCCACTTGGTGTGGTTACGCTCGCCATGATGGGTCTCCTCCCGGTTTGGGCCGTCCGTTTCGGCGCATAACGCGCCGTTCGCTTTTCCTACAGACCTTGACGCTGGCCTACCTTTGCGCTCTGGTCCACTTCTTTCGTGAGTGGGCCAAATGCGGTTTGTGGATTTTCCGACGATCGGTGTCGATCTCGATGAGCATCGGCAGAGCCTGAAGCGGATCGATGCGGCGCAGGAGCCGCTCTATGCGATCGGCCGGAACTACAAGGCCGGCATGCGCAGCCCCCTGCACTCGCACCGCAAGACGCAGCTCTGGCACGCGCGCCGCGGTGTGGTCGTGGTCGGCACCAGCGACCGGCGCTGGATGATCCCGCCCGGCCATGGCCTGATCATTCCCGCCGGCCTAGAGCATGCATCGGAAACCATAAGCCCGGTCGAAATGCTGTCGATCTACGTCGATACGCAACTGGCCTTCGTCGAGCGGCCGAAGGTGGTCAACGTCACCACACTCGCAGCAAACCTGATGGACGAACTGGTGCGCGATACGCCGCCCTTTCCAAAGCCGCGACGGCGGGAGCTGATCATGGATCTGCTGCTAGACGAGATGCAGCAACTGCCTGAAGTCCCGCTCGGCCTGCCCTTTCCGAACGACCCGCGGCTTGCCGCTGCCTGCCGGGCCTTTCTGGAGGCGCCGCGCGCGGTTGCGAGCATTGATGACTGGGCCGCAACGCTTGCCATGAGCCGCCGCAGTTTTACGCGCTTCTTTCGCACCCAGACCGGCGTCAGCTTCGTAACGTGGCGCCAGCAGGCCTGCCTTTTCGCCTCGCTGCCGCGGCTCGCCGCCGGGCACTCGATCACCAGCGTCGCGCTCGATGCCGGCTATGAGAACATCGCGGCCTTCACCACCATGTTCCGCCGGATGATGGGCAGCCCGCCGCGGCAATATCTCCTCTCGCGCTGATCGAGCAATTTGCACAATCCGGCTGGCACTCTGCTTGGTTCAGCAAGGAATATGACAATCATCTGCCGTTTCAGTGAGCATCTGCGGTTGCTACCATCGACCTCTGAAACGAGGAAACACCCATGTCTGCCCTGCCTTCCGAAAAGGCCCTGATCCCCTTCGTCAGCGTCGAGAACATGATGCGCCTCGTCCATCATCTGGGCATCGAACGCGTCCTACGCGAACTGACCGACACGATTGAGGACGACTTCCGGCGCTGGGAGGTCTTCGACAAAACGTCACGGATCGCCTCGCATTCTCGGGATGGCGTGATCGAGCTGATGCCGACCTCCGACGGCGAGATCTATGGCTTCAAATATGTGAACGGTCACCCGAAGAACATGGCCGCCGGCCTCCAGACGGTGACCGCCTTCGGGCTGCTGGCCGATGTTGCCACAGGCTATCCCCTCCTGCTGACGGAAATGACGCTGCTGACAGCGCTGCGCACGGCCGCAACCTCCGCCATGGCCGCACGGCATCTCGCCCCGAAGGGCACGCGGGTGATGGCCATGATCGGCAACGGCGCGCAGGCCGAGTTTCAGGCGCTGGCGATGAAGGCCGTTCTCGGCATCACGGAGATCCGGCTTTACGATATCGATATCAGGGCGACCGAGAAGACCATCCGCAACCTCACCGGTTCGGGCCTCGCATTGCACGCGTGCGAAAGCGCCGAACAGGCGATCGAGGGTGCCGGCATCATCACCACCTGCACGGCGGACAAACAGTATGCGACGATCCTCACCGACAACATGATCGGCAGCGGAGTCCATATCAACGCGATCGGCGGGGACTGCCCGGGAAAGACCGAGCTGCACCGGGATATCCTGCTGCGTGCCGACACTTTCGTTGAATATCCGCCGCAGACCCGTGTCGAAGGCGAGATTCAGCAGATGGCGCCGGATTACCCGGTGACGGAGCTCTGGAAGGTCGTGCGAGGCGAAGCGCCCGGCCGGCGCGATGCGCGGCAGATCACGCTGTTCGACAGCGTCGGCTTCGCAGTGGAGGATTTCTCTGCACTTCGCTATGTGCGTTCCGCCTTGGTCGGGACGGATTTCTTCCAGCAGATCGACATCATCGCCGATCCCGACGACCCACGCGACCTCTTCGGCATGCTCCAGCGCGCGGCGGCCTGAGCCGCCCGCGCGCGACGAGATCAAAAGAAGAAGTCGCCCTTGTCGAAATGGGCGAGCTTCACCCCCTTGAGCAGGATGCTGTCGCCACCGGTGGCATCGATCATCACATCGCTACCCATCTGCCGGGCATGGTTTTTCATCAGGTCGGTGAAGCTGGTGATCGCCTTCACA
This sequence comes from Rhizobium sp. 9140, assembly GCF_900067135.1. NCBI lineage: Bacteria > Pseudomonadati > Pseudomonadota > Alphaproteobacteria > Hyphomicrobiales > Rhizobiaceae > Rhizobium > Rhizobium sp. 9140. The sequence goes on along the minus strand of NZ_FJUR01000002.1, from coordinate 7,009 downwards.
CCGGTCAGGTCGAGAATGTCATGCGCCTTGCCGCTGGCGGCGAAATCGGTGATGACATCGCGCCCGTCGCCGCTGGCAAAGACGAACTGGTCGATGCCGGCACCGCCCGTCAGAATATCCGCGCCGCCATGGCCCAGATCATATCGTTGCCGACCTTGCCGTCGATCCGGTTGTCGGCACCATTGCCGTGGATCTGGTTCGCCAGCGCATTGCCGGTCGCGTTCACCGCCGCCGTCCCACCCAGCGTCAGGAACTCGAAATTATCGGCCAGCGCGTAGCTGACGCTGGAGATGACGAGATCGTTTCCGGCATTCTTGGCTTCGACCAACAACGTACGGGCGTTGTCGATGACATACGTGTCGTGGCCGGCACCACCCGCGACCTTGCCCATGACGGTGCCACCGCGGCCATCGAAATAGTCGCTGCCGCCGCCCAGAAGCACATCGCCTTTGATCGTGCCGCCGTTCGTCAGCGACTGCTGGCCATCGCCGCCCTTGAACGCAAGACCGGACGCCGAGGACAACACGCCGCTATTGTTGAAGCTGGCGTGATCCGCCTTGGTGAAATCGACAGCGCTGCCCTTGGAGGCGGAAATCGTGCCGCTGTTGGCGCCTCGCGCGGCGTCACCCACGACGGCGATGCCGATGGCACCGCTTATCGTGCCCAGATTGTTGACGATCGCACCATTGGCGGTAACGCTGACGGCCGTGCCACCGACCGCAATCATCTTGCTGTTCGTCACCGTGCCGTTCGCGCCGGAAAGCGCGATGCCATCGACGCTCGCCTGCAGAGCACCGGAGTTCGTGATGACGGCGTTCTTGCCCTTCGCCACGATCGCACTGGCACCGCTGCCGACCGTGCCATTATTGGTGATGATCTCCGCGACGCCGGTTGCCACGATGCCATTGCCGCGCGCGCCGATCGACCCGTTATTGGTCACGGTCGAGCCCAATCCATCAATGACAATGCCAGCGGCCGTGGCAGACGAGATGTCCTTGTTGTTCGTCATGGCCATGCGGTCGCCGGAAAGCTTCACGGCATCCGTCTGTCCAGCCATCCGGCCGTTGTTGACGACCATGGCCGCGGCACCCACCACCGAGACAGCACTGCCGGCTGCCGACGAAATGGTGCCCTCGTTGGCGACATTCGCTTTGCTGCCGACCACGCTGACGCCGGCCTGTTTGCCTAAAATACCACCGCGATTGACGATATCCATGCCGACGGCCGTCGCCGATATGCCGAAGGCGCCCGCGACGATCGATCCGGTCTCCGAGACGACGACGGACCCTTTCAGGTCGCCGGCATTGGCCGCGCCGAACGTGACGCCGGACACACCGGCCGAAATCGTACCATCAACCACGACGGCGCGCGCCTTTGCAAGACCGGACGCAACGATGCCACTGTTGGTGACCGAAAGGATCACGTCTTTGACGAGCACCAGCGTGGTGTCGGCTTCGGTGAAGCTGACACTGGTCTTCGTGTTGTTCGTAAGGAACGTCATGGCCATAGGCGGCACGCTATCACTGCTGTGGGTTGATTGCCTCTTACACGATAAGGATGCGGAAATCGACCGGCGATACACCCGGAGGGCCTCCGATGCCGTCGGTTCTGCGATAAATGCGCAACATGCTTAACGCGCGAAGGCTCCTCTCTTAGCCAAACGCTGACGTCGAGGGGAACTTACGACTCGCGGACGGCTTTACGCGGCATGAGAGTTCGCACTGGAAACCAATCTGTCATCGTGGTCGTCCTCATGTCGGTCATCTGCATCCTGTTCGTCTATGCCGCTTCGACGCGTGTCGAGGACGCGTCGGGCCGGGTCGATCCGAAGGCGAGCATGCTGGCACCCGGCAAAAGCTGAAAGAGGCAGAGATAACATGGCGTTGAACCGAACGGCCCTGAGCATCGCCATCCTTCTCGTGATCATGATCGCGATCGGCTGGCTGATCATGAGCCCATCGCAGAACGACCCGGCGGGAAGGACAGCCGGAACGCCACCCGCACAGAGCCCGATGGCACCGAACAATCCCGGGCCGACCACGGGCGCGCAGTAGCGCATCGTCAGTCCCACGGGCGACATTTCTCAAGCCGAGCGGCTCAAAAGGCAGTGTTCGTAACCCATGATGCAGACCCAGTGAACCGTCGTCATTCTTCCATAAATCGCGACAGTGATTCGCTGCAGAGGATGATCACGCAGGTGCTTTTGCAGACGTCAGACGGCATAAAACGTCTCGTCTAAACCACGTAAACATCATAAATCGTCCCCTGCAGCGCGCAAATAGGAAAGTGTTAGCGAATATTAACTGTACGTTAACCATGCGAGCGAGAAATGAGGTGGAAGAACCCTGATTCCATCACTGGATGCACGTCGCCCATGTTTCATACAGCTCTCGCAATTGCAGGAAGAACCGTCACGCAGGGCGCGTTTCTGGCTTTGGGCGCCTCGGCACTTTCCGGTTGCATGCAGACGGGGGGCCTGAAAATGACCTCGGCGCCAACCGAAGTTGCAGCCGAAAAGGCGCTGGCGTTTCCGCCGCCCGGCGGCCCCGCGATCGTCAGCGTGATCGAGCGCAACTTCTCCAACGCCGTCCGGCAGGACATCATCCTGAGCACCGATGCCCGCAGTCGCGGCCAGAACTACATTCAGGTGCGCTATTTCGGCCCCGCGTCCACGCCGTTCGCCGGCGCGTCTCGCCTGTCGACCGGGCTGATGACGACGGCGCAGGCTGTGGGCGAGATGCGGTCGGAGTTCCCGACCATCCGCATGAGCATTTCCCCGAGCTTCGTTCAGAACAATTACGGCGCTTTCGCTTATGCTTACGGGACCAATCCGGGCTCCGGCGATGCATGCCTTTACGGTTGGCAACAAATCAAGGCGCCGGATAATGACGTACGCACGTTCCACTATCTTGGCAGAATCCAGACCCGCGTCCGTTTCTGCCAGACCGGTGCGTCTCGCGACGAGCTTCTATCGATGATGTACCATTATACGCTGACGGGCGCCTTCGACAGCGTCGGCTGGAACCCCTATGGCAACGTTCCGCCTCTCGACCCCACGGTCGGGCAGCTCGGCCGGCCGATCTATGCCGCAGGTGCCGGCGCCCGGCTTCAGCCACCAGCGCCGGCACCGGTCGCAACACCTGCCGCTCCGGTTCGCCCGGCGATTCGGAGCCTCGAGAGCCAGAACACGCGACCCGCGGCGTCGCGCATCGAAACCGTCAGGCCGATCGTTCCCGCCGTCGCCATCCCCGCGCCGAACATGGTCACGCGCTCGCCTCTGGCAAGGACGGGCCAGCCCACCGCGGATGATATCGAACCACAGACGCTGCCGGGGACCGCGCGCCTGCCGGATCCGACCACGACACCCGCGACGTCGCCTGCAACCGGATCGCAAACGCCGCAGGCACCGAGACCAACGAGCCAGTTGCAGCAGCAGGGCCTGACCCGCCTGTCGAGCGCTTCCCCGCTGCAGGCCCAGCCTATCATTCCGGCCGTTCCCTGCACGATCTCGCCCACCAGTTCCTGTGCGGGAGAAATGTAAACCATGAGCCATATCCAGCGATATTCGGAACAAGGAAACTAGGATCATGGTCAAGGCGCTCATCGTCATTGCATGGATCTGCATGTCGATCGTCATCGTGGCGATCACGACGCTGCCGGTCAGCCTCCAGACGCATCTGGTTGCCGCCTTCCTCTGCATGGCACTGCTTGCCGTGTTGAAGGTGCTGAAGGCGGAAGGCAACTGGCGCCTGATCGGGCTTGGTTTCGGCACGGCCATCGTTCTGCGCTATGTTTACTGGCGTACCACCAGCACGCTGCCGCCGGTCAACCAGCTCGAGAACTTCATTCCGGGCTTCCTGCTGTATCTCGCCGAAATGTACAGTGTGTCGATGCTGGCGCTCAGCCTTTTCATCGTTTCCATGCCGCTTCCGCCGAACCGGCCCCGCCCCGGCTCGGCCGACTACGCGCCATCGGTCGACGTCTTCATCCCGACCTATAACGAAGACGCGGATATGCTGGCCAACACGCTCGCCGCCGCCAAGAACATGGACTATCCGCCCGAGAAGCTGACGGTCTGGCTTCTTGACGATGGCGGCACCCTGCAGAAGCGGAACGCGGCCAGCATCCCGGATGCGCAGGCCGCCCAGAACCGACACGATGAGCTCCAGGAGCTCTGCCGAAACCTCGACGCCAACTATCTCACGCGTGACCGCAACGAGCACGCCAAGGCCGGCAACCTGAACAACGGCATGCGCCAGTCGCATGGCGATCTGATCACCGTCTTCGACGCCGACCATGCCCGGCCCGCGACTTCCTGCGCGAAACGGTCGGATATTTCGAAGAGGATCCGCGCCTCTTCCTCGTGCAGACGCCGCACTTCTTCCTTAATCCCGACCCGATCGAGCGCAACCTGAAAACCTTCAACAAGATGCCGAGCGAGAACGAAATGTTCTACGGCATCATCCAGCGCGGTCTCGACAAGTGGAACGCCGCGTTCTTCTGCGGTTCCGCCGCCGTGCTAAACCGGCGCGCACTGGAAGACACCAACGGCTTCAGCGGCGTCAGCATCACCGAGGACTGCGAAACGGCCCTCGCGCTCCACGCGCGCGGCTGGAACAGCGTCTATGTGGACAAACCGCTGATCGCCGGGCTCCAGCCCGCGACCTTCGCAAGTTTCATCGGCCAGCGCAGCCGCTGGGCGCAGGGCATGATGCAGATCCTCATGTTCCGCATGCCGCTCTTCAAGCGCGGTCTGAGCATGCCGCAGCGGCTTTGCTATATGTCCTCGACGCTCTTCTGGCTCTTCCCGTTTCCCCGCACGGTCTTCCTGTTCGCGCCGCTCTTCTACATCTTTTTCGATCTGGAGATCTTCGTCGGGTCCGGCGGCGAGTTCCTCGCCTATACGACCACCTACATGCTCGTGAACCTGCTCATGCAGAACTATCTCTACGGCCGCTTCCGCTGGCCCTGGATTTCAGAACTCTATGAATATGTGCAGACGGTCCACCTTCTGCCGGCCGTCATCTCCGTCATTTTCAATCCGTCGAAGCCCACGTTCAAGGTCACGGCGAAGGACGAGTCGATCAGCGACAACAGGCTTTCGGAGATCAGCCGGCCTTTCTTCGTCATCTTCGGCGTGCTGCTCATCGCCACCGTCATGTCGTTCTACAAGATCTATGCCGAGCCTTACAAATCCGACGTGACGCTGGTCGTCGCCGGCTGGAACCTGCTCAACCTCGTCTTCGCCGGCTGCGCGCTGGGCGTGGTGTCGGAACGGCGCGAAAAGTCGTCGTCCCGGCGTGTCAACGTCAAACGGCGGTGCGAATTCCGCGTGGGCGACCAGTGGTTCCCAGGCGTCATCGAAAACGTCTCGGTCAACGGTCTTCTCGTCCACGTCTACGATCGCTCCATGCAGCCGCTGACGGTGGGGGCTATGGAGGAGATCCGCGTCGAGACGTTCAGCCCGGGCGCGCCGTCCTCCATGCCGGTCAAGATCGTGCGTAGCGGCCGGGGCGAGGGCTTCGTGCTCGTCGGCTGCACGTTCGCGCCGCGCGAACCGCAGGAACGGCGGCTGCTTGCTGATATCATCTTTGCGAACTCCGCACAGTGGACGGAATTCCAGATGGGTCGGCGGCGCAATCCCGGCCTTATCCGTGGCACGATCAGCTTCTTCGTCATCGCGCTCTACCAGACCAATCGCGGCCTCTTCTACTTCTTCCGCAGCCTTGGTGGCGCGAAGGAAGCAGCGGCCCCCGTCAAGAAGGAGGCAGCGAGACCATGAAGCCCTTCGTCATCGCCTGCACGCTCGCCCTCCTTGCGCCGTCGCAGCTCCTCGCTCAGACCACCCCTTTCGACATGTCCCGAGAGCGGCCGGCAACCCCGGCTCAGCCGGCACCGTCGTCCTCTCCGGGCCAGCCGGAGGCGCAATCACAGCCGCCAGCAGCGGCACCCGAGGCACGCCCACAGCAACCAGCAACGCAGCCGGCGCCCTTCCAGGTCTCGCCCGGCGCGCCCGTGCGCCCGGCACCCCAGCCAACACAGCCAGCGCCGGCCAAACCAACGGCTCCCCCGCAGGCCGAAGCAAGACCGCGTATCCAGACAGCTTCCGAAACGGACGCAGGCCGCCGCTACATCCTGCCGTTCGGCAAGCTGAGCCTCTCCGGGGAGGCCGACCGGCGGACATGGACGATCTACGTGACACCTGAACAGGCGAGCGCCGCCACGGCCATCACCATCGGCTACCAGAACTCCATCGTCGTCGCGCCGGAAGCCTCCACCTTCTCCGTGGAGCTCAACGGCAGCGTCATCGGACAGGTGCCGGTCGCCTCGGCCGATGCGGTCAGCGATCTCGTGCTGCCGCTTCCGGCCGGCGCGCTGCAGGCGGGTGCGAACGTCGTGCGCCTTGCCACGCAGCAGCGGCACCGCACCGATTGCAGCATCCAGTCGACCTATGATCTCTGGACCAATATCGACCCGAGCCGGACATATCTGACCTTCAACGCACCGGTCGGCAATCGCTTCTCCAGCATCGACGATATCCCGGCCGTCGGCCTCGACGCCACGGGTGCGACGACGATCGACATCGTCGCGCCGGCCCTGACGAACCCGAGCCGGTCGAACATGCTGCTGCGTCTCGCACAGGCTCTGGCCCTGCGCGTGCAGATGCCGAACCAGACGGTTGTCTTCCATGCGACCATGCCCACGGCACCGGTCGCCGGCACCCTGACTGTGCTGGTCGGCACGCAGCTTGAGATCGAGGGCCTGATCCCGGCGCTGCCGGCAGGCTCTGCTGTCGGTCCGACCGTGACGTTTGCGCCTGCCGCGACGCCCGGCTTGAGCACCCTCGTCGTCACCGGGCCAACGGCGGAAGCTCTCCGTCAGGCGGTAGAAACCCTGGCGAGCCCGCTTGACGCAGCGCCGGGCACCTCGCGCACCACCTTCTCCACCAAGGCGTGGAATACACCGGATGCGCCTATCCTCGTCGGAGAGACGCGCATTCCGCTCTCGC